>CAZWMX010000276.1:0-1505 GCA_964635205.1 uncultured Acidimicrobiaceae bacterium | reverse complement strand
GTTGAATCGAATGGTCGTTCTGGGATTGAACGGATTCGGATAGTTCTGCAGGAGTTCAAATTCCTTCGGCAGATCCGCGATATCATCTATGGCTGTTCTGATACCAACCGTATGAATGGATTTCGCGTGATTCGAGGCCCACCCCACGTCCTTACCGTCATGACACTGCAGGCATGCGAAATCCATCGTGACGGCCGCCAGATTATCTAGGTCCAGTGTGACCGGAGCCTGCGAACCATCCGCTGTGAACATCGCCTCGGTCTTGGTAACAGGATTCGTATTGATGGCCATGATGTGGGTCCTTACATCACCCTGCCAGCCGTTTCCGATCTGCATGCCAAGCGCCGACTTGCCGGCTTTCGGCATGTGGCAGTCGATGCATTCGATGGGCTTGTCGGCACCATTAAGCTGAATTTTCTTGCCCGCATGGCAGGTATCACACGTACGGTTGAGCCCGTCGAAGCCGTCCCCGGCCAGGTCCGGATAACGGAGCGGCACGTGTTGATTGTGGCAACTCACGCACGTTAACTCGGCTCCGACACCGTCGCCGTGTCGAGACGCGCGAAATTCGTTGACCTGCTCGTGGTGCCGGATGTATCCGCCTTTGGCCAGGATGGCATTGGTCGCCCCGCCACGCTGGTGGCACTCGCCACACCTTTCAAGTTCGAGGTAGTCGCCCGTGTTGGGAGGCAGGACGGGAGGATTCTGGAATGCCCCGGCCACGTGATCGGCGGAAGGGCCGTGGCAACCTTCGCACGTCACACCCGGATCACTGAAGGTACCCAGCGAATCGTCGGCGACACCGTTCCAGGAGCCTTCGGCCGTACCCCCCGTCGTATGGCACTGGAAACATGCATAGTCGTACTTTTTATTGTCACCCAGATGGTACTTGCTCCGGCTGTTGTCCCACAGGTTTTGTTGAGCCTGGTCGTCGTCCGTATAGATGCGCCCGTTTGTTCTGACAAATCGCGCCTTCCACCCGTATCCGCCGATGACATAAGCGAAATCATTCCAGGTCGTACCGGTTGGTGGTTCGACAGTCGCCGGAGCGAACGGCGCTCCTTCCAGCGGATAGTACAACCGGCCGTCTGGATAACTCCTGTCAGTACCATCCGGTAAAGTGTTTGGAACCCCGTCTTTGACCGGGTTCAGTTTGTACCTGTGGCCGGTCTTCAGATATTCCGGTGCGATCGCGGGGTGACCACCCTGTGGCGCTGAATGACAACCCAGGCAGGCTGCTTCCCCGGCATAACCGGGTGCCTGCGCAGATGATTGTTCCGGAAACGTCAGGGCCATGCCAATAATCATGACCGCAGAAACAGTAAGCGTAGCAGTTGCCCTCATGTGTCTCCTCCAGTGTATGCGTTAAAGTTCAGATGAAACAACGAGTCCAAGCGAACGGACGGGTTCTTTACGCGTGCAAAATTCCGCAACAACACCCAACATTGTTGCAGGACGTATTCCGACTTGAATCCATAGGCATCGCTGATGAGCTTCATGGCGGA
>CAZWMX010000275.1:0-1520 GCA_964635205.1 uncultured Acidimicrobiaceae bacterium | reverse complement strand
GATCCGGTTGGATCGCATAACCTCTTTATTTTCACGCACTTAGGCTGAGCCCTGAGTGAAGATTCGCTAGACCCGTTGAGATCGGAATTGGGCCCGGTCGACTGCGAGGTTGGCGGCTTGCTGGCCAGCGACTAGGGCCGGATCAGCCGGCCTGTGGGATGACGCTGGCTTGGGGCAAGAACCGATGGCGAGGCCGGTAACTTGTTGGCCGGGGGCTACTGCCGGATCAGTCAGCGTTTGGAATGGCGCCGGCTTGGGACAGGATCTGACGGCGATCCCAGTGGCCTACCACCAGCGGCCAGCGGTGAAGCGGCCAGCAACCGGCACGCAAGGGACACCAGACGCGCAGGGAACGCCGAAAGCAACGGACTCGCGCCGGGAGCATCCGCCAAACCCCTGTTTGACATTCCGTGTTCAGTAGCGGAGGCGCTCTTGAGCGTGGCGATCGAGGGGGTAGAGCCAGATGTCTTTTACGGGAAGTTCTCGTCGCCTTGCGCGGTCCTTCTTTCCTCGTCCTTGGGTTCGGCCTACCAGAATCCAATTCGCAGCCCGATAACAGGTCCCCGGGAAACGTGTCCGATCGACGAAACTCTCCAGCAGCAACGGCCGTATCCCGTACCGGGCCTGCCAATCCCGTGGCAACTGATAACGGTCGATGTACTCATTCCAGCGATGGGAGTCGGACGGCGTGACGATTTCCAGTCGCACTTCGCCCAGTTGGGACAACGAGAATTCCTGAATCGGCTGCGGCTCGGCCGCTGAGGTGCGGCGGGTGTAGCGACGCGCGTTGCCGTTGCCGTTGCGCGGCGGCGGCAGGGTTACCAGGCCGTCCTCATGCATGCGCAGCAAGGCCACGCGGCAACTCATTTCCTTGAGCCCGCCATCGGGCTTGCGCCAGTCGAGCCGATGGCAGACCTCTCGCGAAATGGCCGCACGGCTGGCGTCCGGCGAGGCGGCGATCATGTGGCGGATCTGCTGGAGTTGTTCGGAAGTGAACGATCGGCCACTGTACCTCAGCGGCAAGGCGGTTGGCATGAGCGGGATCTGCTGGGAACGGGGAGGTAGAAACCATTTCGGAGAAGGAACCGTCGCCTGCCAACGACCGTGCGGTGGCCGCATGCTCTTGGAGGTGTTGAGGAACTACTTGGTCCTTGGACCTCTGCGTCTGTCGCGTCCGGGCGATGGAAACATGCCGGCATGGAGCGAGCCGAGGCGACCGCGGCAGAAGGCGTCTGACCGTGGCGACGAGACGGTGGAGTTGTGCTGGGAGAGGCGGTCCCCTCAGGAGGCGGCACCCCGGCGGCCCTCGGCAAGCACCCGCGTGGACTTGCCGGGCAAACAACATCGCGAAGGTTTCCACTTCGAGCGGTGGGAGGCCGGAGTTCGGGTGCGTCGGGATTTTTCCGTGTCCCCACGGTGACCAATGTGACTGCAAGATCGTTCCGCAGCCAAGCTCGGCCGAGGTGAGGCGGTCAGCGTTGGGAACCGGCCGACACGAACTCGCAACGGCTTGGGGTCCT
>CAZWMX010000274.1:0-1531 GCA_964635205.1 uncultured Acidimicrobiaceae bacterium | reverse complement strand
TCACTCGCCGGTCGTCCAGTAGACCTGCATTCGGTCGATCGCTTCTTTCCTTGTCATGTCGGCGATCTCGGCCTCGGGGATTCCAACCTCGTTGCGGAGCTTCCAGATCAGGTCCGTAGGGATCGTTTCACGGTTCTCGCTCGGTTGTCCACGATCAGGTGGCACGCGATCCCGCACACAAGCCCAGAACTCCTCTTCGGTGACCTGGAGCTGATCGCGCAGTATGTGGGAGAACATCGATGCGCCGTATTCGGTTCGATCCGGGGGTCGAGAAACCCGTGTTCTCAGGATGTCTCCATTCGGCAGTGCCAACTCGTAGGTCGTGTGGTGGGTGCCACGTTTGCCTCGAGCAGATCGCACACGTTCCCAACCTTCGACGGCACAGAATCGCTGGTGGTCGCGGCGGGTTGCCGGGGGATGGCTCACCGGGCCTCGCCACGCAACCATGCAAGAAGTGCGTCGTCCGGACTCAGGGCGACGAACTGCACGAGCGCCCAGTTGCGAGCGTGGTTGCCAGCCAGCCGCAGGTGGTCATTCCAATCTTCGGCGTACTCTCGGAGAGCCAGAATGAACTCTTCCGAAGCCTCGTCGAGTGTGGCTCCATCAGCGGCGATCGGCGTTCCCGGAAGGAGGATCGACCATCCTCCCGCCTCGGCAACGGCTTCGGGTCTCGGGAGAAGGGCTGAGGATCGAAGCGTGTCCACGAGATGCTCACGATCGACGATGGCCACCTGTTGGCCGTGACGCTGGACTCCAACAGGAACGCCTGACTCAGCGGTGTCGAGGACGTGGCGGAGCTCGGCACGTGTCTCTGAGTAGGTCAGGAATGGTGCTTCTGGCATCGGATCCTCCTTTGTTCACAGGTTACCTGATCTAGTACGTACGTCAAGTACGTCACGTACGCTGCATGTTCCGTGAACTGGCAAACGTACTTTTGTGTCGTCGGGAACCTTGGGTTCGCAATCCGCGGCGGGACGTGGTGCACGGGTGACGGACTGCTTTGGCGCTAGCATCTCAGGCATGGTTGATCTCTACGAGTACATCGTTGACGTGCCCGACTTTCCGGAGCCGGGAATCATCTTCAAGGACATCACTCCGCTCCTTGCTTCGCCGACGGCGTTCTTGCAGGCGGTTGATGAGATGGCCGATCCATTCACTGCCTCGGGCGTCGACATCGTCGTCGGCATTGAATCACGTGGTTTCCTGCTCGCAGGATCGATCGCCGAGCGGATCGGTTCCGGTGTAGGGCTCGTTCGCAAGCCGGGGAAGCTGCCACGAACCACGGTTTCGGTCACGTACGATCTCGAGTACGGCACGGACACACTCGAGATCCACCAAGACGCCTTTCCCGATGGAGCCCGTGTTCTGATCGTCGACGATGTGTTGGCCACCGGCGGCACGCTAGCGGCGAGCAGGGACCTCATCGAGAAGGCCGGGGGAGTTGTGGTCGGCGCCACGATGCTGCTCGAGCTCTCGTTCCTCAACGGTCGATCGAGGTTCGACGATCCCCTCCACGCAGTTCTGGTCTACT
>CAZWMX010000273.1:0-1537 GCA_964635205.1 uncultured Acidimicrobiaceae bacterium | reverse complement strand
AAGCTCATCGACGGCACGACGGTGACCATGCCCGATACCGCAGAGAATCAAGAAGCCTTCCCGCAGCAGTCGTGTCAAAAGGAAGGATTGGGGTTTCCCATTGCACGCATGGTGGTGGTCTTATCACTGGCCACGGCGATGGTCAGCGGCATGGCCATGGGTCCCTTTCAAGGTAAGGAAACCGGAGAATTGGCACGCTTGCGCGAACTGTTGGACCGGTTCGAGGCGGGCGACATCGCATTGGCCGACAAACTGTATTGCGCGTACTTCATGATCGCTTCGCTGCTGGAACGCGAGGTTGATTTGGTCACGCTGCTTCATCAAGCGCGGGATGCCAATGCCGAGATCCGCGGGGGCAAGCGACTTGGCAAAGGTGACTATTTGATCACTTGGCACCGCCCTGACCGTCCCCGTTGGATGGACGAGGAGACTTATGCGCGGATGCCCGAACAACTTGAGTTGCGTTTGATCCGGGTGAAGCTGACGGAGCCGGGTTTTCGTACCAAGTCTCTGGACATTGTGACGACTCTGACGGATCCCGAACAATACAGCGTGGATGACCTTTCCACTCTGTATCGCCAACGTTGGGAAGTCGAACTCGACATCCGTTCCATCAAGGTCACGATGGGAATGGATGAGTTGCGTTGCAAGACTCCCGAGATGGTCCGCAAAGAAATCTGGGCGTGTTTGTTGACTTACAATCTGATACGGCAAAAGATGTTGCAGTCGGCGAAGGAGCAAGATCTCTTACCACGGAAGCTGAGTCTTACCAATGCGCTTCAGACGGTGGCTGCTGGTTGGATGGTGATGCCGCTTTTGGATCGCAACACGCAAGGTTGTTTGTTGAAGATGGAGTTAGTCAGCATTGCCAGTCAGACCGTAGGAAACCGTCCTGGCAGGGTGGAACCGCGAGCGGTGAAGAAAAGACCAAAGGCGTATCGATTACTGACGATGATGCGCAAGAAAGCGCAATCGCTGCTTGCCCGCGGCATCGATCCTTACAAGAAACAGAAGTGACTCGAGGGCTGATCGTCGCTTCGATTCTATCGGAAAGGAGGTCGCAACCGCTGGTCCGGTCGATTGTTGACTGACGTGACCAGAGCATCTGATGACACCCGTCGATGATTGATCCGTACGTGCCGCGACGACTGCTCGTCTCTGCACGTTCCGGTCGCGGTGTGCGCGCCACGCGCAAGCCGCGTCACTTCAACGGCAAAACTGGCAGCCGGATCCCCCGCCCGCATCCGTCGTGTTTCCGAGTCCCAACAGCATGTCACACAGGCACCCGGCGATCGCCCTAAGGCCTTATGCAGAAACCGGTAGTGCCATTCGGATCTGACCCCGTTTAGACCCCGTTTATAGACCAGCCCTGGCTCTGGGCCCATGGACACCCCCTACATGACCCTACAGTACCGACCTCTAAAACCTGCACTGGCAGAGCCACCCCGCTGCCCCCAAATGCGCTTGGACAGCTTCTTCAACCCCCTCAATTGATCACGCACATCTTCATTGTTGGGCGTTTGAGTATGAGTGTTAT
>CAZWMX010000272.1:0-1552 GCA_964635205.1 uncultured Acidimicrobiaceae bacterium | reverse complement strand
GAGCGAAATTGGAGGCGCTGGTAGTCTGACGAGTCCCCCGATCGGAGAATCCTGTGTCTGAACGTTCCCACTACCACCCCATGGGCAAGCAGCCGTCGTCGGCCACGAAACGGTTCCAGGCGGCACAGCGGGCGTCTCTGGCGTTCGAGGACGAACGGGACTTCGAGGAGCACACACGAGGCCTCGTAGCCACACCCGACTTCACACAGATCATGGCGGACGCCGGAAACGTCGCATGGGACATGGGCAGATACGAGTTCCTCCTCGAAGAAGAGGACTTCGATAGCATCCATCCGTCGCTACAACGCCAGGCCGTGCTGAACATGAACTACGGCCTGTACGAAGTGATCCCCGGGATCTGGCAGGTCAGAGGGTTCGACCTCTCGAACGTGACGTTCATCGAAGGTGAGACCGGCTGGATCGTCTTCGACACCGCCACAGCGATCGAAACCGCACGTGCGGCACATGCGTTCATCAACGAGCACCTCGGCGAGCGACCCGTGAGCGCCGTGGTGCATTCCCACTCCCACATCGACCACTTCGGGGGTGTGCGAGGACTCGTCGATGAGACTGACGTTCAATCGGGGAAGGTCCCGATCATCGCCCCCGAGGGGTTCCTCGAGCACGCAGTCGCCGAGAACGTGTATGCCGGGACTGCGATGATGCGGCGAGCCTTCTTCCAGTACGGCGTGCTGACGCCCGCCAGCCCCTTCGGGCACGTCGACCAGGCGATCGGCAAGAACGTCGCTGCGGGTACACCGAGCCTCATCACCCCCACGATGACGATCACCCAGGACATCGAGGAGCATACGATCGACGGGGTCCGCATGGTGTTCCACAGCACACCGGGCACGGAAGCCCCAGCGGAGATGAACACATACTTCCCGGACCTCAAGGCCTTCTGGGCAGCGGAGAACGTCACCGCAACCATCCACAACGTCTACACCCTCAGGGGAGCCCTGATACGCGACGCACTCCTGTGGTCGAAGAAGATCGGGGAAGCGCTGTATCTCTTCGGCCAGGATGCAGAGGTGATGTTCGCCTCCCACAGTTGGCCGAGGTGGGGCAAGGATCGAATCCAGGAGGTCCTTCGGGGCCAGCGCGACGCGTACGCCCACCTGAACAACCGGGTCCTGCATCTCGCGAATCAGGGTGTGACGATCAACGAGATCCACAACGAGTACGAGCCGCCGTCGTCGCTGCGTGCGCAGTGGTTCGCACGGAGTTACCACGGATCGGAGAAGCACAATTCGAGGGCAGTCATCAACCGCTACCTCGGCTATTGGGACGGGAACCCCGCCACGCTGATCCCGCTGTCACCACGAGATTCGGCGCCGCTGTTCGTCGAGATGATGGGTGGTTTCGAACCGATCCTCGCCAAAGGACGGGAGCTCTACGACGAGGGCCGATATCTCGAAGCCGTCGAGATACTCAACAAGCTCGTCTATGCCGAGCCGGAGAACGAGGCAGCCAAACAACTCCTCGCCGACAACTTCGAGCAGATCGGGTACCAGCAGGAGAGCTCGAGCGTGCGCAACAGCTTCCTGAGCGG
>CAZWMX010000271.1:0-1577 GCA_964635205.1 uncultured Acidimicrobiaceae bacterium | reverse complement strand
GGGTTGTGTCCTTAAAGTTCTGTAGATTGGCGAAGGGTTGGGCGAGCCGGTAGCATCTCCAGGTCAAACGAGCCTTTGACTGAAAGGAGGTGCCCCATGGCTCGCCGAGGAGAGGATAGGGGATGGTTGTCTCTGTGGCAAGAGGCTTTTCGTGAGGGTGAGGATGTGCTGCGGAGTGTGCTGGAGCATCTGGTGCAAGGGATTCTGGAGGAGGAGATGACAGCCTTTCTGGGGGCGGAGCACTACCAGCGGACGGGCAGCCGACAGGGCTACCGCAACGGGCACAAACCACGAAGGCTGGTGACCCGGTTGGGCAGGCTGGGGCTGCTGGTGCCCCAGGATCGGGAGGGGGGTTTCCAGACGGAGCTCTTCCAGCGATACCAGCGCAACGAGAAGGCCCTGGTGCTGGCGCTGATGGAGATGTACGTGCAGGGGGTCTCCACCCGCAAGGTGAAGAAGATCACCGAGGCCCTGTGTGGGTTGGAGATATCTCGCAGCCAGGTCTCGGCCCTGGCCAAGGGTTTGGATGAGGAGATAGCGGTGTGGCGGAGCCGGCCTTTGGAGAAGGCCTATCCGTACCTGGTGGTGGATGCCCGCTACGAGAAGGTGCGCCGAGGCCCACGGGTGGTGAGCCAGGGTGTACTCTTGGTGGTGGGCATTGACGGGGAGGGCTACCGGGAGATCCTGGGTACCTGGGTAGCGGACTCTGAGAGCGAGGCCACTTGGTCGGAGGCGTTTAAGGAGTTGCGGGGGCGAGGCCTGCAGGGAGTCACTTACATAGTGTCCGACGACCACCAAGGGCTAGGGGCGGCCATTGACCGCCACTTCCAGGGTGCCCTGTGGCAGCGGTGCCAGGTACACTTCCTGCGCAATGTGCTGGGGAAGGTGGCCAAGGGGGACCGGGCCTGGGTGTTGGCACTCATGCGGGCCATCACCCAGTCGCCCACTGTGGAGGCGGCCCGCCAACGGCTAGGGGAGGCGGTCGAGGCGACGAAAGTACGGTACCCCCGGGTGGCGGAGTTTCTGGAGGAGCAGGGGGAGGAGATGCTGGCAGTGTATCAGCTGCCGCCGGAGCACCGGAAGCGGATGTGCTCGACCAACATGGTGGAGCGGTTGAATCAGGAGATCCGTCGTCGTACGCGGGTGGTGCGCATCTTCCCCAACGAGGGCTCCTGCCTTCGACTGGTGTCGGCCCTGGCGATGGAGACCAGTGAGGAGTGGCTGGAGCGTCGCTACCTGAGGATGGAGGTGGAGGAGGAGACGGTCCCAGGGCCGGGAGAGCTTGGAAAGGAGGCGGCGTGAGCGTGTTGGTCGCTTCGGGCTACGCCCTCCGCTCCCAACACGCTCTCAACACTACGGAACCTGGAAATGCAAATTACAGAACTTTCGGGACTTGACTCGGCGGGCAACTGTGTGAGGTGCTCGGAGGACTCGTGGCCGATGCTTCGGAAGGGAGCGGACGGCGTGGACAATGAGGTCGGACGGGGCGGAAGGCTGAGCCTGCACTTCGACTACGGGGCAGCGGGCCTCGACGTGCGTTTGCCCGAGCCCACGTTCCGCGTCGGGGCGTTCCCGGC
>CAZWMX010000270.1:0-1584 GCA_964635205.1 uncultured Acidimicrobiaceae bacterium | reverse complement strand
AGCAACTGTAAAAGAATAAACTACCGCGTTTTGTGAGGCTTGATGACATAATTCCATTCGCCATGAAACTTTCTAGGCGTGATGTTGATTGACTCGTAGTCGGCCTTAGAAACTTTGATTCCCTTTGGGTAATTTGCTTCATCTAATGTCGCGTGAACTTCAAGACCGGTCGTTGTGTGGGTGGAGCCAATCAATGAAACGACCATTTCGTAACTTTCCAACGGTTCGCCGCGCCAAGTGCGCGTGATATGACAGAATACACGATGCTCGATTTTGTTCCATTTGCTGGTGCCCGGTGGAAAGTGACATACTTCGATCGCTACGTTGAGTTTGTCCGCGAGTTTTTGAAGTTCGTATTTCCACAGCCGATTGCGAGATCCGTTGCTCCCACCGCTATCAGCCGTAATGAGAATTCGTCGAAGATTCGACTTCGGGTAACGTCGCCGCCCGAGACGACGCCACCACGTTCGTATCGAAGCCACTGCAAATTGCGCTGTATCATGCGTGATGCCGACATTGACCCAGGCTTCATTGTTGCCGATATCGTAGACACCATAGGGAGCCACCTTGATCGTTTTCCCTTGGTCGTCCTTTTCCGGAAAGTCATGCGTCTTGACCGCGACGGGGCATCCTTTGCGACGCCACGTTCGTCCTGGATTCTTGAATTTTCCGACGATTTCCTTCTTTTTCGTGTCGACCGAGAGCGCGGGCTGCCTCGCTCGTTGCTGAGACTTGATTCGGCGATTGATATGTTCGAACTGGGCGTTGCGGTCCGGATGCTGTTTTCCCTCAATCGTCTTCCGATTCGCCTGAAGGCTGTAGCCCGCGTCCTTAAGTAATCTGCTCACCGTAGAGTGACTTACGATGTATCCGTTTGTTTTCAGTTCCCTGGCAAGCTCCCTTGTGCTCTTGCACGTCCATTTCAGTGGTGACTGCGGATCGCCGCGTGTTGCTGGTTCCACGAGACGTTCCAACGCGTCCAACAACCCAGGATGGGTCTCTTTTGTTTTGCGGCCTGCACCGACTCGTCTCTGGCGACCCGCTGGTGGAGTATCTTCCTCACGCAGTTCCCGAACTCCATTTCGTATAGTACGATCGGAAATGCCCGTTGCCTTCGCTACGGCGGCAATTCCTCCACGTCCCAATGACAACGCTTCAACGGCTGCCCAACGACGGCGTGCGCGCTCATCGAGGTCACCCACAAGGTTCTCGTACTTCGACTGAATCCATTCAACGACCGTATCATCCACCATGCCCTTACGTATGACACAATTTGTCCTTTGGCGTCAACACCACTTGCGGTAGCTTATTGTTTTACAGCGACTTAGTCTTGCAGGTGTACGATTCTCTCCGTATTGTCTTCGATCATCTGCCCGCTTGACGTGTAGACTCGTACCCGTTTCAAAATCAGAGATTGAACGCGATTCGCCGCGTAGGCAACGCCCGAATTCCCGGCCGAGACGGCCGGGTCGTATTCGTTGAGGTTGCCAAGTGGCGTGGTGAAACTGGCCTTCAGGTACCCCTGGCCGCCGAAGTTGCCCCAGGTCGACGAATTGCCGTTGGTGATGGTTTCCTACGGCGTGG
>CAZWMX010000269.1:0-1588 GCA_964635205.1 uncultured Acidimicrobiaceae bacterium | reverse complement strand
CTCTTCAAGGGCGAGAACACCTGATCGTCGACCGGGTAGGTGTTGATGAACCTCACTCCCGAACAGATCGCCACATTCATCGCGATCGGTTTCCAGTCGTACCGGAGGCAGTTCCAGTCGTCAACCCGCCGCGCAGCAGCCCGGTTCGAGAGCAGGGATTGGGTCTCGATCCGTAGGGACAACCTCGAGCGAAGGGATGCGTACGAGGTCGCGCTCGGTGCCACGATCCAGTCCGTCACCGATGCCGGATATCACACCCGGGACCGTGACGCGTGGTCGGCGGCCAGGGCTCTCTATCGGACGGAGCACGGCGCCGATCCGTATCAGGAGATCGCGGAGACGTTCTTCAACTCGGTCGCACGACGTTTGTTCGGGACCGAAGGAATCGATCCTGAGCTCGAGTTTCTGGCTCCACCACAAGACTCGTCGATTGCGCCGATTCGTCCGATGCTCCGCGTGTACGAGAATCCTGCTGATGTGCGGACGCTGCTCGAGGATCTGCTGAGGGACTGTCGGTTCCACGCCTCGTGGGAGGATCGGCACAGGGATCTCGACGGCGCACTCGAGCTCATGCCCGAGTTGCCCGATCGTGTCGAGGTTGTCGACCAGCTGTTCTATCGGGGCAAGGGGGCCTATCTCGTTGGTCGGATGTTCCACGGATCGACCCAGACGCCGTTTGCACTTGCGATCAGACACCGGCGATCCGGGCTGAGGCTCGGCGCGGTCCTTGTGGGGGACGAGGATCTCTCGATCCTGTTCTCATACACACGGGCTGCGTTCTTGGTGTCTGTTGACATCCCGAGCGAACTCGTTGCGTTTCTCTCCGAGCTGCTCCCATGGAGGAAGGCCTCCGAGATCTATGCGTCGATCGGGTTTCGGAAGCAGTCGAAGACCGAGCGCTATCGCGATCTGGTTCGGTATCTTGACAGTTCGACGGACAAGTTCGTGTACGCCCCCGGCATACGCGGTCTCGTGATGATCGTCTTCACGCTCCCCGGATACGACGTTGTGTTCAAGGTGATTCGTGACCGCTTTCCACCGCAGAAGAAGGTGACTCCCGATGCCGTGGCGACGAAGTACCGTCTCGTCGCTCGCCACGACAGGGCAGGACGCCTCGTGGAAGCCCAACGCTTCGTCGACCTTCGACTTCCCACGGGTCGGTTCGAACCCGAGGTTCTCAACGAGCTGCTCACCGACGCCTCGCGCACCGTTACCGAGCATCACGACCAGGTCACGATCAAGACGATCTATGTCGAGCGCCGTGTTACGCCGCTGGACATCTTCCTTGGAGAGGCGGATGAGGAGGCAGCGTCGCGAGCCATCATCGGATATGGAACTGCCATCAAGAACCTTGCGGCGACGAACATCTTCCCTGGGGACATGCTTCTCAAGAACTTCGGAGTCACGTCTCGTGGGAGGATCGTGTTCTACGACTACGACGAGATCTCCGATCTGACCGACTGCAAGTTCCGACGTTTCCCCGTCTCGGATGATCCCTTCGATGAGCTCAGCTCGACTCCATCCTTCGGAGTTGGCCCGAACGACATCTTCCCTGAGGAGCTTCCGCGGTTCCTCGGGCTCAACAAGA
>CAZWMX010000268.1:0-1624 GCA_964635205.1 uncultured Acidimicrobiaceae bacterium | reverse complement strand
ACCAGATTGCAGCCTAAAGAACATTTTATTTCCAAGGAGAAAGTGGTCCGACACAGGTGTGGAGGATCGAGAACAGCTCGTTGGCAACGGGGGGCTGCGAAAAAATCTTCGTCCTACTTCTCGACACGAGGCGTGTCGATCGGGTAGGACGAAGACATGGAAAAACACATAAGTATCATAAGCGAGAACCTGGGTTTTTTGCCATAAGAATCCAAGAGCATTTCGATTTCTGCCGGGATTGGTACCGCAAGGGAGAAGTAAGGGCTCTCGTGCTGCAGTACTATTTCATCCTGCGGTCCGTTCTGAGGGCCAAACCCTGCCTGCGGCGATGCCTTACCCGTTGCTGCCATTGCCGCATTTTCTTCCTGACTTATCCGTGTAATGCCGGGCGCAGCGACCTGGGGTGTCCGTTTGGGTGCAAAGAGGCACGCCGCAAGAGGCGTTCTGTTCAGCGCAGCGTGGAGTACTACGCCACCGCGGAAGGCAAGATCAAGAAGAAGATACAAAACGGAAAGCGAAGCAAAAGCAAAGCGAAGCCAAACTCCGGCAACCAACCGGAAGGGACCAGGCGGGATCTGGCTCTGAATGAGCGCAGGTTTGAAGCAGGCATGTTGTGCTATGTGCGAATGGCGACGAGTCTGATCGAGGGCCGGCAAGTGAGCATGGATGAGATTCTGGAGATGTTGGCCAGGGTTGTGAGACAACACAGCATAGTGCGCAGGAGAAAAATCGACTATGTTCTGTGGTATTTGAAAAAAACCCCTCCGTAGAGGCTGAGCATGGGACGAGAAGTGGAACTTTCGACTTTGGATTTGAGGTATGAGAGCTACCGGATGAGAAATCCATCGGTGGAAGCGCGGTTGCTCGCCTCAATCGCGCAGCGTGGCATCGAGGAGCCTCTGGAAGGGGTGGATGCCAAAGAGCGGAGCATATTACTCAACGGTTTCAAGCGCTACCGATGTGCGCGGAAGCTGGGAATCGCAATGGCGCCGTATGCGTCGCTGGGAGAAGACGAAGCCGTGGCAATCATGAATCTCCTACGGATTTCCAACAACAAGTCGCTCAGCATTCTGGAGCAGGCCCGATTCATCGACGAACTCAGGAAGTTGCATAAGATGAGCGTGGCGGAGATGGCGACGGAGTTATCCAGGAGCAAATCGTGGGTGAGCATGCGGCTGGGGCTGATCGGGGAGATGAGCGAAAAGGTGCGGGAGAAGATCTTCAGTGGAAGCTTTCCGATTTACCCGTACATGTACACGCTTCGGCAGTTCATGCGTATGAACGGCGTGAGAAAGCAGGAGATCGAGGAGTTCATTGTGGCTGTGAGCGGAAAGAAACTGAGCGTGCGCGAGATTGAACAGCTTGCGCATGGATACTTCCGAGGGCCGGAGTCGTTTAGGCAAGCAATCCGGGAAGGGCATGTTGGGCTGCCCCTGCAGTGGATAAGGCAAGTGCCCGAGGATCAGGACGGCTGCAACGAATTTGAGCGGGTGCTGCTGAAAGATCTCGAGATCACCCAGAAGTACATGCAGCGGGTGATGGGCAAAAGCGAAGACCGGCGGCTGAAGACGCGGGCTTTTCATGCGCAGGCAAATTTATTGACGGCGGGGATTTTGAGCAAGGC
>CAZWMX010000267.1:0-1624 GCA_964635205.1 uncultured Acidimicrobiaceae bacterium | reverse complement strand
GGTGAAGGTTCCTGCGGGGAGGTCGAAGGTGTTCCGCCGGTATGACCGGGACCAGTCGTTCCTGATGCCGCCGTCGATTGATGACTGGCTGCCTGAGAACCATACGGCACGGTTCGTTGCCGAGGTTGTTGACGAGATGTTGGATCTCTCGGTGGTGTACGACTCGTATGTTTCAGCGTCTGGTGCTCCGCCGTATGACCCGTCAATGATGTTGAAGCTCTTGTTGTATGCGTATTCGACGGGGGTGACATCGTCTCGGGAGATGGAACGTCGCTGTCACATTGATGTGGCGTTTCGTTGGCTGTCTGCGAACAGTGCTCCGGATTACCGGTCGATTGCACGGTTCCGTCGTCGTCATCTGGTGGCGGTGGATGACTTGTTTATCCAGGTCCTTGTCCTGTGTTCAGAGGCAGGACTCGTGAAGCTGGGTCGGGTGGCTTTGGACGGTACGAAGCTGCGGGCGTCAGCAAGTCGCCACAAGGCTATGAGCTATGGGCGTTTGGGTCCCAGGATCGAGCAGCTCCAGGCTGAGGTTGCAGAGATCCTTGCCGATGCTGAAGCAACAGATCTTGCCGAAGACGAAGAGTTCGGCGAAGACAAACGCGGCGACGAGGTCCCTGCGGAGCTTGCAAGCCGCGAGTCTCGTCTTGTGAAGCTGCGTGCCGCCAAGGAAGCGATCGAGGCTGAAGCCGCAGACAAAGCAGCAGCCAAGGCGGCCGAGAGGGCTGAGAAGAACGGCGCCGACGAGGCCGGGATCGCTGAAGCAGTGGCGACAGCAGCCGCGGGGGCGACGCCCGTGGATCGGGCGCAGCGCAGTTTCACAGATCCCGAAGCCAGGATGATGAAAACCAACGACGGGTTCCATTACGCCTACAACGCCCAAGCCGTCGTCGATGAGTATTCCCAGGTGGTAGTGGCGGCGAAGGTCACCGATCAGGCGGGTGACGTCCAACAGCTCATTCCCATGATTGCGGCTGCGACAGACAGCCTCGCCGATGCCGGTATCGACGCTGCCCCTGACATGTTTCTTGCTGATGCGGGTTACTGCTCAGAAGACAACTTGGAAGAACTCGCCGACACTGGGATCGATGCGGTGGTAGCAACGGGAAGGGTCAGACGTAACGAGCGCGTACCCGACACGCCGAGAGGACCGATTCCGAAAGACGCGACCCGACGCGAGCGTATGGCACGCCGGCTGCGGACCAAGGCCGGGCGGGCCGACTACGCCAGGCGCAAAGCCATCGTCGAACCCGTCTTCGGACAGATGAAAGTCCGCCAACACGCCGGGCATCTCCGGCTGAGAGGCATTACCGGAGCGCAAGGCGAATGGACGCTGCACGCCATCTGCCACAACCTGCGCAAACTCGCCAACGCCGCCGATGTCGCCAACAGGGTGCCAGCCGAAGCTACCTGACACCCGCCCCCTCGACACCTCACGCCGCGTGCGAAGAACCCCACGACACGTCAGAACCAGATCCTGGACCCGACGCGAATCAACAAAGACCCGTCAACCAATACTGACTCACGCTCCTAGGAGGGGATGCTTACCGGTGTAGCAGTGATCGCCTTGGCGCAGGCCTCGGGGTTGCGGAGCCAGGGGTGGTGGTCGAGGTCGTCCAACTCG
>CAZWMX010000266.1:0-1640 GCA_964635205.1 uncultured Acidimicrobiaceae bacterium | reverse complement strand
CCCCAGTGGGGGTGGAGCGCGGTCTTCAACCCATGTCCCGCAGCAATCTGGATCGTGCGATCTAGAGCAGCCATGAAAGTATCCCACTCAACCTCTGTGAGGTCGATCTGCGTGTCGTATCCGGAATGATGTGAGTCCGGCCCAAGCACCATGACCGGAGCACCCGTACCCGCAAGGGTTGCTGCTGCACGATCTATGTAGGAGAGGTTCTCGGAAACGAGCTCGGGTCGATAGAGCACCGCAGGCACGAAACCACCCACAAGGGCGAGATCGAATCGATCCAGAAGAGCTTGCAGCTCCTCCGGATCTTCCGGCAGATAGCCGTCCGGGCCGAGCTCGGTTGCGGACAATCCGATCTGCTGCATCTCGGCAAGGATCCGCTCGCGGTTCATCAAGTGACCCCACCCGGGTGACCCATCGACCCCCCAGGTGATCGGTGCACCGGCAATGCGGTCCAAAAAGGTCATGTCACTTCCTCCAGAGTCACGATTCGGCCTTCTCCGGCCGAAATGGTGCAAGCCTCGGCGATCACAAGAGCCGTTCGTGCGTCCTGTACCGTGCACTCATTCGGCTCACCGTTGACAACCATTGCAAGGAAGGCATTCATCTCGCGAGCGTAGGTCTCACCGAATCGCGATATCCACTCCCTGTAGGGATCGGTGGGGTGTTGCACACCAGGCTCCACGGACCGCAGAGGCGTGCGTGAGTCAAGGCCCACGACAACCGAGTCCTCTGTCCCGAATACCTCCATGCGCACATCGTATCCAACGGGGTCCTGGCGCGAGCCGCAGAGCACCGCCAGCGTTCCGTCATCGAGCCAGAGCGTCACTGCGGTCTGGGCGTAGTCGTCGTACGCCCCGAACCAGTCGAACCCCTTTGTGGCGCCGGCCGCATGGACGCGCACGACCTCGCGGCCGGTCACGAAGCGGAGAATGTCGAAGTCATGTATCAACTGGTCGATGAACTCGCCACCGGACCGTGCGATGTACTCCTTGGTGGGCAGCTCGTAGTCGTGATGCTGTCCAACAATGAGCGTGACCGTTCCGAGAGTGCCGTCGGCCACCAGGTCGCGCGCTGTACGGTAGCCCGTGTCGAACCGGCGGTTGAACCCGATCTGCACCGGCACATCACCTTGGGACACGACGGCGACTGCCCTGTCTGCATCTGCGAGACTCATGGCCAGCGGTTTCTCACACAATGCGGGTACTCGGTGCGCTACCGCCAGCTCGATCAGGTCTACATGCATATCTGCGGGAGTGCATATGACAACCGCATCGACTGATTCGATGAGCTCATCCGGTCCGGGGAAGACTTCGCCTCCGCATGTTGCCGCGACATGAGCCGATTGAGCAGGTAAAACGTCTGTCACCATGATGGTGGAGACGTCCGGATGACGACGCAAGTTCTCGGCGTGAATGGCGCCGATGCGCCCGGCTCCGATGATGCCCACTTTCACCAGACACCTCACTCGCTGTCCGCCTGTCTTGTCATCTGGTTGGTTGGAACGTTCCAACCGCCAAGGGTATACTCTACCGAACGTTGACGTCAATACGGCGCGGGGACACGTGTGATAGGTGCACGGCTCATGAGCAAGGAGTGACGATGGAGACAGTGCGACTCACCACGGGGCAGGCGATCGT
>CAZWMX010000265.1:0-1644 GCA_964635205.1 uncultured Acidimicrobiaceae bacterium | reverse complement strand
GGGTCAGCCTCAGTTGGAGGGTTTGCTCTGGTTTTATGCGCTTGCGGGTCTGGGTCCCTATCTGACATAGTGGGGGTTGCTGGGTATTGTACTGGAAACAATTGAGGGCGGGGAGGTGAGATGATGACAATGATGACTGATGACGATACAGAGGTGCGACGCTCGAAGAGGTCGTGGCCTGCACAGTACAAGCTGGACATCCTCAACGAGATCGAGGAAGTGAAGGAGTCTGGTGAGACGACGGTGGCAGAGATCTGTCGGCGTGAGGGCCTGTACTCGTCGCTTGTCAGCGAGTGGCGCAAACAACGCGATGCCGGTGCGTTGGAGGGCCTGCGTGGCGCCAAGACCGGGAGGCCGAAGAAGGACCGTGCCAGGGCCGAGTTGGTCAGGCTTCGGGCCGAGAACGAGAAACTCCGAGACGAGCTCGACACGGCACACGAGCTGATCGAGACACAGGGAAAAGTCTCGGCGCTCTTGCAAGAGATGTCTCGCAAGAGCGCCGAAGCGAACACCAAGACACCGTGACCGCCCTGATCCAAACCTGGGCGCCACGTGTCGGGGTCGCCAAAGCGTGTCGAGCGTTCGGGGTGCCTGAACGCACGTTTCATCATCGCCGCCAAGTCGCCCAGGGCCGTCTGGCACCGGTTCCGTCTCGAGCGAAACCCCCCGCCGAGCACATTGTGGTTCCGTGGAGGATCCCTGATGCTGAACGTGACGAGATCCGCAAGGTCTTGTGTTCGGAACGTTTTGGTGATCTTGCACCTGCCCAGGTGTACGCCACGTTGCTCGATGAAGGCTGTTACCTGTGCTCTGAGCGGACAATGTATCGGATCTTGCACGAACACGACCTCGTGCGTGAACGTCGACGCGGCCACCACCGACGTGGCCATACGCCACCACGGGTGCATGCCACCTGTCCGAACCAGGTGTGGTCATGGGACATCTCGCGGCTTCGTGGACCAAGGGTCCGGTCGTGGTTCTACCTCTATGTGGTGCTCGATATCTTCTCTCGCAAGATCGTTGCATGGTCCATCGACACCGTCGAGTCCGACAAGGTCGCCAAACATCTCATTGGACGTGGCTGTGAACGTGAAGGGATCGACCCCGACCAGCTGGTCCTGCACTCAGACCGTGGTGCACAGATGACCTCAACAACCATTGCCGAACTGCTCGAAGACCTCGGTGTCACCCGCAGCCTCAGCCGGCCACGCACCTCCAATGACAACCCGTACAGCGAAGCGAACTTCAAGACCGTCAAGTACCGGCCCGACTATCCCGACCGGTTCGGTTCCCTCGACGAGGCCCGCACCTGGATGCGCAAATTTGTTCACTGGTACAACCACAACCACTACCACTCCCGAATCGGATACCTACACCCTGTAGACGTCCACGCCGGTACCGCCCACAAGACCGTTACCGCCCGACAGGCCGTTCTCGATGCTGCCTACAACGCCAACCCCGAACGGTTCCGCAACCAGCCACCAAGAGCCGCCAACCCACCCACCGAAGCCTGGATCAACAAGCCAACCGTACAAACAAAAACCTAAAGAATCCCGCAATCAGCCCTTGACAGGTTCCGAAAACTCGGCAACGCCGCCAAAACGGCACCGCTACCCAGTACCTGACCCCCGACCAGCCCCAGAT
>CAZWMX010000264.1:0-1654 GCA_964635205.1 uncultured Acidimicrobiaceae bacterium | reverse complement strand
GCTCCAGTACGCGGACCACATGAAGATCTATCTGCGGCATTGCTGTCTGGCCGAGTATCCGTTGCCGCCCGACGGCGTGCGGGGTCAGCACTTCAGTCCTGCCGGCGAACCAAAACCACGGCATCAGCCGAAGAATCGCAAGCGCCATGCCAGACAAGAAGAACAACGGCTACGCGCCCTAGGAGCTGAAGTGGGCAACTATCTGGACTTCGCGCTGAAAGCTCCCGGCGTCCAGCGTCATCGTTTCACTCGCGAGCTGTTCGCCGTCAGTCGCAAGGTGACCGCCAACGTCTTCGTCAAGACGGCGCAGCGCGCTCTGCGATATCGCATCGTGGACTTGGCCACTATTCGGCGTATCGTCTGGCTGTGTATCAGCCAACAAGAAGATGTTCTTCCCGAGGTAGACGTGGATGAAGACTTTCAGCAGCGGCCTGCCTACCAAGAAGGCTGCTTGACCAACGAGCCCGATCTATCCGTTTATGACCAACCGTTCGAAAAAGAGAAAGAGGAGGACGACGATGGCGACATCCCCTGGTGAGTCGAGCAAGAACCTGGACGAAGAGCTGATTGCCACGCTGAAGTATCTTCGCTTGGGGCGACTACTGTCGCACTGGGACGAGACCTTACAGGCGGCGCGCAAGGGGCGTTACTCGTCGGAGCGACTCTTGAAATACGTGTTGGAGGAAGAATACCGCACCAAACGTGAAAACGCCCGCCTATTGCGTCGCCAACGGGCGAACATCCCCGAGATGCTGGAGATCGAAACGTACCCATTCGCACGTCAGCCGAAGCTTGATCGCCAGAAGATCATGTCGTACTACGACAGCTTTGACTACATGACCAAGCAACGCGGCATCGTCTGGATGGGGCCCACTGGATGTGGCAAGAGCGGGTTGGCCACGGCCTTCTTGCTGCAAGCGATCGATCGTGGCCACCGAGGCTACTTCGTGACGTTCCCCGAGTTGCTCCAGGAACTCTTCCAGTCGCTGGCGGACCGCAGCGAGGGGAAGGTACTCAAACGTTATCTCTCATACGACTGTCTGGTGATTGACGAAGTGGGCTACGTGGAGGTGGAATCGGCCCAGGTGGGGCAGTTCTTCACGCTGATGCACAAGCGGCACAAAAAGAAAACGACCTTGATCACGACAAACCTGGGGTTCTCCGAATGGGGGTCGTTTCTGCGCAATACGCAATTGACCTCCGCCTTACTCGACCGACTGACCTCGAGTAGTCACGTCATCAACATGAAGGACTGCGAGAGCTTGCGCGACAAGCTTGACCAGTAGGGTGCGGTGACGAGTGACGACTTCCGCCCCAACGACCTCCGAAACAGGGCCGACGCGGTCCGCTCGATTCCGCTGGAGACGGTATTAACACACTGGGGTGCCGAACGTGATCGATGCGACCGAAGTCAATGGCGTACTGAGCGAGGTCCTCTTTCGGTCACGGGCGCTAGGTTCTTCAACTGGCATCTGGAGCAAGGCGGCGGCGGAGCGATCGACTTGGTGATGCACTTGGGGGAGATGGATGCTGGCCCGGCGATCGAGTGGCTCGGGCAGCATCTTGATTCGCTCCTTGCCACCGGCGGGTCTTTCCCATCGGCTCAGTCGCGGGCATCTTCTTCTGGCGTGGGTGCGGCATCCAAGCCTCGCGA
>CAZWMX010000263.1:0-1659 GCA_964635205.1 uncultured Acidimicrobiaceae bacterium | reverse complement strand
GCAGTTTGGCGATAGCTATCTGGCATACGCGGAGGGTGTTCCCGCGTTTTTCCCTCCGGCAAACGAGTGGAAGGCGTTTTTCCGGGCGCCGGTAGCAAGTGATAGCAGCACGTAAGCCGGTTGTCGAAGTATCCGGGGCAGGGCCGGCGGGGCTTGCGGCGGCATTGGCTGTAGCGGCGGCCGGTCAGCATGCACGAGTGTACGAAAAACATGCAGATGTCGGTAGTCGTTTCCATGGTGACTTTCAGGGCCTGGAGAACTGGACCACGCGGGAAGATGTACTCGAGGAACTCGCTTTCCTGGGTATCAACGCCGATTTCGAACACGTACCAATACGCGAAGTTGTCGGTTTCGATCCGGCTGGGGTTATGAAAATTGTCCGTTCCGCTCAACCCCTGTTCTACCTGGTACGCCGTGGGGCGCAACCCGGGAGTCTTGATTACGCGTTGAAAGAGCAGGCTCTGGCAGCGGGCGTGGAGATCCGTTTCCGTTCACCCGCATCGCACCTGCCCAATGGCGGCGTGGTCTCGGAAGGACCGCGCCGCGCCGACGCCATTGTAGCCGGTTACCTGTTCGATACTGACATGGCGGACGGTATCTACATGGCGGTGTCTGAAGAGTTGGCACCAAAGGGCTATGCCTATCTGCTCATTAACCAGGGACGCGGCACCGTGGCTACGTGCCTGTTTGTTGATTTTCATAACGAGCGCAGGTATCTGGATCGCAGTATCGATTTTTTTGAAAACCAGGTCGGGTTGCGCATGCACAACCAACGCCGTTTTGGAGGCGGTGGAAATTTTTCGTTACCGCGCACGGCACGCAAGGGAAACATCCTCTACGCAGGCGAGGCGGCCGGCTTTCAGGACCCACTGTTCGGCTTCGGTATCCGCTGGGCCCTGCTCTCCGGCGCTGCTGCAGGACGGGCTTTGGCGACAGGCAATCCCGGGCAGTATGATCAGGTCTGGAAGCGGCGAATGCGGCCTTACCAACAAACGGCAGCAACCAACCGTTGGATTTATGAGCGCCTGGGTAACCGTGGCTACAGCTTTGCCCTGCGGCAGTTTCCAAAGGACGGCGATGCACGGGACCGCTTGTGTCGCTCCTATACCCCGCGTTGGTGGAAACGTGGTTGGTATCACATCGCAGCAGCAGGGCGGGTTAAGCCATTGCTGAAATTGCGTACAGATTGTGACTGCACCTGGTGCCGCTGCGAGCGCCATTCGAGCCCTTGATCTGTGTGCAGCACACAGGTGTTATGCTTACGGCGTGTCCCGGGTGAGTTGTCGGTTGCAGATAGCTCCAATAACGGAACACGGTAGGTGAAAGATGGAGCCGGCGTTTTTTTGGGTTTCGCCTGGCTGAGTTGCTTGCGTGGTTGGCACGTCGTTGGCTGTAGTGGACCATCGGATACCGATTTATTTACAGGGTTCTTCCAGTCATTTTTTCAGGTAAAATACTGCACTAAATACCGGCTTCGCGGTCATATACCGTAATTTGTTCGTTATTCATTTTTTTTTGGAGAAATTTTCGTGAAAACCAAGCAGACTTCAAAGGCCATTTCAAAAAAATCCGCAGTATTAGTGGGGCTGGGCGCCTTGGTCGTGCTGGGATTGGCAGCCACCCTGTTCTTGTCGCCATATCTCGAAACAGCAAAATCGG
>CAZWMX010000262.1:0-1663 GCA_964635205.1 uncultured Acidimicrobiaceae bacterium | reverse complement strand
GGGGCTGTCCCAAAAGGTTCAGACAAACTCCTCCTCAAAAATGGAAAAGTTTAATAAAATAAGGGCATGAACAAACACAGCCACAACAAAGTAGTTTATAAGCCTTATGTGATGGGGCAGCCCAGCTTGCTGCCTCCTGATCTTGAAGAGTTGATCCCGGAAGACCACATCGTGCGGACGGTGCATGCGGCCATTGAGCAGCTCGATCTGGACATCCTGTACCAGCAATACCAAGGGGGTGGCACCAGCAGCTACCATCCGAAGATGATGCTGAAAGTGCTGGTGTATGGCTATGTGGAGAAGCTGTATTCGTCGCGTCGGATGGCCAAAGCCTTGCGGGAGAATGTGAACTTCATGTGGCTCAGCGGGCAGAACCGCCCTGATTTCCGGACCATCAACCGATTTCGTGGGGAAGTGATGAAGGAGATCATTGGGGAGGTGTTTGCGAGCGTGTTGGAACTGCTGATTGAGCAGGGGCATGTGAAGCTGGAAGATTACTTCGTCGACGGCAGCAAGCTGGAAGCCAATGCCAGCCGGCACAGTGCTGTGTGGGCCAAGAACACCCAGCGTTACAAGGAAGGGGTGCAGCAGAAAATCCAAGAGCTGCTGGAAGAGATCGAGGGCGCCAATGAAATCGAGCAGGAAGAATATGGAGACCAGGACTTGCCGGAGGTGGGGGAAGAGGCCAAGATAGATAGCCAGCGATTGAAAGAAAAAATGGACCAGCTCAACGAGCGGCTGCGCCAACGACCCAAAGACAAAGAGCTGAAAAAAGCCGTTCGGCAGCTGGAAAAGGATTATCTGCCGCGGCTGGCCAAGTATGAAGAGCAGGAAAAGAAGTTGGCTGGGCGCAACAGCTACTCGAAAACGGACACTGCGGCCACGTTCATGCGCATGAAAGAAGACCAACGCAAGCGCGAGGCCTGGCCCAAGCCAGCCTACAACGTGCAGTTGGGCACAGAAAACCAGTTCATCGTCGGGTTCAGCGTCCACCAACAAACCAACGACGGGGTGTGTTTGATCCCTCATCTGGAAGCGGTCAAACAATTCTTGGGAGGCCTGCCGAAAAACTGGATGGGTGATGGCGCCTATGGGACGGAGGAAAACCTGACCTACGCCGAAGAGAAAGAATGCCACGCCTACCTCAAATATCGCACCTTTCACCAGGAAATCAAAGCCAAGTACCGGGATGACCCCTTCCGGACTGAGAACCTCGCCTACGACCCTAAGAGCGACTGCTTCACCTGCCCAGAAGGGCGGCTTTTGCCTTTTGAGCGCTCCGAAATCAAGACTAACAAAACAGGCTATCAAGTGCACATCTGCCGCTATGCCTGTCTCGATTGCAGCGCCTGTCCTGTCAAAGAACAATGCACCCGGGGCAGCGGCAACCGCCAAATCAGTGTCAGTTGGAACTACTGGCGTTTGAAGATTGCCGCCCGCCAGCGCTTGACTTCGAAATATGGGGTCAAGCTGCGGTCCCGCCGCGGCTGGGATGTGGAAGGCGTGTTTGGACATATCAAATACAATCGAAACTTTCGCAGATTTATGCTGCGCGGCCTGAAAAAAGTACGCACAGAGTTGGGCTTGCTCGCCGTGGCTCACAATTTCATCAAGTTGGCGGCGGTCTGATAGTGCCATCTTTTTTTAGTTGTCTATTTTTCCT
>CAZWMX010000261.1:0-1675 GCA_964635205.1 uncultured Acidimicrobiaceae bacterium | reverse complement strand
ATTGGACTTTTGACAATGAGCTTTACATAGGCAGGTTAGACAGTTGACAAACTGGAGGAACTGACCCAAGAAGTAGTGTATGGATATCACACAACACACTACAAACTTGGAGCAGTTCCGGTACACATTGTACCAGAACCTTAACAATCGAGCCGATACACTGATGGACCTGTTGGATGCTATGTGCAGTGTGCCGGATGCCAGATCAGTGGTGGAGTACAGTCTGGCCGCCTGTTTTCCACGGAGCTATTCGACCATCTTCAAGGCCGTCGACGAGATGAATCTGGGCGAGATGTGGTTGCCCTATCAGATGGAGCCTTATCTACCCAGTCCGAAGGTCTGGCCATTCTGGCTATTGATGGTGGATGTAACGCCAGCTCCTCGACAATATGCCCATACGTTGGAAGACCGAGGGATGGTCTATAAGCCAGAGGTGGTGAAAGGCAAGCTGCCAGTTACTATCGGCCACCAATATTCGACGGTGGCGCTGGGCTTGGAACCCGAAGCCGGAGTCGCTTCCAGTTGGGTGCTGCCCCTTCTCACCAAGCGAGTGGCGACCGCTGAAGACAAAGAGATGGTTGGCGCTGGCCAGATAGAGCTGTTGCTGAAAGATGACAAACTCCCCTTTGGCCAGGAGTTGACGGTAGAAGTGGGGGATACCAGCTACAGCAAACCGGCTTATCTGCATGTCCATCGCAAATTTCCCAATCTGGTCACGGTGGCTCGGGTGCGTGGGAATCGCACGTTCTACCATCAGTACATACCCACAGAAGAGGAGATGGAGAACCCAGGTCCTGGGCATCCCACCTGGTATGGGGAGCGGTTTTCTCTCTCCGACTCCGAGACCTGGACCGAGCCGGATGAAACCCATACTCAGTGGGAGACCAGTCGTCGGGGCAAGGTCTACAAGGTGAAGATTCAGGTCTGGCATAACCTGCTGATGAAAGGGAAGAACAAGCCAGAACGGTTGCCTATGCACGAACATCCCTTCACCCTGGTACGCATTGTGCGCTACGATGAAGAGGGAAACGAGGCTTTCAAGCATCCCCTGTGGCTGATTGTCTTGGGCCAACGCCGCCATGAATTGACTCTAGAGCACATTCATCAGGCCTATACCAGCCGTTTCGACGAGGAACATTTCTTCCGCTTTGGGAAACAGAAGTTGCTCCTGGCCGAGTTCCAAACACCAGAAGTCGAACGGGAAGAGAACTGGTGGCACCTGGTTCACATCGCCTATGCTCAACTGTGGATGGCCCGTCATGTGGCCGACGCCCTTCTCCGACCTTGGGAGCGCAACTTACCGGCCATGAAGCAGCGTCTCATCTCCCCAACCCTGGCCCAGCGTGACTTCGCCAGGATTATTCGCCAGTTGGGGACACCCGCCAAACCACCCAAACGTCGAGGTATTTCTCCGGGACGGCGCAAAGGCATGAAATTGCCCAAACGACCACGCCAAAAAGTGGTCGTCAAGAGCCAGAACACCGCCCAAGTGGCCTGATTTCGGCTCGATTGCTCAGTTGTTAATGTACCTATCGTAACTCAACTCAGGTTGAGCCGATTTATCGTTGTCAAAAGTCCAAATCTTACTACATCCCGCTTAATCTCTTGCCCCTTTTCTGAATTGCACCCCCGGCGGATAGGAGTATAGAGGATAGCGTCAACTCGTTCAAAGACG
>CAZWMX010000260.1:0-1686 GCA_964635205.1 uncultured Acidimicrobiaceae bacterium | reverse complement strand
CAACACCGTAATCGGTGTATCGTCGGTCCACATTACGGACGATTGAAGAACCAGTTCGCATTGCAGGTCGTACAGCGGCCGGAGAAGTTCGGCCACAGACTTCACCCAATCGCACATGGTGCTTCGCGAAATGTAGACGCCATAACGCGTGAGAATGTCTTCCAGGCGATGCAGCGGAAGATGATCGCCGAACTTGCCGACGATCACTTCCGTGACCAGCCCCGGCCCGGCGATGCCGCCTGGAATCGGCCGTGGCGGCAGCGGAGCCGCAGAGACGCCGTCCTTGCAACAACGGCAAGCGTATTTGGGCCGCGTGTGGATGTGGGCTTCCAGCTTGGCCGGCTCATATTCCAGTTCGCGCGTGACGTCTTCACCGATGCGTTCCATCGTGCGGCCACAGGGGCAGACTTTCTCTTCATCCGAGAGGTCGTGTTCATGATGGATCTGCGGCAGTTTATCCCAATCGATCTTACGGTTCTTGCGGCGGCGATGACCCTTGACTTCGGTTTCGGCTTCCTCGTCCGCAGTAGCGGAGTCTTCCAACTCGGCGGCTGTCGGCGGGTCCAAATCGAACAAATGGCCTTGCCCTTCGCCTTCGGTGAAACGCTCGCGCCGCCGGCCAAACGCCCAACGCTTGTACCAGGCAAGTATGTCCAGCGTGGCGGCGTGCTCTTGCTTGAGCTTTTCAAACGAGGCGGCCGTTTCGTCCAACACGCGATTGAGTTCCGCGGCCTGCTGCTGGGATTCGGCTGCACGTCGTTCGGCGTCTTCAGCTTGTTGCTTGGCTTCTTCAGCTTGTTGCTCAAGCTGCACCGATTGCTGGTAGGCGGCTCCCAAGAGTTGGTGACACTGGGCCAGATCGTTCGGCAGTGAGTTGGTTCCATCCATGTCACCACTGATTGTAACAACTCGTTCCGATCATGCAAGACCACGTTGGTGTAAAAACCGCAGAACAATAAACTATTTCAACCAGCGCGGTGATACCGCTTTCGCCGACGTCCCGTTCTCAGATCGAGCCCGCCCAGCAGCCTGACTAATTGGCAGTAGTCAAGCTCGATGCCTTGATCGTCGTTTGAGGTCGTAAGCAACTGGAACGTTCCACGCTCGAGTCGCTTGTAAAAAATGCAAAACCCGTCCCGATCCCAAAACAAGATCTTGATGCGGTCGCGACTCCGGTTCAAGAATAGGAACAAGTGACCGCAGCAGGGGTCTTGTTCGAAGATCTCTTGCGCTCGACCCATCAAGCGATCGAAGCTGTAATTCATATTCGTCGGCGTGGTGCATAAGAAGATCCGCACGTCGGAAAAGTCTATCATGACTTGGGTGCCTTCCAGGGTCTTAGCGCGCCCACGGCTCGGATGACTTCCACCAGCACAACCTGACCGACGCCGAGCGGCAGCCGAACGATTCCTCCATTGGGCAGTTCGATTTCCACTGGAGATGCCTTCAGCGTGATCGGCACGAACGCCGCCTTGCCCGACTCGGCTTTCTCCCGAGCAGCCTTTTCAGCCACCATCGGCTTCGGGACGCCATCCTTGAGCTGATCCACCCAGCGATAGTATGTGGATCGAGAAACTCCTTCTTGAAGGCAGAACTCATCGATTGACAAGCCGCTCGCTCTGAAACTATCGAGCCGCTCTTGCCAGTCCAAGTAGTCGTCCAGATCGCTCGGTGGCCGTCCCATCA
>CAZWMX010000259.1:0-1703 GCA_964635205.1 uncultured Acidimicrobiaceae bacterium | reverse complement strand
GAGCCGTATCCGACGTCTCGAATGGGGTATCACTGAATCTCCTGGGTTGGTCATCAGTATGACGCGCGCACGCGAGAACCGGTCACGTCGAGCTACCTGATTCGTCGGGTTTCCGACTGGGCGAACGGTTGAGCCACTTCGTCAGAGTTCAATGACCTCAAGGCCGGGCACGTCTGCGAAGTCGCCATCTTGCGTCACCACCGGCATGTCGTGAACGATGGCGGTCGCCGCGATCCAGCTGTCGTTGACGCCGATGCGGCGACCCTCAGAGCGAAGCCCAGCAACAAGGGTTGCCCAGGCATCCGCTACCCGGCTGTCTATCGGCAACGGATCGAGCAGTTGTGCGCCCGCCAGAGTCGTCAAGCGCCGGCCACGCGTTTCGAGGTCCCTCGCCGAAAGTACTCCGAGCCGCAATTCGGCAATGGTCACAACCGACACAGCCAGTTCGCGCGGAGCCTCAGCCCGAAGCTCTCTCCCCGATTCCCTTGCCACAAAGATCGATGTGTCGGCCAAAGCCGTCATACATCGTCCGTCGTATCGGGGAGCATCTCGGCGAGTTCATCGAGTAGCTCACGGTCCGCACCTTCCCCGATGGCCACCTGGATGACATCCCACGGTAGCGAGCAGGGTTTCGTAGACAGCGGGACAACGCGTGCCGCCGGACGACCGTTCACCGTGATCGTCATCTCTTCCCCTGACTCGGCTCTTCGGATGATCTCGGACACTTCGTTACGAAGCTGACGAACAGTGATTGTTGACATATCACGACTGTAGCACACGTGCTACGTTCCCTGAAGCGGTTCGATGACGGCGATCAGATGCTCACCGGCGTCAACAAGCCCGGGATGGGAGGACATTGCCACTTCGAGGTCGGTCAAGTTTCGCTCTGCTGCGGAGTTCACATCGATGTTCGGGGTCAGAATCCGTTCACCCACCAGAGGGTTTGCGGTGGCGAGGGAAACGACAGAGCCGCCTGCGTCCTCCACTGCAGAGCACAGACCGTCACTGGTGAACAGGACGAGTGGCAGGTGCCACTCCTCTGCATTCCGACTGTAGATGACTGGTTCCCCTTCCAGGATCTGTTGCCACGGAAGAGTGACATCGGGCTGTTCGAACACCTCTGAAGCATCAAGGGCACCGGCAAGTCTCAGTGCTCCGTGCACAGTCATGACGCTCACCAGGACACGCTCACGCGCCACCCGGAACAACTCACGAAGGGCCCGGGGGTACTGCTCCCGAACATATGACACGGCTCCGCCGAAGCACACGACCACGTCGAACGAAGCATCGTCGAACGCCGACAGATCAAGCACGTCGTGAACCCCGTAACCGAGCATGCGATCCGCAAGACCGGCTTCCTCTATTCGAACCGCCGCTTCGTCGATCTGGCCCTGAGACACGTCGGTAACCATCACCTTCGAACCGAGCTGTGCAGCGTCGATGGCAAACCGACCAGGACCCGAACCGACGTCCAGCACTGTCGGGTTCTCGGTGCCAACCGAATTGAGCGCCTCGTGAAGATAGCGACGGTGGATCGCGTGGCGTATCCGACCATTGACGGTGGAACCGAGTCGATCCCATTCGGTTTGTCGCTGGTCGTTGAAATACGCTGCTACCCGCTCGCGGTCGTAACTCATCGGGGCACGCTATTCGATTTCAAAGCCGTTCGCAGCCATCCATTCGTCGTTGAAGATCTTGGACAG
>CAZWMX010000258.1:0-1784 GCA_964635205.1 uncultured Acidimicrobiaceae bacterium | reverse complement strand
GGTTGAAGCGGAACACGAACTCATCGAGGTAGTAATCGAGGTAGCCGTTCACGGGAGTTTTATCAAGAGGAATTTATCAGCAGCGAGGGGGCGGGTTGGTTGGTGAAGTGAGCTTCGACGGCCTCGCGGATGAACTCGAAGGCGGAGCGGCCTTGCCGGGCGCAGGTGGCGAGCACCGTCCAGATACGCTCGCACCACCTCCGGCCCCGCTCGCCGCGCGTCCCCTGCGTTATCGCCCGGTCTATCACCACGAACCGGATCGCCTGCTCGGCGAGGTTGTTCGTCGGCTCAACGCCCGGCGTCGTGATGAATCGGAAGTACGCCTCCCCGTGCTTCCGAAAGCGCCTTGCCATGTTCCGCGCTTCGCGGCTCGGCGGGACATCCGCCATCGCCGCATCGAGAATGCGCCCCCGCTCCGAGGTTAGGGCCTCCGCGAACGCATAGCCGTCCATCTCCTCCCGCCGGTGGATGAGACCGAACAGCGCCCGCAGCCCTTCCAGCAGCCGCTCGCCGTACGCCTTCGTCGCCGTGTCGGGAAGGGTCGCCAGGAACTTCACGTCCCGGATCAGGTGCGCCAGGCAGAACTGAACCAGGACGCCGAAGTCCTTCATGTACTTCCGGTACGCCGAGAAGTAATCGCTCCCAAGCACCCCGTTGAACTCCCTGCCCAGCACCTCGATCAGGACCTTCGAGCCCCTCGACCCGGCGATCCTGAACAGCGCGTACAACTCCGCGCGGAAACACCACGTCCACAGAAGATCGCCGTTGTCCTTGTGGCCTGTCTCGTCCACGTTGAGCCGCGCTTCCAGCGGCAGCCGATCAAGGAGCTCCGCGTAGGGAGCCTCCAGCGCCTCGCTCACCTTGCCGACGATCTTGGCGAGCTGGCCGCGGGATATGGCCAGGCCCCAAACGTCGCGCAGGTACTTCTGGACGGTCGAGTAGGAGGCGTGGCAGGCGCCCTTCATGTAGGCCACGTGCGCCGTCAGGCGCGGCCCGGCCAGGCCGCCGGTCTCGACCTCCGACCGCAGCGGGGCGTAATGGACCGCCCGGCAATGCTCGCACCAGTAGGCCAGACCCCGGTGCTCGTGAATCCGGAAGGGCTTCTCGACGATCTCAACCTGCTGAATGACCCGCGGGGCCCGATCGTCCCGTGGGACGACGGAGCCCCCGCAGTCCGGGCAAGACTCCAGGGTGTACTCGTGCGTCTCGTCCACTTCCTCCGGCGAGAACGGCGTGCGCTCGTGCTTCGGATGGCCCGGCTGGCCGCCTCTCTTGCGTTTCCCTCCCTTGGTCTCGGGATTCTTCGGCGGCTTCACGATGTCGCTGGAGGGCGGCTTGGAGGAGGTCGAGGAATTCTTGCGGGCCTTCGCCAGCTCGCTCGCCAGCTCGGCGTTTCGCTTCTCCTGCTTCGCGATGTGCGCTTGGAGTTGCTCGATGTGTTTGTCCTGCTTCGCAACCTGGGCCTGGAGTCGCGCGATGATCCCAAGCAACTCAAGCTCGCCGGTTGCCTTCGTTTCGGGAATCAGCATACACCAATATCGGCTCTTGAGTGCCTGAACCTGACCCTGATCAGGGGGTGTGAACGGTTACCTTCCCCCTTTATGGGGGAAGGTCAGGATGGGGGTATAAATCAATCCCCCCCACCTCGATCCTCCCCCTCGTTGGAGGGAGGAATGATTACGCATTGCCACACGCCCGGCAGAGCCGGGCCGGGCCTGCAAATCTTTTCATATGCTTATGCACCTGACTCCGAAGCACACAACATCTTGTATGTGACGGTTGGG
>CAZWMX010000257.1:0-1795 GCA_964635205.1 uncultured Acidimicrobiaceae bacterium | reverse complement strand
CCTGATCCGCCCCACGGAGATTCGGGCGCAGATTCTGTCGTTTCAGAACGTACCGCCTCGGCTCCAGACGGCGAGACTCGCCGCGTACCGCTCGGCACGATCGTAGGAGCACGATCGGGAGACAAGGGTGGTAACGCAAACATCGGTCTGTGGGCGCGTTCGGAAGAGGCGTACGGCTGGCTCATCAATGAGCTGACCACAGCAAGACTGCAAGAGCTACTCCCCGAGACCGCATCATTGTCTGTTGACCGCTACGAGCTCCCCAATATCAGGGGCTTGAATTTCGTAGTGCACGGATTACTCGGCGAAGGTGTCGCGTCCTCCACCAGATTCGACCCACAGGCCAAGAGCCTCGGCGAGTGGCTGTGCAGCAGGATCGTCGACGTTCCCGCAACGCTGCTGACTGTGAACTGTGAACTGTGAACTGTGCCTTCACTACCGTTGGCCCCCAGAGATCTGAAAGGTATTCCATGGACTTCGACATTCTCGACGCTGCGCTCGCCGAAAAGGGTCACCTCCGGATCGAATGGGCAGCCCGGCGGATGCCGGTGCTCGCTGCGATCAGGGAACGGTTCGAGAAGGAGCAGCCGCTCGCGGGGGTGAGAATCGGTGCGTGTATGCATGTCACCACGGAGACGGCGAACCTCATGGCGACTCTCATCGCAGGTGGAGCAGAAGTCGCTCTCTGTGCTTCGAACCCCCTCTCCACCCAGGACGACGTGGCCGCCGCCCTTGTGGACCTGGGAATCCCGACGTATGCGGTCCGGGGCGAGGATTCCGACAAGTTCTACGAGCACATCAACGCGGTCCTCGACACACAGCCCCATCTCGTGTTCGATGACGGTGCCGACATGACAACCGTGCTTCACAAAGAACGCGTCGAACAGGACGTTGTCGGCGGCATGGAGGAGACGACCACTGGTGTGATCCGCCTCAAGGCGATGGAGGCCGACGACGTGCTTCGATACCCGATCGTCGCCGTCAACGACTCGGACACGAAACACCTCTTCGACAACCGCCACGGGACGGGCCAATCCTCTCTCGATGGCATTCTCCGCGCCTCGAACATCCTGTTCGCAGGCAAGCGCGTTGTTGTCGCCGGATTCGGCGACTGTGGCTGGGGGATCGCCACACGTGCGAAAGGGCTCGGTGCGGACGTGATTGTCACTGAGGTCGACCCGATTCGCGCCGTCGCAGCCACCATGGAGGGGCACAGGGTCATGACCGGGTTGGAGGCCGCGGAGGTCGGCGAGGTCTTCATCACAGCAACAGGCAACCTCCACGTGTTCCGTGCAGAGCATTTCGACAAGATGCCGGATGGGGCCATCATCGCCAACGCCGGTCACTTCGACGTTGAGCTCGATCTCGTCGCTCTCGATGAGATGTCGGTGTCTCGTCGAGTGCTGAGGGACAACCTCGAGGAGTTCACTCTCGAGGATGGTCGTCGGATTCTCGTTGTTGCTGAGGGTCGCCTCGTCAACCTCGGCGCTGCCGAGGGTCATCCTGCCGATGTGATGGACATGTCCTTTTCCGACCAGGCACTTGCCGCAGAGTGGATCATCGAGAACCAGGACATTCTCAGGCCGAAGGTGTACGTACTCCCCAAGGACCTCGATGAAGAGGTTGCGCGCCTCAAGCTCGAAGCGATGTCGGGTTCCCTCGAGCAGCTCACCCCGGCCCAGGTGCACTACCTCGCCTCATGGGAACACGGGACGTGAGCTCGTAATACGTAGTACGTAGTACGTACTACGTACTACGTACTACAGAGCATGTCGTAGACCGTTGATACGTTCTA
>CAZWMX010000256.1:0-1816 GCA_964635205.1 uncultured Acidimicrobiaceae bacterium | reverse complement strand
TTGTGTGGTCGATTGGGCACTGGCGATGTTCGACGCGTCGTAGATCACGAATTTCACTTTTCTCAGCGCCTCTATGTGGATAGACTCACTTGCTTGTCGGGTCAGGAAGCTCCTGCCCGACGTATCTTGCCTCCGTGGCAAGACAGGAAAGAGGAAACAAATGAAATACCGACTACTAGCACTGCTTGCAGTGATCGCCATCGTCGCCGCGGCATGTTCCAGCGCAGCCGAGACCACGACGACGACCGCGGCGCCGGGCGGCGGCGGGGACTCTGGAGAAGCGATCGACATCGACTTCTGGGTTGCGTTCTCCGATGACAAGCGTCTCGGTTTCGCTGAGGACAGGGCGGCCGAGTTCAATGCGAAACATCCTGACTACAACGTCAGGGTGACATCGTTTGCGAACTACAACGACGTGTTCGATGCTGCAGTGCTCGCTATCGACAGCAGCAGGCCACCAGCACTCATCCACTTCTTCGAGGCTGCCACAAGGCAAGCCCTCGATGCTGTGGACAATGATGGGACACCGATCTTCAAGTCAGTCACCGAGGCGATCGGCGGCCGGACGGAGATCCTCGGTGAGCCGGTTGTGCTTGATTCCGTTGTCAGCGCAGCACGCGACTACTACACCGTTGACGGCTCCTTCTACTCGATGCCCTGGAACACGTCGAGCACGGTGCTGTTGTCCAACATGGACATCCTCGAGAAGGCAGGTATCACCGAGCCTCCCGCAACATGGGGTGAAGTGACAGCGGCCTGTGACAAGATCATGGCCATGGACGGGGCTCCGAGTGGATGTATCTCCTGGCCGAACCATTCGTGGTTCGCCGAGCAGAGCCTCGGGCAGCAGGGTGAGCTTCTCGCCAACAACGACAATGGCCGTAGCGGCCGTGCGACCGAGGTCTTCCTCGACTCCAAGGGCATGATCGACTACGTCACCTGGTGGAGCGACCTCGAAGACGCGGGCTACTACACCTACACCGGTCTCCAGAGGGACTGGGGTGGTGTGGATACTGCCTATCTGGCACAAGAGCTTGCGATGATGGTCGACTCGAGTTCCGACACCGTCATCCATCAGGGTGAGGCAGAAGAGCTCGGGTTCGAAATGAAGGCGAGCTTCATGCCGCGGAACGAGAATGTCGACTATGTCGGCAACCTCATCGGTGGTGCGACGATCTGGATGCTCGCGGGCATGGATCAGAAGACAGAGGATGGCGCGCTTGCGTTCATGAACTTCTTCTCGAATCCGGAGAACGCCGCAGCGTGGCATCAGCTCACCGGGTACGTTCCGATTACCGAGGATGCCGTTGACCTACTCAACGAGCAGGGTTGGTACGAAGAGACACCGAACGCGAAGGTCGCTTCTGACCAGCTTGCCGCAGCGAAGAACACGCCGGCGTCGCTCGGCGCGTTGATCGGTAACTTCGTCGGTATCCGTGACATCATCACACTCGCGATCGAGGACATCCTCGTGAACAACGTTGATGTGGCTACACGTTTGGCGCAAGCCAACGTGGAAGCGAACCAGTCACTCACCGAGTACGAACAGCTCTTCGGAGGCTGATCGAATCGACCGAGGGTCGGAGGCGGGGCTTGTGCCCCGCCTCCGACTCGCACCGCTTTATGGATTTTCAATGACACCTGATATCGCATGTTGATTCTCGGACTGGTAGTCGCCGCATTCGCAGGGCTCCTGTACGTGTGGAGAAATATCGACAACCCGACGGTGCAGCGGTACGGCATTGGATCTGGCGTGGCGGTTCTTGGTGCTGCGGTGACTCCGATCGCCATGGGCCAATGCGGATTCGCCGAAGAT
>CAZWMX010000255.1:0-1817 GCA_964635205.1 uncultured Acidimicrobiaceae bacterium | reverse complement strand
AACGCCTTCAGGCTCTCGCTCAGGTCGCTGAAATAGACCGGGTTACCGAAGACCACAGCATCAGCTGACGCTACCTTGTCTACCACCGAGGCGAAATCGTCCTCGATGACGCACCGGCCCTCAGACCGGCACAGTCCCCAGCCGTTCTCGTCACACTGTCGGCAGCGCTCCAACTCCAGTTCGGTCAGGAAGACGCGCTCCACCTCGGCTCCCGCTTCCTTGGCCCCGGCCAGCAGAGCGTCGGTGGCCCGAGCCGTCTGACCTTCGTGATTTCGGCTGCCCAGAATTGCCAGTATCTTCATCCCTACCGCCCTCCTCTACTCTGAGAACTTACGCACCCGCGTGGGGACGGGTCAGCGCATTCGTGACTCAGACTCCCACATATCCGGGTTGCTGCCGAAGTGCTCTTTGAGTGCTTCCGTCGCCCGAGTCAGTTCCCTTACCGCGTCGTCGGGCAGTTTGAGGTCGCCTGCTGCTGCGTTCTCACGCGCCTGTTGAGCGTCGCGTGCACCGGCAATCACCGAGGCGACGCCAGGCCGGGTGAGGAGCCAGGCCAGGGCCACCCGGCCCATCGGCTCACCCAACCCCTCGGCGACGGCACGGAGTGCAGCGATGGCGGCGAAGGTCTCAGCCTCGGCCCCGGGTTCTCCGTGGCGGGCTTCCGGCCGATGCGAGGAAAAGAGCCTGGTCCGCGCCCGGCCCGCAGGCACGTCGTCGGCGCTGCGGAACTTACCGGTGAGAAGTCCCTGGGCCAGGGGACTGTAGCAAGTGACACTGATGTCGTTGGCAAGGCAGACCGGCACCACCTCGTGCTCAATGGCTCGACAGAGCAGGCTATAGGGCAACTGGACGGCTTCGGGTCGGCCGACCTCCAGCAACTCGGTCAGGTCGCCCGTAGCGAAGTTGGACACGCCCAGCACGCGCACCTTCCCCTGGGCCTGGAGGTCCTCCATCGCTCTCCAGGTCTCCCCAACGGGGGCCTCCCGACTTGGCCAGTGGACGATGTAGAGGTCGATTACGTCCGTGCGGAGTCGGCGCAGACTCGCCTCGCAGGCCTCCTTCAGCGCATCAGGGGCCAGGTGCGATGGGCTGACCTTGGTGGCGATGACGGCCTCGTCCCGACGACCGGCCAGGGCCTGCCCGAGCAGTTCTTCGGAATGACCGCTCCCATACCCCTCAGCAGTGTCGAAGAAAGTGACCCCGGCATCGAGCGAGGCCCGGATGGCAGCGACGGCCTCAGACTCGTCCTGCGGACCCCAGGTGCTGCCCCCGACGATGGCCCAGCAGCCCATCGACACGGCAGACACTTTCAGGTTGCTTCGTCCCAACGTCCGGTACTCCATGGGCTTGAGCCTTTCATTCTCCTCACACGCTGCCCGTCTTGCCACCGGGGCGGCGGCCTCGCTGACGGCGAGCGCTACCACGAGGTGCGCCACCTCTACTCCCTTGCGGGCGCCGATTCTACCCACCGCCCGGCGAAGGTCAACCCCATCCGGGGCCACATCTGCAGCCGGGCCTTTCTCCTTGCATCTGGTCGGCCCCGACGTATGCTCGCGCGGAACGTGGGCTTAGACGGTACCGCAGACGCGACAGAGAAAGGACGGACCTGTGCAGTTCATCATGTTCACCAAGCACCTGGAAGGGAAGGACATCGGTGGGATCATCGAGGCGCTGAGGTCCGTGGGGGTGACGGGCGCTGACCTGTGCGTCCGCCCCGACTACCCGGTGACCCCCCCGAACACAAACCTCCAACAGGAAAGAACTCGTCTAAAACGCCCTACGAAGTAAACGATCAATTGCCCAATCCTCTACACAGC
>CAZWMX010000254.1:0-1826 GCA_964635205.1 uncultured Acidimicrobiaceae bacterium | reverse complement strand
ATGTCGCGGGTGGTCATCCCCTTGGCGTAAAGGGCGAGGGGAGCGTTTTCGCATCGTGGGAATCAAGCGGCGAGTTGGCAATTGGCCGTAAGCGCATTGTTTTCAAGGACTTGCCAAAGCCCAGACTTGTAATAGGCTCGTAGCAGAATCATGTCTTCCGCGTTGTCCTTCGTCCAAAATATGCTCGCCCCTTTCATCCGCAGGTTCAGGACTCGACGTACCGTGCTCTCGATGATGCCGCTGCCGATCGGCAGTTGCTGCTCGCGAGCCAAGCCGTAGTTCAAGCGACCCGCGGATGCATTCCGCAGTAAGTAACCGCGCTCCCGACGCCAGTCCTTGCCGCGTTGCCCCTTGCTGAACTTCCGCACGGCCTTCATAAACGCCTCCACTTGGCCTCGTTTCAGCCGATTCGTCTGCCGTGTCACCCAGCCGCGTTTCTGCTTCTTGCTCCACTTCTTTTTCTTCTAGCCCGCGAACGTATGGAGGTGTTCCACCACATGGTAGAAATCGACTAGTTCCATACATTGCTCGGGCTTCAGCCCAAGCTGCTTGAACATCGCTCCGACGCGTTTCCAAATCCAGGTGGCTCCGTCCGCAATGAACAAGACTTTCGTGGCCTCGTCGATGTCGAGTTGCGACAGATATTGTTTGATCAAGCCAAACACGGCATCCGGCCCCTTCAGCGTGCCGTCCAAGACGGGCGTAAAGGAACGATCGATCTTGCCGTCTTCATCAACGACATAAATCGCCAGCAGTTTGGGCTCTCGCCAATCGGTCCGGTAACGGCGACGGCCTTTCTTGGTCCGTTTTCCTTTCTTGTTGGTGCGAATGCGGACGCGACCGCCGTCGGTGCTGATCACCACCCGCTTGCCCTTCAGGCTGCCGCTGACGCCCATGCCTTGGACTTGTTGCGTCAGGCGGGCACGTTGGGCAAAGGCGTAGGCGATGTCCGCGATCTGATTCTTCGACAAATTCACGCCCATTGTCTGCAATTGGACTCTGGCATCTTGCAGCGAATTCATGGCCGCCGCAAGCTTGGCGACTTCGCTGGCCAGTGCCGGTGAGCAATGGCTGTGAACGCCCAGCAACAGCAAGCCGAAATAGGCTCCCTTGCCTCTGTCGGCACGAACCTGATTGCGGGCATAGTAACGAGCCCACAACTTGATTTCCAAGCCGCCGAGAAAGCGAATCTCTGTTTCTCGATAACCGTAGTATTTCATCTTCTTGCCACCTCCGTCGGCACACTCCCGCTCCGTCTTGCGAAGTTCTTCCGACCCCAATTGTTGTTGAAGTTGCCAGGCGGCGTGGAGACCCTGCAATCGATCGGTCAAACGCCTCAACTCGCGTTCTCGCCGGGCCAACTCTTCAGCCGCAACAAACAAGGGACCATCGTTAAGAGCCTGCAACTGAGCGTTTACCTCTTGAATCGCTTCTTGGATTTCTGTTAATCTAAGTGCCACGCGCGAACCGTCCTGGTAGGCCATAATCCGATTCCTTTCGGAATTTGGGTTGGGAAAATGGCTTCATGGACGATTCGTGCGTCTTTTCATAGGGCAATCTATAGTGCCAGCTTTGCTATCATTCTCTCCTGCAAATCTGAAACGCTCCCCCGTCACTACGGCGGCCACCACGGCAAGCATCGGCAGTATCACCGGCCATCGGTGGATCAGGTAGACGGTTTCGCCGCCCGCTTGGCCCACGGGCGGCACCACGTGATGGAGATTCAGCACCCAAGCCACCATGACCACCGTTAGCGCGATGATCGACCCGATCGAAAGGTCGATACCGGCCGCGATAATCACCAACGTCATGCCCAAGGCGGCGGT
>CAZWMX010000253.1:0-1833 GCA_964635205.1 uncultured Acidimicrobiaceae bacterium | reverse complement strand
GTTGTGGCTGCCTGTGGTGGGACTGATGCCGTTGGCGATGCGTTGGTCGAGCAGATCGTTGAGCAGGCGGGTGCCGAGGGAGTCGACATCAGCACCGGTGACGATGGCAGTGTGTCCCTGTCGATCGAAGGTGAAGATGGCAGCGGCCAGATGAGTTTCTCCGAGGAACTCCCCGCCGACTTCCCGCTCCCGCTCCCCGATGGGTACGAGGTCGGCACGTCGTTCGTGTTCGAGGACGAATCGGGCACGTCCTACACGGTCGTCATCCAGATCGCCGAGGATGCGTTCGATGCGACCCAGGAGATGTACGAGGGGTGGCTCGAGAAGGAAGGCTTCGAGGTCGACACGCTCGAGATGCAGAGCACCGTTGACAAGGCCACGTTCATCACTGCAGAACGCGACGATGCCAGCGTTGCCGTCAGCATGACGGTCGAAGCGGTCGCGAACGACGATGCTGGGAACCTCACCTACGCGGCGGTCATCTCAATGTCCTGGACACCGAGTGGTTAGCCACGCACCGTAACCGACGGTCACTGCATTGCAGCACGACGAGGTGGCCCTGGAGAGGGTCAATAGTGTGGGGGCCGATGAGAGGGGCTGCCGTGCTCACCCGGCCGGGCACCGGTGGTCGAGGAATAGCCGACGCGCCGACCCGGTTGCATGAACCGCACGCATGAGACACATGACCCACGACGAAGCCATCGAGTTCCTCTCAACCGGGACGAGAACCGGAAAACTCGCAACCGTACGGGCAGATGGTCGTCCGCACGTCACACCGATCTGGTTCATCGTTGATGGCGATGACCTCGTCTTCAATACGTGGCATACAAGTGCAAAGGCGAAACACCTGACCCGTGATCCTCGGGCTTCCCTCGTCGTCGATCTCGAAGAGGCACCCTATGCGTACGTCCATGTTGAGGGAACCGTCGCGATCTCGCGCGACCCCGATGAGACGAAACGATTCGCCACACGCATCGGCGCTCGCTACATGGGGGAGGATCGAGCAGACGAGTTCGGTGCCCGCAACAGCGTCGAGGGTGAGCTGCTGTGTCGTCTCCGTATCGAACGCATCATCGCCCTCGACGACATCAGCGGGTAACAACGAGCGAAGCACCGCTCAGGTGGTCCCAGAGGGACGGGTCGGGGCGAGGAGGCCGAGACACCCCGGTCCGGCCCCTCGATCGAAGCCCTTCATCTTTACGAAAGCTTGATGTGTATCGCCTCGATCCTTGACGTCGGGATGGTTCCATTACAGGGAATCAAGCAACGATCCATCAAAGGAGATCGAAATGATGTGGCAATACGGAGGATTGGGGATGGTCTGGATGCTGCTCTTCTGGGTCGGCGTGGTCGTCCTCATCGTGTGGGCGGTTCGCAACGTCGGCGACAACAGAGTCGAGCGTGACACCTCCAATCGGGCGATCGAGATCCTCGAGGAACGATACGCACGAGGTGAGATCGATAGCGACGAGTTCCAGCGTCGGCGCTCGGAACTGGGAAGAAACTGATGAAGAACCGGACACTGCTCACCGTCGGCATCGGAGCCATCGTGCTTGCGTTCGTCGGGCCTGCCCTGGCAGGAGGGTTCGGCGGCCAAGGATCGACGCCGTGGGGCCCGTTCGACCACATGCGGAGCGGGTACATGCAAGGCATGATGGGTTGGGGTTCGGGTGATGCCGGATCAGGGCAGGTGCCGCCACCGATCGAAGGTGCTGCCGAGGTCACCGTGACACTCGACGACTTCTCGATATCGATATCTGCGGCCGTCGTGGAGGGCCGGCCGACCAATATCACGGTGGTGAACAGAGGTGCGGCTCCTCACGACTTCACGGT
>CAZWMX010000252.1:0-1836 GCA_964635205.1 uncultured Acidimicrobiaceae bacterium | reverse complement strand
AATATGATATATATACCGGTAGGACCCTTGGGGAATAATCATAACACTGCCCGCGGCCGCAACCAAAGGGTTTTAGGCGATTAGGCTGTTAGACTGATAGGCAATTAGGCTATTAGTCGCCGCTTCAACAGCCTAACAGCCTAACTGCCTAAACCCCTAACAGCCAGCCCTGTGAAGGTGCATTATTGGCGTAGCAAACGACTACTGTCAATTGGGTTAGGACGATTGTTGCCTGTTCGATAGAATTGTCGCCTCGCGGTATTCGAGGGGGATGGATTCCTTTGAGGAGGTAACAAGGATGTTGCTTGGTAAGCCTTTTGCGCGGTTTGTGGAAGAGAGCCCGATTTCGGTCATGATGCGAGGTGTCGTCGAATACGCATTTGAGGCAAAGCGGTTAAATGATCTTTTCGAAGATACTGCCGAGGCGCAGTACACGCGGACGTTGCATTTTTCAACCGTAGCAGATTTGATGAGCGAAGTTGTGTTCGATATCAGTCCGTCCATCGGTGCGGCCTATCAGGCCAACATTGGTGAGATAACCGTATCCCGCAAGTCGGTGTACAACAAGCTTAACGGGATCGAACCTCGGATTTCGGCGGCCTTGGTTGAGGACAGCGTGACTCGATTCGCGCCTGTCATCGAGAAACTTGGGGCGACGCTCCCGCCGTTACTGCGAGGATACCACACGAAGATTCTCGACGGCAACCATTTTTCGGCGACGGAACATCGCATCGAAGAGTTGAGGACCATCGGCGATGCCCCGTTGCCGGGCAAGGCGTTGGTCGTCTTGGATCCGCTATTGAAGCTGGCGACGCACGTCTTCCCTTGCGAAGACGGCCATGCGCAAGAACGATCACTGTTGGACCAAGTACTGCCCTGTGTGGAAAAGGGGGACTTGTGGATCGAAGACCGGAATTTCTGCACGCTGGGATTCTTGTTCGGCATCCGATCGCGTGGGGCGAAGTTTCTGGTTCGTCAACACGCCAACCTGCCTGGCCGCTTGCGCGGCAGGCGCAAATACGCGGGTCGCATCGATACCGGGAGAGTCTACGAGCAATCGATGGAGATTACCGATCCGAAGACCGGAGCGACGTTGGCAATCCGACGAATCACCGTCAAACTGTACCAACCGACGCGGGACGGTGACACCGAACTCCACATCTTGACCAATGTTCCCCGAAGTGCCGCCAACGCGTGTAAGCTGGCTAATCTGTACAGGAAACGCTGGGCAATCGAAACCATGTTCCAAGAACTGACGGAAACGCTCACATGCGAAATCAAGACCCTGGGTTACCCCAAGGCGGCAGTATTCGCATTCTGTCTGGCACTTGTCGCCTACAACGGCATTTCAGTGATCAAGGCCGCATTACGTTCCGTGCATGGGACAGACACGGTGGAGGAAAACGTATCGGGATATTATCTTTCTCTGGAAATCTCCAAGACCTATACGGGAATGATGATTGCCATTCCACCAAAGCACTGGACCGTGTTTCGAGACATGAGCATTGCTCAACTCGCGAGGGTACTCAAAGAGCTGGCCCACTATGTTGAGCTATCGAAATATCAAAAGCACCCGCGAGGACCAACGCAACCAAGACCTGAACGAACCTATGCAGGAAGATCCAACCACGTATCAACGGCTCGCATTCTCGCAAAGAGAAAGACCGCTGCCTGACACCTTCACAGGGCTGACGTATTAGGCTTGTCCGATCGCTGTCGTACCGTGCCGGCAGCGGTCATGGAGCGCGCTGCCGTTTCGGGTCACCTCCAGTTACTGGATCATCTCCCAGTTACGTAGCGTTGGCCTTCCCCAAAACTTCCAACAGATTATCAACC
>CAZWMX010000251.1:0-1889 GCA_964635205.1 uncultured Acidimicrobiaceae bacterium | reverse complement strand
CGTCCCGCTGACCGGGCCGGAAGGTGCCGAAGCCGAAGGTGTTCCCGAGTTCGGCGAAGAGCGCAGCGGTGTCAACCTCGACCGGCGATCGGGCAGTCTTTCGCTGTGGCGCCCGAGGAGAGGTAGGGATCGGCTCGTGTACCGACCGCTGCCCCGCATTGAGAGATGGTTCCCCCGACGCCTCACCGGCAAGCATCTCCCAGTATGCGTCATCGCCCGACGGGCTGGCTTCGATCTCGCTTCCTTCCACGGAGGGCAGCATACGAGACGAACACGACACATCCTCAGCCGGCGGCGAGTCATCTGTAACACTCCCGTGCCCACTGCGTCTCTATAGGTAGGAACCACTCCGACCGGGCTCGGGAAGGCATCGCGCCAGACCACAAGGAATGGAAGGGACCACATGAAACGCTTGGCACTGGTCGCAGTCGCCGCTGCGTTGTTCGCATCGACAGCAGCGATAGCCGTCGCTGACGACACCGATGTCGACACCGAGACAAGCGAGACGCGGGAACTCAGCGAAGCTCAACTCTTGAAGGCGAAGCTACTCGCTGACTACAGCATCGATGGCGACGCCGACCAAGAAGCGGTGGACGAGATCGTGGACCTCAGAACCGGTGACACGGTGATCGGTTGGGGAGCCATGTTCAAGCTGCTGCAACTGGCGAAGGCAACCGAGATGTCACTCTCGGAGCTGCTCGCGACGATCGACGGTGACGGTGACGGTGACGACGATGGATGGGCGTTCGGACGCCGATTCAGGGAACTCGGGCTCAATCCCGGCAAACCTCTCGAAGACGCCCCGAAGAACCTTGGGCAGCTCAAGAAGCAGAATCGGGCGCACAAGGGAAACCAAGGGAAGAAACCCTAGAACGGTTGACACGGGCAGGTCAGATTCGCTCGAAGACGTACGCAAACGGGGATTTCGTGTCCGCGCCAACGCGGCACCGGTAGGGTGCGCCGATGACGACGGCCCCAACAATGCCTCCGCACGCGACCAAGCTCGTTCGCCGGTACTACACCTATGCGGGCATCTACACGCTTGCCGCTTCGATCATCTGGGGTATCAACACGCTCTTCCTCCTCGATGCAGGCCTCTCAATCGCACAGGTCTTCATCGCAAACGCTGCGTTCTCGCTCGGCACGGTCCTGTTCGAGATCCCGACCGGTGTTGTTGCTGACACGATCGGACGGAGGGCATCGTTCCTCCTCTCACTCGTCGTTCTCGCCGCATCAACCGTCGCCTACGTCTGGCTCGCGCAGGCAGGAGCAGGCGTGGTCGCGTTCTCGGTCGCATCGGTGTTCATCGGGCTCGGCTTCACGTTCTACAGCGGGGCCATGGAGGCATGGCTCGTCGACGGCGTGCAGAGCCTCGGCTACGAAGGTGAGATGGATGGCATCTTCGCCAACGCTCAGATCATCGGCGGGGTCGCCATGCTCGTTGGGACGGTCGGTGGCGGACTCCTCGGCCAGATCGACCTCGCACTCCCCTTCATCGTCCGCTCAGTGCTGCTCCTCGTGCTCCTCGGGCTCGCCTTCTTCGGTATGCACGACATCGGCTTTCAACCCAGGAAGGTCACATGGAGGACGCTCCCGGCGGAGGCGAATGCGGTGGCTGCATCGGGAATTCGCCACGGCTGGGCAAGCCGTCCGCTGAGGTTGATCATGATCGCGGGCGCGATCCAGACCGGTTTCTTCATGTGGGCCTGGTACGCATGGCAGCCGTACTTTCTCGAGCTCCTCGAGCGTGACGCCGTCTGGGTTGCCGGCGTCGTGGCAGCACTGTTGTCCTTGGCGATGATCGCTGGGAACGCCCTCGTGAAGTTCCTCACTCGCTACTGCGGTAGAAGAACGACTCTCCTCCTGTGGACCGCCGCAGGATTCTCGCT
>CAZWMX010000250.1:0-1913 GCA_964635205.1 uncultured Acidimicrobiaceae bacterium | reverse complement strand
GCGCCATGATTGGCGCTGTTCAACCGGCAAGCGAAAGCGACCCGGGAAGTGACTTGGGGGTGAAAGTCCCCTGGAGGCCATGATGACAGGAACTTCTAGCCGAACAGCAAGGGTACCCACCGCGAGGTGGGGCAGGCGATCTTGAATCGCCGAAAGGAAGCTGTAGGCAAAACCCCGGTCCGAGGAACACGAACCGCATATGAGGCGATCGTCTGTGGGCGAGGAAGCGTTGGGATCCGAAGCCCGAAGTCATCCGGAACAGACGAGCGTAGATGCGGCGGACGTGGGGCAAAGGTCACGCGCCTTACCCTGGGAGATCTGCTCGCCTGTCCGAAAGGACTACCCGCACCGAAAGGGGCGGGGATGGGCGGGCAGAAGTCAGCACAGGGCATACGAGGTCGATGCAGCGACCAAAGGCCCGAACAAGTAAATCCGAACCGATACCGAGATCTCGATGGCTCGACAAGATGCAGAAGGTAGGGCTGCGATGCCCTCGCGACGTCAGAGTGGGGCGACCGGAAGTCGCCTTTGTATGACGGACGAGCACCGGTGTGCCGCGGCGATTCCGGAGACTACCGGTTCCACGACGACGACGCTAATGGAGGAGATCCTGCAACGAGAGAACCTCCTCAAAGCCCTGAAACGCGTTCGTTCCAACAAGGGGGCTCCGGGGATCGACGGGATGACCGTCGATGAACTCCCGGAATACCTCAAGAAGGAATGGCCGCGAATCCGGGAAGAGCTGCTGAGCAGGACCTACCTGCCTCGACCGGTCAGAACGATTGAGATTCCGAAGCAGAGTGGAGGCAAGAGGCAGCTTGGCATCCCGATTGTCCTCGACCGCATGATCCAGCAGGCGATCCTGCAGGCGATCGGCCCCATCTTCGAACCCACCTTCTCGGAATCGAGCTTCGGCTTCCGCCCGGGAAGGAGCACTCATCAGGCGCTTGCCCGAGCACGTGAGCATGTCACGGCTGGACACCGGTTCGTGGTCGACCTCGACTTGGAGAGCTTCTTCGACCGAGTCAACCACGACATTCTGATGAGCCGCGTGGCGAGGAGAATTGAGGACAAGCGACTCCTTCACCTGATCCGCCGTTTTCTGACGGCGGGCATGATGGTAGGAGGCGTCGTATCGCCCCGAAGCGAAGGCACCCCACAGGGTTCTCCGCTTTCCCCGCTCTTGTCGAACGTCCTCTTGGATGAGTTCGACAAGGAATTGGAGAGGCGAGGCCACCGGTTCGCCCGCTACGGCGACGACGTGAACGTTTACGTTCGCAGTCGGCAAGCGGGAGAGCGGGTCATGGCCTCACTGACCCGGTTTCTGGAGCAGAAGCTCAAGCTGCGGGTCAACCGGCGCAAGAGTGCCGTGGACCGGCCCTGGAAACGCAAGTTTCTCGGCTATTCGTTCACGACACACTTGAAAGCGCGTCTGAAGCCGGCCCCGGCATCCATCAAACGGATGAAAGAGCGGGTGCGAGCCATCATCAGACGCGGACGGGGACGCAGCATCCACACGGTGATCAAGGAACTTAACCTGTATCTGCGTGGGTGGTTCGGCTACTTCCGGATGTCCCAAGTCACACACATCTTCACCCTTCTGGATCAATGGATCCGGCGCCACATCCGGAAACTGATGTGGATACGCTGGAAGAAGCCAAGGACCCGTTGGACGAAGCTGCGTGCACTCGGGATAGGGGCCAGGGAGGCCACCATCGCGACCGGCAACGGACGCGGCTCCTGGTGGAACAGCCAGTCCCCGGCGATGCAGGGCGCGCTTAACAACGCGCTCCTGGAAAGCTGGGGCCTCGTCAGTCTTGCCCATTTACGTCGTCTTCAAGAGCGGTCTGCTTGAACCGCCGTGTACGGAACCGTACGCACGGTGGTGTGGGAGCCTGGGGGGAGCGATCCCC
>CAZWMX010000249.1:0-1968 GCA_964635205.1 uncultured Acidimicrobiaceae bacterium | reverse complement strand
GTACGCCAAGTCTGCGACGGCGGCTTTCGCCGTTTGACCATGTACTTGGCTACGGGGGTCTGGCAATTCTGACTGGCGCGATCTAGGAGGGATAGGTAAGCTTGACGGCGTCCCTTTTGGAAGGGTTTCATGAATGGAGTCATCGGGAGGATGAAAAGATGGATGCCGCGTCAAAAGTATCTCCAAGAGTATCTCCGAAACAGCTTTCGGAATCCCTTCGCCCTGAGGTGGAATCGTTCTTGGAGTCGGTGATGGAGGCGGTCAACGAGGCACCCGACGGTGAGTGGATTCTCGGCAGCGAGGAGCAGGTGAGAAACCTGTCTGCCCAGTTCCGGAAACGGGTCTTTCAGGAAGCAGTGCAGCAACGGATTGATGCGGCGGAAGCCGCTTTTTCCCCCTCCGCAGCAAACGGTCATCGATCCGGTCACGAAGCAGCCCGTGACCAAGCGGCTGGCCAATAAGGGACGCCAACGCACGCACGTGCTGACCGTCAACGGCCGCATCGCGCTGAGACGTCGGTGGTGGCATTCTGCCTGCGAGGGCAGCACGGCACCGGCCGACACTCTGATCGATCGGCAGGGTCAGGCGGTCACCGGCGGCGTGATAGAGATGGCGTCCCGCTTGAACAATGACGGCACCAGCTTCGACGCTGCTGCGGACAACCTCTTTCGTACGGCTCAGATCAAGATGTCGGGCGAGCAGTTGCGCCAACTGGTGATTGCAGCGGGCCAGTCGGTCCTGGCAGTTCAGCGATCCGCCGCCCTGCCCACATCCTTCCAGGCCACCGACTGCCTGGCCGATCCCGCGAACCCGTGCAGCCCGACGCGGCTCTACACCGGTATCGATGGTGTGATGGTGCCGGCGGTCACCGATGCCGAAAAGGTCAAGCGTCGCGAGGCGATCAAACGCAGGCGTCAGCGTTCGGGAAAGAAGTGTCGCCCGCTCCCGCCACGCCGGAAGGGATCGGACGAGAAGTTCAAGGAGTTCAAGGTCGTCACGTTCTACGACGAAACCGGCCAACACTGGCATGAAGCCCTCACCCGCGGACGGTGGCACACAGTGGGTCCGTTGGTGCGGCGCGAGGCGCGACGCTTGAACTTTGCGGCAGCCGACGAAAAGATCGCCAACGTGGACGGGGCCACGCGGATTCGCAACCAACTCGAAGCCAAGCCGCACGAGTTGCCGCTGGACGGACTGGGGCTGGACTTCTACCACTTGGCCGAAAACGTGCACAAAAGCCGCCGCATCGTGTTCGGCGACTCGGACGACGGACGTCAGTGGGCAGATAACCTCCTGCACACGCTGAAGCACGAAGGCTACAAGCCCACCTGGGAACAATTGCTGAACTGGCGTCGCCCGCTACGCAGCCAAGCCAAAAAAACTGAAGCGGACCGTCTGATCAACTACGTAATGGAGCGCCGTGAGATGATCAACTATCCGGAGTTCATCCAACGTGGCTGGCAAATCGGCAGTGGCCCCACCGAGTCCCGCTGTAAGACGAGCACCTCTCGGCTCAAAGGCCGCGGTCGTCGTTGGGACATGTCCAACGCGGAAGCCGTCGCCGCCCTGACCACGCTGCGAGACAGTAGCCAATGGGATCTATTCTGGACAACCCCTGCCAACGCAAAAACTTAACACCGCCAGGATTATTTGCCAGACCCCCCTATTGCGGTACGCAGCTTGCCATACAGTACTTTCCTGCGATACTTGGGGATGAACACAACGTGGTACTTGCACTCCCAGCGGACGTGCGACAGAGATTCGAACTTTTCCATGCGCTCATTCTCCTCGCCCAGCGGGGCTTCTTGGAGAATGAGCGTATTCTATTCACGCCGTACCGGCAGAGCCTATCAGGGTCGCACGGCCAAAGGCCGTGGGTTTAGGACGTACTAAAGGGTCCGTGTCAAGATATGACGCGGCGGGGTGGCCGGGGTTGGAGCGACCGGCGGGAGCGAAACCCCGGTGATC
>CAZWMX010000248.1:0-2045 GCA_964635205.1 uncultured Acidimicrobiaceae bacterium | reverse complement strand
CTCGGAACTCGTCACAGTGATGACTTCCGGCATGATGACGGGTCAGGCCGCAAGCTTGAGCAGTTCACAAATCCGAGCCGTTGCCCGCTACATCGTCCCGGCAGGCGGTGGCGGTGGCGAAACAACGACAACCACCACCCAGCCCTCGGGCGACGGAAGCGGTGCCCAGATCTACGCCTCCCAGTGTGCAGCGTGTCACGGAGCTTTCGGTGAGGGAGCGAGCGGCCCCTCATTGTCGACTTCGAGCTTCACAAAGAGCGCAACTTTCTCCGCAGTCGCCAATGGCATTGGCTCGATGCCAGGGTTCTCCGCTTCGCTCACGAGCGCCCAGGTCAACGCTGTATCGGCGTACTCCATGTCATTCCAGTCGGGCACCGCCGGCACAACGGAGGATGAGGTCGCCGGCGAATTGACTGCCTCGAGTGATGCCGCCGGACTGTACGCCGCGAGCTGTGCTGCGTGCCATGGAGCGGCTGGAGAGGGCGGGATCGCTGCATCGTTGCAGGGTTCTGTGTTCACCTTCGACGCGACCGTGGGTGCAATCGCCAATGGCGTCGGCTCGATGCCGGGCTTCAGCGGCGGCCTCAGCGAGGACCAGATCAAGGATCTGGCGGTGTATAGCGTTGCGTTCCAGGGTGGAACCAGCGCATCCGGCGAACCGACACCGACCGGTGCTCTGCCCACGGGAGAAGGCGCCGACATCTACGCCGCAAGCTGCGCCGCTTGCCACGGAACCACAGGTCAAGGTGCCTCTGCCATGGCCATCAACGTGCCGTTCGACAACGACCAGCTCGTCGAGATCATCCGGGTAGGCATCGGGGACATGCCCGGGTTCGCCACTGCGCTCAGCGATGACCAGATAACCGTGCTCGCGGAGTACGTACATGCACTCGCACTTCTGTCTGTGCCTCCGACGCCGGCTCCTCCCTCGATCGACGAGTACATCGTTGCGATCCAACCAAGCAAGTATGTCGAGTTCGACACAGAGAGAAGCTCCGTGCCGCTTGAACCCAACGTTCAACTCCGCTTGGCCCTCGCCTCGATGGCGACGCTCGGCGTCCTTGCGCTCTCCGAGGTATACAGGTTCCGCAAAGCGAAGGTCGACCCGACGAGTGGCTGAGAGACTAGTTCCTTCGAGTGGTGTGAGAAATGGCCCTCTCGTCGTTTGACATAATCCCTAAGTAGGTATCTAATGAATAGACAGGAAACCGAGAGGCGGAACGAATGAAACACCGGAATGCAACTATTCCAATGCTTGGGATGGTTGCCCTGGCGTCGATGATGTACCTGGCAGGAGCGGGGGCGGTGACCTCCAACATTGCTGCAGTCACCGGCATCAACGCCACGGTCACCGGCCAGCAAGGTGTTCGCGCTGCCGCCGTTGTTACAGCTGCGGTGGCCGGTGCAACGCCGATCGCAGCAGACGATGCCTACTCCGTCGCACCAGGGACAACACTGAGGGTCAACGTACTGGACAACGACACCGACGCAGTCACAGCAAAACCTGACGTCGCGTGGATGTGGACCGGACCTGGTTCCCCAACGCTCCTCAGGAGCGGAACCCTGATCTACACCGCCCCCCTGGGCGCCACGGGCTCATACACTTTCAGATATGTAGCGATCAATGCGCTGCTCACCTCGAATAGTTCCGCGGTCGTAACGATCACGATAGAGACGCCGGGTTCGGGTCCTATCACTCCGTCGGCGGCGGCCCCTGCCCTTGACGGTGCTGCGCTCTACGCCTCGGCAGGCTGTGCGGCGTGTCACGGACCTGGCGGATCAGGTGGCTTCGCTCCCCCGCTCTCGAACACGAGTCTGACGAACGCCGCATTCATCGCCCGCATGACCGCTCCTGGCGTCATGACAAGTTCCGTGAGCACGTTGTCCCCTGCTGAGATCCAGGCCATCGCTGACTACTTCGTACCACCCGCAGCGGCGCAGCCTGCAACTGGTGGAATAACCGGTGGGACCGTGGCCCCGACGACCGGTGCGAGCGTATACAGCTCGTTCTGCGCAGCGTGCCATGGCGCAGACCTGACCGGAAC
>CAZWMX010000247.1:0-2072 GCA_964635205.1 uncultured Acidimicrobiaceae bacterium | reverse complement strand
GCCCCCTCCGCTTGCGTCTGGGCAGGGCAGGCCGGACGGAGGCGGACCCAGTGGTAGGCCGGCCGCACAGTGTTTCACAAGTTACCACTTCAGTTCCTTACCTCACTCGGTTACGTTTCCGTTTCTGCTCTTCGCCTTTTGTTGATGAAGCGCGGCTGGTAGCAATACGCAGGCGCATCGCAAGCCCATTGGTTGAAACGACTCTTCAAATTATTAATGCCCACCGCCTCGAACACTTGCTCGGCTTCGGCTGGTACTTTCATCAACTTCCAGATCGCCTTTTCTCGCACCGCCACTTCCACCGCGCGAACCTCTTTGATCGCATTCAGCGCTCGAGGCGCAGGTAGGTCCAACCCCCTTTTTTCCATCAGTGTTTCCATCGTCTTATAAAGAAGATAGCTCCACACCGCCAAGAGCACGTGTCCCTCAATGTTATCGTCACATTTGTGCCAGAAGGGACGCATATCCAGAACGCCTTTCAAGACCAGAAACACATCTTCCGCTACCAGTAGAGTGCGGTAGGCACCGATAACATCTTCCGCTTTGAGCTTCGACTTCGTCAGCAGCCCGTACTTGCCGGCATCTGCTTTTCTTTCATCAACCTCCTTTCCCTTTTCCGTCCAACTGAACTTTCCCTTCTCCGCCGTGAACGAGAAATACTTTTTGACCCGACTCTGATGGAGAGCCTTTACTGCCTGCTCTCGAATCACTTCACGCTCGACATACTTGCCTTTGCTGACTTGCCTTTCCAAAGCCCGAAATGCCTGGCGAACCTTCTCCAGCCGCCTTTCAAAAATCGCTGCCGTCTTCTTTTGACGCCCTTCACTTTCTACCACCACGATCCGCGCCGGACCTCCTTCTTCTCCTTGCGCTTGCCCCGCTTCCTCAATTTTCACCTCCCAGAATTGACTGTTTTTGAATTCCTTCTGTGGCAATTCCCGCGCTTTCTGGATCGCCTCCTTCAGCGCCTTGCGATTCTCCGCACCACCCATCCCCAAGATGTATTCGTACGGGCTTTCCTCCAGCAGCTTCACGTTCTCATCTGTCAATAGACCGGCATCGGATACCCAAATGCAACGCTTGATCGAGAAACGGTCCTCCAGATCTTGCACCATCTCTTCCAACGTGCTCTTGTCCAAGCGATTCCCTTCAAAGACTCGAAACGTCACCGGAAACCCGCCTTCCGTCACTACCAGAGCGATCACAATTTGTTTGCAGTCGCCACGCTTGTCTCGGGAGTAACCGCGTTTCAATATCTCGCTCCAATCCGCCACGCCTTCCACATACGAACTGGTCAAATCATAGAACACCAAATCCACCCTGTAATCAAACAACTCCCCAAGATGCAGAAACAGCTTTTTCTCGATCTCGTCCTTGATGCTCATCAGCACGCTCAGTGACCGTAACAGATGTTGGTACTCCAGGTCCGCCACCCGATGAGGATGCCAGAACAGCTTCTGCTGCCAATCCCAGACGGCCAATTCCGCACGCGAGCCGCTCTTGAACAGATGGGCACAAAGCATCACCTTCAAGGCGTCGACCACTCGAAACTTCAAACGCTTGGTCTTGACGGCCTCTTCTACCCAGCGGCTCAAGTGGAGCACCTCCATGAGATGTTCTACCAGTAAGGGCGGGCCAAAGTAGCTCAACCCATGGACCTCCAACTCATCGAGGTCCTCGCCGAACTCGATACCGGCGATACCGGCAAAACGGCGTGCCAGGTACTCAACCTCCCCAGGCTTCAGTGCGCCGAGTTCGGCAAGGATACGATGTTTGACCTTGCCGTTTTCACGATACGACTCAGCAAGCCGGTAATAAGTGTAGGACTTGCCGTTGGCCTTCTTAACCGTTTGAGTCTTGAGATACATAGTGCGTATATTTTACCCTACGCCTGGCGTCTGTCAAGACGAACCTTGAACCGGCGTCGCGAAGATCTTCAGCGCGAAACCAGGCACGACTCAGAAATAATAGGGAATCACGAACGCGGCGTGGGTTGGACGATATCCGCCGATAGTTTACCCTACACCTTTCGAGGCTTCGCCACCGTCTGCCAACGCTCAAACCCCTATTTT
>CAZWMX010000246.1:0-2106 GCA_964635205.1 uncultured Acidimicrobiaceae bacterium | reverse complement strand
GAAGGCCGTCCGCTTGCGCGAATTGTCCCTGCCGGGCCTGATAACCCGCTCGGCAAACATGCGATGCGCCTGGGATTGCCAGGCTACCTGATTCACGGCACGAATCGCCCCGCAGGCGTGGGTATGCGCGTTACACACGGTTGCCTGCGCATGTTTCCTGAAGATATCCGCTTCCTGTTCGACTACATTGCGGTCAACACCCCGGTCAGGATCATCAATGAGCCCGTGAAGGTCGGCTGGCAGGGCGATGTACTGGTACTCGAGGCACATCCGGTACTGGCGTTAGCGCCGAAAAAAACCACGGACGAACCGTCACCTGATGACGTGCTTGAAACCGTCGAGGTCATTGTTGGTGGCAAAGATCCGCTCACCTATGTAACCGAGCAGTTCATCGCTGCGACATCCGATCGACCGGGTCGGCTGGACTGGTCGCTCGTTGAGGCTGCCATCTCCCGATCCGACGGGATGCCCGTTGCGGTTGGAGCGGGCATAAAAAACGCCGCGACAAGCGCGGCGTCTGAGTAGATTTTCGTAGTCTGTTGCTACTTTGACATTGATTTCTTGAACATACGTTCCATTGCTTCGTGGTTTGCCTCGCAGCAAGCCTGTGATTCGGTTGCAGCGGAAAGCGCCTGATCAGCTGTGCTCTGAGCGCTAGCAGCAGCCTGAGCAGCACGATCAGCAGCCGCACGTGCAGCTTCAGCAGCTGACGAAGCAGCGGCAGCATCTGCAGCAGCGCGATCAGCGGTCGCTTTAACGTCGTCCAGCCCTGTCGTGGCGCAACCCGTGGCGAGTCCGAGGGTGAGCAGGAGTACGCTCACTGTGAGTACGGTCTTTTTCATTTTCCAAGATTCCTCTGTTGGGAAAAAACGGCAGGCGCATTATTTCCCAAATACCTCGCCGCTGCAATGAAGATGACTGTTTTTATTGTGCTTTGTCTGTTTCAGGCGACAACATAGTGGCTGAAAGGTGGGCGCCGCCTAAACTGTGCTTGCACATTAAAAACTACTGTATATAATCGCAGTTACTGTGAATTCATACAGGACTGCTGAAATGCGCCCACTGACCCCCCGACAATCACAAATTCTCGAAATGATTCAAGACTTTATTGCTGAGACAGGGATGCCCCCGACGCGCGCCGAGATCGCGGGTGAGCTTGGCTTCAAGTCAGCCAATGCCGCCGAGGAGCATTTGCGGGCATTGCAGAGAAAGGGTGTGCTGGATCTCGTGCCGGGGACTTCGCGCGGCATTCAGCTCAAGGACTCCCTGCGTGAGCAGATGGGATTGCCGCTCGTGGGTCGGGTCGCGGCCGGTAGTCCCATTCTTGCGCAGGAGCATATCGAGACGCATTACAGGCTCGATCCGGCGTTGTTTAACCCCAAGCCGCATTACCTGCTTCGTGTGCATGGCATGAGTATGAAGAATGCGGGCATCCTTGATGGCGATCTTGTTGCCGTGCATCGCACGCCGGAAGTACGCAGCCGGCAGATTATTGTCGCGCGCCTGGATGACGAGGTTACCGTCAAGCGGTATCGCCAGGAGGGCTCGCTGGTCTGGCTGCTACCCGAGAACGAGGAATTCGAACCGATCCAGGTCGATCTGAGCAAACAGTCGATGGTGATCGAAGGGGTCGTGGTAGGCGTTATTCGCGACGATTTGTCGGCGCACTAATAGAAAATTCAGTGTCCAATGAAGCGCTCAATAGCCTGCTCAAGAGCCCGCGTGTCTGGCGCGGTCGCAATCAGGCGCAAACCGAAGCCGGGCTTTCCACCGGTTATAAAAAGCTGGATCGTCACCTGCCGGGTGGCGGCTGGCCGCAGCAGTCCTTAACCGAGATCCTTGTTGAGCAGTACGGCATTGGTGAGTTGCAATTGCTCATGCCGGCGCTTTCGCGCCTGAGCGCCGATGACCCGCTCGTACCGTATGCCGAACCTGGCTGGATCGCCTGGGTGGCACCGCCATTTCAGCCATATCCGCCTGCCTTGCAACAATGGGGTATCGACCTGTCGCGGCTCCTTATCGTGCGGCCGAAAAACGACAGCGAAATACTCTGGTCGGCTGAACAGGCCTTGTCATCAGGTACCTGTGCCGCCGTATTGTTGTGGC
>CAZWMX010000245.1:0-2163 GCA_964635205.1 uncultured Acidimicrobiaceae bacterium | reverse complement strand
ACTAGCCTGTGAACAGTGAGACCCGAGGAATCGAGGACGATGTGAACCGGCAAGTGGTCGTTGCACGAGGTTTGACAAAGATCTACGGGGAAGGAGACACCGCGATCAAGGCTCTCGACGCCGTGTCATTCACGATCAACGCAGGCGAGTTCGTCGTTCTCCTCGGTCCCTCTGGGTCCGGAAAGACAACGCTGCTCAACCAGATCGGTGCACTCGAACCCTCAACATCGGGCAGCCTGAACGTCAACGGCCTCGAAATCGCGGGCATGACGGACAAGGAGCGAACCGAGTATCGACGGTCAACCGTCGGCTTCGTCTTTCAGTTCTACAACCTGATACCAACACTGACTGCCCAAGAGAACGTTGCGCTCATCGCCGAGATCACAGGCGGCGATCCCGAGGCTCGCTCGGACACCGTACTCGACAGTGTCGGTCTCACCGACAGGATGGGACACTTCCCCGGTGAAATGTCCGGCGGACAGCAACAGAGAGTCGCTATCGCACGCAGCATCGTGAAGGACCCTCCCCTGCTGCTCTGCGACGAACCGACGGGAGCTCTGGATCTCGAAACCGGACGCACGATCCTCGACCTGCTCAAATCCACCACCGAGGGTGAGGATCGAACGGTGTTCCTCGTCACGCACAACTCCACGATCGCAGAGATGGCCGACAGGGTGATCAGGCTTCGAGATGGCAGGATCGTCGGCGATGAGGTGAACGAGCATCCGACCCCGGCATCGGAACTCCGCTGGTGAGCCACCTCGCACGCAAACGCCGCAGGGACATGAAACGCCAGCGGTGGCAGTTTCTCGCCGTCGGTGCAACAGTGGTCATCGGCGTCATGATGTTCGCCTCCACGTACGACTCCTATCGGAACCTCACAACAAGCTACGAACAGACATACGAGCGACTTGCATTCGCCGACATGACGATCACCGGCGGAGACGACGATCTGCCGGACAGACTTCTGAGTATCGACGGTGTCGAGACGGTCACCGTCAGGCACAGCGCGGATCTTCCGATCACGATCGGGCTCAAGACGCTGCGGGGCAGGCTGATCGGCATGCCGGCCGGAGACCAGCCTGATGTGAACCGAATCGATGTACAAGAAGGCGGGTATCTCCCGGCAGACGGCGAATTCCACGCTGTTGCCGAGGCCCATATCGCCGAAACGTTCGATCTCGGCGTGGACGACACGTTCACCGTGGTTGTCGGACCCGGTCAGGAATTCAGCCTCGTCGGTGTTGCTGCGTCGGCTGAGTACATATGGCCGGCACCCAGCACGCAGGAGGTCTTTGCCGATCCGGAGCAATTCGGAGTGTTCTTCGTCGATGAAGCACTCGTATCACAGTTGCCACCATCGGTATCTGTCCGCGAGACGCTGGTGTTGTACGACGACAATGCCATCACAGAGGACATCGACACCCTGGTCCACCAGGCAGCAACCGATGCCGGAGCAACAAGCATCCTCACCCAGGCCGACCAACCGTCCAACTCGACATTGCAGCTCGATGTTGAGGGGTTCGGCCAGATGGCTGTTGCATTCCCGGTCCTCTTCCTCACCGCAGCAGGTATGGCTGTATACGTGCTGCTCACACGGATCGTCTTCTCACAGCGATCGATCATCGGCACCCTGCGGGCCTCAGGTATGTCGGCTCGCGAGCTCCGGAGGCATTATCTGGGATTCGGTCTGTGGATCGGTACCGTCGGTGCGATCGTTGGTGTGTTGCTCGGTGTTGTGGCCGGCGCTCTGATGACCCGCCTCTACACAACGGAACTCGACATTCCGGATACCGTTGTCGTTATTCGGCCGCTCACGATCGTCGTGGGACTCCTCTTCGGAGTGGTTGCCGGCGTCGTGTCCGCGCTCGTTCCGGCGCGTGCCGCGTACAAGATCGCTCCTGCGGACGCGATGAGAGGATCCGCCCCTCTGATGTCCGGCGGCAGGAGCTTGCTCGAGAAAGCGGTTCCACTCATATCGAAGCTGCCTGTGCGGACACGGATGACACTCCGTGGCATCGGCCGATCCAAGCGACGGAGCCTTTCAACGGTCCTTGGTGTTGTGCTCGCGATGATCCTGCTTCTTGCCTCCGGCGGGATGCTCGACAGCATCGTTGGCCTCATCAACAAGCAGTTCAACGAGATCGCGCTGCAGGATGCCTC
>CAZWMX010000244.1:0-2195 GCA_964635205.1 uncultured Acidimicrobiaceae bacterium | reverse complement strand
GGCCGACGAAGCCTTCGAGGTCGGCCCGCCGTCGCCGGCTCGAAGAGAAGCGTGCTCGGAGTCAGGCGAAAGCCCGGCGCAGAAGACCCACAGACGACGACTAGATCTGCGAACCCAGGGTTCCAGTGCATCGTTTTCGTGCACTCTGGCCCACAGAACGCGTCGCGCGGATTCCGGTGCCTGTTGTGGTTCCTATCATCGAGCGCCGATGGAACATGAACTAACAACACTCCCAAACGGGCTCAGGCTCATCACACACCACATGCCCTCGACCCGATCGGTAGCGATCGGTTGCTGGGTCGACACAGGTAGCAGGGACGAAATAGGGCCGGAGGCCGGGGCATCACACTTCCTCGAGCATCTGCTGTTCAAGGGTTCTGACGAGTGGTCTGCACGGCGTATCTCGGAAACCCTCGACGGTATCGGTGCGAGACACAACGCCTTCACGTCCAAGGAGTACACGTGCTTCTGGACCAGGATGCGCGATGAGGACCTCACGACAGGAGTCGAGATTCTCGCCGAGATGCTCCAGCGGCCGGCGTTCCGCCAATCCGAGATCGACCTGGAACGTAACGTCGTGCTCGAAGAGATCAACATGAACGAGGACGATCCCACCGACGTTGCCCACGAGGAGTTCGTCAACGCGATCTGGGACGGCCATCCGCTTGCGCCGCCGGTCCTCGGCACAAGAACATCGATCACGGAGATGACCCGCGACACGATCCATGACTACTGGGCACGACGGTATACGCCATATTCCGTCGTGGTCGCGATCGCGGGAAACCTCCCCGACGACCTCCCCGAGCTCGTCACGGAGCACTTCGGGTCGTGGCAGGGGAGCCCGGTCGATCGGTTGCTCCAGCCGCCCCCAGGCGTGTCGAGGGTGCAAGTGACACGACGCGATACCGAACAGGCACATCTCATCATCGGCTCACAGTCGATTACGAGAGATGACGATCGCCGGTTTGCGCTCTCGCTCGTCGACCACATCCTCGGTGGCGGAATGTCCTCCCGTCTCTTCCGCGAGATCCGAGAGACGCGCGGTCTTGCGTATGCAGTCCAGACCTTCCGGCTGCCGTTCAGTGATGCGGGAGCATCGGCTACCTACGTTGGGACGACCCCACACCAGGCGGACGAGGTACTCAAGATCGTACGTGACCAACTTGGTCTGGTGATCGAGAGGGGTGTGACGTCCGAAGAGCTGGAACGGGCCAAGGGCCATGTGAAGGGATCGCTCGCGATCAGCCTCGAGGACGCCAACAGCAGGATGAATCTCATCGGCCGGACCGAGATCGTTCAACAGGAGCACCGCACGGTCGACCAGATCGTCGAGGCGATCTCGGCGGTCACCCACGACGAGGTAATCGATGTCGCTCAGGCGGCTTACGATGGTCCCTACGTGATCGGCGCCGTCGGTCCGTTCGATAGCGAGGACCTTGAGGAGCACATCCGATGAAGGTAGGCGTTTCGGGGGCAGGGGGCAGGATGGGGAGCCTCGCCGCCGCAACGGTCGATGCGGCTGAGGACCTTCACCTCATTGCGCTCTACGACCCGCATACAACCGGCAGCATCGCCGGGCTGACGATCAGTCAAGATGCATCTGCGCTTGACGGATGCGACATCGTCGTGGAGTTCTCACGGCCGGACGTCGTGATGGAGAATCTGGCCGTGTGGCGATCATTCGGGGCGAACGTCGTCGTAGGTACTTCCGGTTTCGATGCCGAACGTCTTGGTGAGCTGGACGAGCTGTGGTCGAACGGACCGGGCAACTGTCTTGTCGTCCCGAACTTCTCGATCGGTGCGGTCCTGATGATGAAGATGGCAGAGATCGCTGCACCCCACTTTCCTGTGGCGGAGGTCGTCGAGATGCATCATGACGAGAAGGCAGACGCACCCTCGGGTACGGCGATCGCGACAGCGCAGCGGATCGCTGCCGTTGCTCCGCATCAACAGCGAAGAGTCGCCTCAGAAGAGCTCCACGAAGGAGCGCTTGGTGCCGACATCGACAATGTCAGGGTGCACGCCATGCGGCTGCCCGGAGCCGTTGCCCATCAGACCGTCATGTTCGGCGGTGAAGGAGAGCGGCTTTCGATCACCCACGACACGTCCGACCGCTCCGCATTCATGCCAGGCGTCCTGCTTGCGGTGCGTTCAATCCCGGCTCAGAAGGAGACCATGGCCGTCGGTCTCGAGAC
>CAZWMX010000243.1:0-2210 GCA_964635205.1 uncultured Acidimicrobiaceae bacterium | reverse complement strand
GCGCGACGCGCCCAATGCAACGCCGCCCAACTCGTATGCCTCGCATCAGCCCTCCTACTCGAGGTGAGGACACATTGTATACTGGATGTAGCTGAGTTACCTACTAACCAACTCAGGATTGCTGATTCTGGTGTAGGCTTTCTGCGTAGTTCACGTAGGTCTCCGATTACAGGAAGGTGGCGACGGCGGAATGGCCAAGACGCAACATCGGTTGGCACTGGCCGGCGTGATGGCCACGGTTGTTCTGGGAATCATGTCGGCAGCCCCCGCTATCGGACAGGCGAATCAACCGCCAACCGCTGTTGTGACGGCCAGTCCGACGACCGGCCAGATAGGCACGATCATTGTCTTCGACGGCACCGACTCGGTGGATTTTGACGGAACGATCGTCTCCTACTCCTGGGATTTCGGCGACGGCACACCCACGGTGTCGGGCAACGTCGACGAGGTCGGCCTGCTCTACCACACCTTCGAATCAGACGGCACCTACACGGTGACCCTCGATGTCACAGACGACCAGGAAACCGCGAGCGACCCGTCCGATCCCACAGCGACGGTCATCATCACCATCGGTACCGGAACGACCACCACGCAACCTCCGGCAACTGGTGGGGAGGGTCTCTTCAACACAGCGTGCTCTGCCTGCCACACACAGGCGAACCTTTCAGGCAGGGGCCTCTCGAGTTCGCAACTCGTCACGGTGATGACCTCCGGAATGATGGCGGCGCAATCCGGCAGTCTGAGCACTTCCCAGATCCAAGAAGTCGCCGACTACATCGTCCTTGCCGACACAGGTGGCGAGCCGCTGCCACCGACAACAACCACGATCCCGCCGGAGGGTGCAAGTGCCGGTGCCTTGTACTCATCCCAGTGTGCAGCATGTCACGGAGGAGCCGGCCAGGGCACACCGGCCGGCCCGTCACTGCAGGCCTCCGTCTGGACCGAATCTGCGACCATTCTGGCGGTGACCAATGGCGTCGGCTCGATGCCGGGCTTCTCCGAATCCCTCTCGAGCGGACAGATCAACGCTGTGTCTGTCTACTCCGTCAGATTGCAGACGGACGATCCGGCCGACCCGATCGAAGGCGATGGCGCGGAGGGTTCCGCCGAATCCGTCGGGGCTCCCAAGCTCTACGAGGCCAACTGCGCTGCGTGCCATGGAGGGGCTGGAGAGGGCGGGGTCGCTGTGTCGTTGCAGGGTTCTGTGTTCACCTTCGACGCGACCGCGGATGCAATCGCCAATGGCGTCGGCTCGATGCCGGGCTTCAGCAGCGGCCTCAGCGAAAACGAGATCAAGGACCTGGCGGTGTACACCGTTGCGTTCCAGGGTGGAACGAGCGCATCCGGCGAACCAACACCATCCGGTGCTCTGCCCACGGGAGAAGGCGCCGACATCTACGCCGCAAGCTGCGCGGCCTGCCACGGAGCCATTGGTGAAGGCGCCTCGGCCATGCCGATCAACGTGCCGTTCGACAACGACCAGCTCGTCGAGATCATCCGGGTGGGTATCGGTGACATGCCGGGGTTCGCCACTGCGCTCAACGAGGAACAAGTCGTGGCTCTCGCCGAGTACACACATGCACTCGCACTTCTGTCTGTGCCTCCGACGCCGGCTCCTCCCTCGATCGACGAGTACATCGTTGCGATCCAACCAAGCAAGTATGTCGAGTTCGACACCGCGAGAAGCTCCGTGCCGCTTGATTCCCGCACCCAAATTGTGTTCGCACTTGGGACGATGGCGCTCCTCGGCCTCATCGTGCTTTGGGAGGTACGCAGGGCCCTCAAGATCAGCAGAGCATCCGCGGTTGGCGGGCCAACGGGCTCGTCTGGACCTGGGTGACGCGACACGCCGTCCGATCCCACACGAGCCCGTGTCCCCCCGCTGCGCGTGTATGACGGTCCAGGTTCCCCCGGATGGTCGTACGTCGAGATTGGGTCGAAATACCCATTGAGCCGACGGCTCGTCCTTCCGATATCTGCCATGAAGCAGTGATGGGAAGGGACACATCGTGTTCGTCCACCGAGAGCAGCCGAAGCAGGAACGAGGCGCAGCACTCGTTGAGTATGTCGTGCTCATAGCCGGGATCGCCATCGTGTTGGTTCTCTCGCTCAATCTGCTCGGAGGGGCGATCGCAGACAACTTCTCAGAGGCCGGCGACAGCCTGCAGAACAGTGTCTCGGTACAAGACGACAACGGTTCGGACGATGAC
>CAZWMX010000242.1:0-2256 GCA_964635205.1 uncultured Acidimicrobiaceae bacterium | reverse complement strand
CAGATGGTGGCCAGCTGCATCGAAGGTCGGAAGCTTGGCCGGGATGAGCTGGTACAGGCCCTGCTGACAACGATGAGACAACGCAGCCTCAGCGCCGGCTCCAGGACCACCTATGTTTTGGATTATCTCAACCGGCATCCGCCCTAGGAGGAATTGTATGAGTGAAAGTGTGGAACGATCGACTTTGGATCTCCGCTATGAGGGCCACCGCGTGCGGGACGACGCTGCCGAAGCGCGCCTCCGGGCGTCGATCGCCGAGCGTGGCATCCAAGAACCGCTGGAAGGCGTGGACACCCCGCGGGAACGTATCCTGCTCAACGGCTTTAAACGCTACCGCTGCGCCACCAAGCTGGGCATTCAGTGCGTGCCCTACGTCTCCCTGGGTGAAGAAGAAGCGATGGGAATCGTCTCTCTGATGCGGATTAGCAAGCAGCGAGGCTTGAACCTTCTCGAACAAGCCAAATTCACCGTCGAGCTGCTGACCGTGCACGACATGAGCGCGGCGGAGGTTGCCGAGACACTCGGTCGCAGCAAGTCCTGGGTCAGCATGCGACGTAATCTGCTGCAAGAGATGAGCGAAGAAGTTCAACGGCTCCTCCTCCGTGGAGCCTTTCCCGTCTACTCGTACATGTACACGTTGCGGCCGTTCATGCGCATGAACTCGGTCGGCAAGCAAGAGATCGAACGCTTTGTGAAGGCCACCGCCGGCAAGCGGCTGAGCGTGCGGGAGATCGAAATGTTGGCTCAGGGTTACTTCCGAGGGCCCGATTCGTTGCGGGAGGCGATCGACCAGGGGAAGTGGAGCTGGTCGTTGGCGCAGATGAAGAACGTTCCCGAGGATCCGGAGGGTTGCAATGATTTCGAACGGGCTCTGCTGAATGATCTGGAGTCGGTGCAGAAGTACATGCAGCGGCTCATGGTGAATTGCCATGACGAGCGTCTGCAAAGCCGATCCTTTCACGCCCAAGCCAATCTGTTGACCGCCAGTTTGTTAAGTAAGTTTCCACCATTCTTGAAGATGATGAGGGAGTTTCATGATCGATCCGGACAAGCGTAACGCCATTTTTCAATTGCACACCGAAGGGATGTCTCTGCGCGAGATCAGTCGCCGGTTGCACATCAGCCGGAAAACCGTACGGAAGATCATCCAGCAGCAGGGCGAAATGCCTGACACGGTGCGGAAGGACAAAAGGGAGATCGACGCCGAACTGCTGCGACGCTTGTACGACGAGTGTCGCGGTTGGGCGGAGCGGGTGCACGAGAGGTTGCAGGAAGAGGAAGACATCCAGATCGGCTATTCCACGCTGACACGCATGCTGCGGGACCTGGGATTGGGCAATTCCCGACCGGCGCGCTGCGATCGCGTGCCGGATGAGCCGGGCGCCGAGATGCAACACGATACTTCGGATTACCGCGTGCCGCTGGCAGGGCAACGCACGAAGGTCATCGCCAGCCTGCTCTACTTGCGTTACGCGAAGCGACGATACCTGAAGTTCTATCGTGTTTTCAACCGATTCGCCATGAAGTGTTTTCTTCACGAGGCGTTGATGTATTGGAAGCACAGTGCGGGGCGATGCATTATCGACAACACCAATCTGGCGCGCTTGCGGGGGACGGGAAAGCAGGCGGTGATCGCTCCTGAGATGGCTGCCTTTTCGAAGCGTTACGGCTTTCGGTTCGTCTGTCATGAGATACGGCATAGCGATCGAAAAGCGGGCAACGAACGCAGCTTCTGGACCGTGGAAACGAACTTCCTTCCCGGTCGGAGTTTTGAGAGCCTGGAAGACCTCAATGCGCAGGCATTCCAGTGGGCGACGGTGCGGTTGGAACATCGTCCGGTCAAAAAAACCGGCCTGATTCCCGTCAAAGCCTTCGAATTCGAACGGGCCTTTTTGACGGAACTGCCCCAGCATCTGCCGGCCCCCTATCAAGTCCACCAGCGAGGCACCGATCAGTATGGCTATGTGCACTTCAACGCCAATTTCTACTGGGTACCAGGCACCCAGCGCGAAGATGTCAAGGTGCTCCAGTACGCCGACCAGCTGAAGATCTTTCTGCGGCGGAACTGTGTGGCCGACTATCCACTACCGCCTGATGGTGTCAAGAACGAACGTTTCAGTCCTCCCGGCGAACCCAAGCCCCGGCATCAACCCAAGAACCGCAGGCGAGAGTCGGGAGAAGAAGACAAGCGATTGCGGGCTATGGTCGACTAGGTCACGGAGGATCGGGATTACGCTCCCTCGGCACCCGGCATCC
>CAZWMX010000241.1:0-2257 GCA_964635205.1 uncultured Acidimicrobiaceae bacterium | reverse complement strand
AATACGCGGCCGTCCTCGATGCATCCGAGGCTGACGTGTGCGCCCACACCGAAGGTAGGGACGAACGAGGCTGACTCCATGTTGCGGATTCATAGCTCTCCCAGCGACGCTCGCCATCTTCGCTCATAGGATCGTTCCGGGCACCTCTGACGTCGCTCAAACAACCGCTGTGCTGCGAGAACTGCACCACAGCCTCGACGTTTGAGAAGATCGCTCGCGGGTTTCGACAACGTTCCCTGCCGGAGTCCGCACGGCAGACCCAGGTGTGCGCCAGAGCGATCGCATCACAATGTAGCCTGTCGGAGTGAATTCTCCAGAACGCGCGGGATGGCTTCGCCCTTCGGGCAAGGCCTCTCTCATGGCGCTGGCCTTGGTGATAGGCGTCGGCGCCGGCATCGGCGCCGCAGCGCTGGTCTACGCCCTGCGCTTTGTTTCGAGCGTCGTGCTCCGTTTGACCGAACAAGGCCCCTCTCTCGGGAGGGCATGGCTGTTCCTGGTCATTCCCGCCGGCATCTGGCTCGCCTGGGCGATCACCACGAAGTGGGCCCCTGAGGCAGCCGGACACGGCGTGCCCCAGATACTTGCCTCCCTCACACTTCACCGCGGGCAGATACCCCTACGAGTTCCCGTTCTGAAGACCATCGCGACTGCGCTCACGATCGGTGTCGGCGGTTCCGCCGGTCGAGAGGGATCGATCGCCCAGATCGGTGCAGGAATCGGCTCGTTCATCGGCAAGGTGACGAAACTGGAAGAAACCGAGGTCCGCGCCCTCGTTGCCGCGGGTGCCGGAGCAGGTATCGCCGCGACGTTCAACGCTCCGATCGCAGGCATGTTCTTCGCGATGGAGGTGATCCTGCGCGACGTATCGATCCGACACCTCCACACGATCGCTGTCGCCTCGGTGGCCGGCGCCGTTGTGTCCCACACGCTCATCGGCGACGAATTGACCTTTGACGTGTCGCCCTATTCGCTCGACGATCCGACACAATTGGTGCTGTACGCATTCCTTGGCCTCCTCGCTGTAGGGCTCGCCATTGTCTTCATTGAAGCTCTCGATTGGTTCACAATCGTGCCCGATCGAATGGTGCAGTGGAGCAGACCGTTGCTCATGGGTCTTGGCGTTGCGGCGTTCGGCTTCGTGGCGCCGGAGGTGCTCGGCACCGGCCAAAAGTTCATCGGTGCGGTGTTGAGCCAGGAGATCTCCAAGGCGTGGTGGCTGTTCGCGTTGCTCGCCGTAGCGAAACTGATTGCCACTTCGGCGACGCTCGGCGGCAAGGGATCGGGTGGGATCTTCATGCCGAGCTTGTTCATCGGAGCGATGGCAGGGTCTGCATTCGCCATTGTCGTCGATCCGATCTGGACCGCATCGCGCCTCGATCCCGGTGCCTTTGCGTTGGTAGGGATGGCAGCCGTATTCGCCGGTGTGTCGCGAGCATCCTTCACATCGATTCTCATCGTTTTCGAGATCACGGGCGACTACGGCCTGGTGCTTCCCCTGATGTTGGCAGTCGCCATAGCGACCGTCATCACGAGCCGGCTCCATCCCGAGAGCGCGTACACATCTCCGCTCGTTCGCATGGGGATTCACACCGTGCCGAGCGATCAGGTTGACCTGCTTGCCACGATCGCGATCCGTGACCTCGAACTCCAACCTCCGATCACCGTCACTCCAACCGATACGCTCGCAACGGTTCAAGGGGTGCTGCGAAGGAACCGCCTCAACGGTGTGGCGATCGTCGACAGCAAAGATCGGCTCGTGGGCATCGTGTCTGACTCAGACATCACCCGTCTCGGTGGCGCCTCGGACCAACTCACTGCCGCCGATGCGATGACACCCGATCCGGCGACCGTTTCGATGGATCTTCCCGTGTCGGAGGCTCTCGAGCGGATGGCCGTACTCGGCGTGGGTCGGCTGCCGGTTGTGGATCGAAACAATCCGGACCGGATCGAAGCGATGTTCCGGAGAGAGGACGCGATCGCCGCGTATCATCTGGCGCTCGGAACGGCAGCCAGGACGAACCACCTGCCCCAGCGAGTAGCTACCCGAACCTCGCCTTCCACGGGGTACCTCGACTTCGAGATCCCTCCCGGATCGGCAGCGGACCACCGGCGGATTCGAGAGGTTTCCTGGCCGGAGGGTTGCATCGTTGTGTCCGTGCACCGCGGCAACGAGCTTCTTGTCGCCTCAGGGGATCTGGAGCTGCACTCAGGGGACGCGCTCACGGTATTCGGCGACGAAGCCGCACGTCGACGCCTG
>CAZWMX010000240.1:0-2270 GCA_964635205.1 uncultured Acidimicrobiaceae bacterium | reverse complement strand
CCCACACCTCACGCCAGTGGGCCCGGCGGACCTTTTCAAGGGCGTCGGTGACGAGGTGAGATCGGGCCGGAGCGCCTTGCCTGCGTTTCTGCTGGCGGGTTTCTCCGGCCCGTCTCCCGAACCGGACGTGCGGCTTCCACCGCATCCGGCTCTCCACGAGTCCGTGCCGTTGGGTCAAACAGCGGTGGTGATCGGGTCCCACGGTGTCGGGATCTTCGTGCCGCGGTAGCGGTACCGGGTGACCGGAACCGTTCCGCAGTTGAAGAGTGCGACGCCGTCGTGCTCTGGCCACCACGAGTTGGCCAGGTAGCGACGTTTCAACCATTTCCAGGTGGCACGTTTGTGTTTTCGCCGGAGCCATTGCACGACCCGCAGCCAGGTGAACTGGTGCAGGTGAGCGAAGGTCCGGGATGACACGCCGTGCCGGAAGTAGTTGGTCCAGCCTCGCAGCACCTGGTTGATGCGGCGGAGTAGTTCGGACAGGGGCTGGTTCGTACCCATTTTGGTGATCGTCTTGACCTTGGCTCTGATCGAAGCCAATGACTTCTTCGAGGGCCAGGTGTAGACGTATCGGCGGTTCGAGCCCTCCTGTTGTTGCCGCTGGATGCGGAACCCCAGAAACTCGAACCCGTCGTCGATATGGGCGGTCATCGTTTTGTGCTCCGACAGGCGCAGGCCCATTGGAGCAAGTACTGCTGCGACCTCTCCCCGCAGGCCCTCGGCGTGTGCCTCGGTGCCCGCCACCATGACCACGAAATCGTCCGCATACCGGATAAGCCGGTAGGTGGCGTCGCCGTGGCTGCGGCGGGTTGCCCGCTGGGTTCGGGTAGCCATGTCACGCTCCCAGGTCTCGGCGAAATGATCGTCGAGGACTGAGAGCGCAATGTTGGCGAGCAGCGGCGACAAGATGCCGCCCTGGGGTGTGCCCATCTTGGTGTCTCGGGTGACGCCGTCCTCGGAGAGGACACCGGCACACAGAAACGCCTTGATCAACGCCACGACGCGTTTGTCTCCGATCCGTTCCCGGATCCGGTCCATCAGGGCCGGATGCGAGATCTCGTCGAAGCACGCTTCGATGTCACCTTCGAGCACCCACTCGTAGCGGTTGGATGCCAGCATGTGGATCTCAGCGATGGCGTCATGGGGTCGACGACGCGGACGGAACCCATAGCTGCATGGGTGGAAGTCCGCTTCGAAGATGGGTTCGAGGACCAGCTTCAAGCTGGCTTGCACGATCCGGTCCCGTACAGCGGGGATCCCGAGACGACGAAGCTTGCCCGACGTCTTCGGGATCATCCGCTCCTTGACCGGGAGCGGCTCGAATGTTCGGGCCTTGAGCTCGGCTCGTAGCCCTAACAACATCGATTCGCCGAACACGACAGATCGCGGTGCGATCCCATCGACACCGGCTGATCGTGCTCCTCGATTCCCTCTGACCCGGTTCCACGCAACAACGAGGAACGCCGGGTCAGCGACAAGGTTGAACAGGTCATCGAACCGGCGATCATCATCGTCGCCGGCCCATTGGTGCAGCTTGGTCTGGATACCCAGTACCCGTTCCTGGGCCTCATCGAGGCTCGGCAGCAACGGCTCGCCGGTATTCACCAGCGGACTCCTGGCATTCCATCACAGCGGCTGCGAACTCGCTGGGTCCCTTCGCCATGTATCGGGCTTTCCCCGACTCGGACTACTACGGACCCTCCGCCCCCGGTCGGGGCCATCAGCTGACGGTGCGCCTGCCCGCCACCCAGCTGGAGACTGGGAGGGAAGGGCGGCTCCGACCGGGTTCCCACGTTCACTGCGTGTCGGTTGGCAGGATCGGCGCCCAGCTCTGCCGCTACAGCCTCGCCATCACCGAAACCGCAGTACTGCGATGATGGCCTCCCCACCGACATCAATAGCCGGTTTCGGAGTCGTCGCTCCCATGAATAGAGATCGACGCGCACTGTTGCCCGGCCCATATCCGCCAGGTTCGAGCCGGTTCCACCCTTGAGCGGGTTCAACCACTGGTTCACTTTCGTTACACCTCTCTGCCTTGCTTGCCGGGCACGCTGCCATCTGGCAGTACTGACACGCCCCGGCTTTGTCAGGGCTGCTTCCCGCCCTCACCCACACCTCTGGGATCAGGCTGCCCTCAACTTCACCGACCTGCTGCGACAGGCCGGAGAGGCGGGCCTCTCACCCGCCTCCGAACACGCAGCGCCTCGTGGCGCACCTTCACGACATGAAACGGGTCGAAACAGATCACTGCCTCAGGGGCGTTCCCCTTC
>CAZWMX010000239.1:0-2282 GCA_964635205.1 uncultured Acidimicrobiaceae bacterium | reverse complement strand
CCGAAATGTCACTGCTGTAGTCGGCAACCTCGGTATTCGGTTCGGAGGGTCGGCGTGATGGCCGGCCCTCCAGCCGCGTAGTTCTGGCTTTCCGGATGCCTTTCCATCGCCCACTGTCACTCCCGGCATGGATACGAGCACGCAGCAGAATCCCCGGCTGGCGCCGAGGATTCTGCGGGTATGTCCCGTACCCATTGGTGGTGCTCCCGATCGCTGGGCACCGCTACGACTCTTATGTCCGACACCGCTCAAGCCCTTCAGAATCGTTCCATCCTGAGAAATCCGAAGCATCTCGTTTGATCTGGACATAGATTGGGTGAAGGCACGAGTGGAGAGTCGATTGCAACTCCCATCCGAGGACACACGGTTCCAATCTATGTATACGACGCATCGAGATGCTGTCTGGTCGTACGCCGTGCGCCGTGTCGCGAGAGACGACGTCGATGATGCCGTAGCGGAGGTGTTCACCGTGGCCTGGAGGAAGATCGATCACTCCCCCGACACTGAAGAACAACTGCCATGGCTCTATGGAATCGGCAAGAACGTCGTGCGGAACGTGAACCGCTCCGCAAATCGACGACAACGTCTTTGGATGAAGGCGGCCGCCATGCCGACAACCGATAGTCCGGCCTCGGACGTCCAGGTAGTCCGCAATCTCGAAGACGCGGAACTCCTCACCGCGGTATCGAGACTCAGATCAATCGATCGGGAGCTTCTCCGCCTCCGCACGTGGGAGGAGCTACCGATCAAGGACATAGCTCTCGTCGTGGGCATGTCGCCCAAGAGCGTCGAGTCCCGCCTCGTCCGAATCCGAAAGAATCTTGCACGGATGCTCACCGTCCCATCGAGCCCGCTGCATGGGGTACGTCCCGGCCACGCAACAAGGGGAGGTGAACAATGACCATCGATCTCTTCGAACGATACGCAACGCTCGACCCTGCAAGGGAATCAGACATTCAGCCTGAGTGGAGCGCGATGACGCCAGTTCTCCCCCGTACAGCCGACTGGAGGGAACCCAACATGCAGACCCAACAACAGACACCCACGCAACCCAGATCTCCAAAGCCGAAGCGCACCGGACTACTGGTCGCCGCAGCAGCGTTTGCGGTGGCACTGATCGTCGGAGCGGTCGCACTCTTCTCAAGCGGAAGCGACGCGGACCTGCCCCCCGCAACCACACCACCGACAACCGTCGCCGCAGAGGCCGCCCCTGTGACTACTCCACCAGCCGAGCTTGATGCTGCCGCGACCATCACGCCCGCCGACGCGCTCGCCGTCAGTGAGAGCTACTTCGTGGCCTACAACGCCGGAGACGCAGACGGGGCGATGGCCCTTGTGACGTCGGACGCGAGTGTCGCAAACAGCTTCATGGGCAACGTCACCCGGGAGTTCGAGGAGATGCGGACCGCCTGGAACATCGCGCAGGGCACGAAGCTCATGTCGAAAGGCTGCACCGTTCTCGACGAGGGAACCGGGGCGGCAGTGATTCTGGAATGCTCCGTGTCGACGCGCGATGCTCCAGGGCAGGCTGTGAACGGACCGCCCGTTCCCACGGTTGTCAGAATGACGATCACACCTGCTGGCGTCAGCGACCTGACCTTCACCTATAGTCAACCAGATTTCAACTTCGTAGGCGTCCCCTTCGCTATGTGGATGAATGCGAACAACCCAGAAGATGCCGAGAAGGCGAGTTTCGGGACTTGGACCACGATCGAAGAGGCGAGTGAGTTCGGAAAGCTCGCTGCCCAGTACGCCGAGGAGTGGGCAACCTATCTCACGGCCAATGGCTGCACTTTCCGAGACAAATGCACCGTGCTGCAGGAGCGAACGCCGGGTGAGACGATCGAGGCATACATTGCCGCGTACAATGCCCACGACATCGATGCTGTGATGGCCTTCTTCACGGATGAATCGGTCGTGACCGGCCACCCTTTCTCGACCACAAGTAGTGGCACATCATCGATCCGGACTCTGCATGTCACAGACCTCTCCGCGGCGGCTGCCGAGACCGCGTACACGATTTCGAACGTCGAGGTCACCGGAGACACAGTGACATGGGATCACGTCTGGGTCAACAACAAGGGCGAGGAGTTCTGCCAGCAAGGACAACGTGCGGTTGTCAAGGATGGAACGATCGTGTCGTGGACGTGGCCGCCCGGCGACGACTTCAGCTGTCCGTAGGCGCGTCCTACCGACTGCCGTCTGCTGAAAGAACAGGATCTGTCTTGTCTTCCAACGCCTTGCCGAACACGATGTCGCGGTAACCGGCGAGCTTCGGGAGG
>CAZWMX010000238.1:0-2294 GCA_964635205.1 uncultured Acidimicrobiaceae bacterium | reverse complement strand
GTGACGGCCTCCCGGTAGCATGTCCCAGATGCAGCTGTACAACACGCTGGAGCGTGCAACGGTTCCATTCAGGCCTTCTGACCCGGACAGGGTCACTGTGTACCTGTGTGGTCCGACGGTCCAGTCAGAGCCGCACCTCGGACATGGCCGTTCGGCTGTGGCTTTCGATGTCCTGTGGCGATATCTCGTATGGCTCGGATATGAGGTCGAATTCGTACGGAATGTCACGGATATCGATGACAAGATCATCGCCAGGGCGAAGGAACTCGGAAGCACCACCGAGCAGGTTGCTGCGGATGCCGCCGAAGCGTTCGGCAACGCGTATGAGAGGCTCGGCAATCTTCCGCCAACCAGTGAGCCGAAGGCAACCGACCATATCGACGAGATGATCGAGATGATCGAAACACTCATCGACTCGAATCACGCATACGAGTCCGAGGGGGACGTCTACTTCGCCGTTCGTTCCTTCCCCGAGTACGGAAAGCTGTCACACCACGACGTGTCCGACCTGAGATCGGGTGAGCGAATCGATATCGATGAGCGTAAACACGACCCGCTCGACTTTGCGCTGTGGAAGGCCGCCAAGCCGGGGGAGCCATCGTGGGCATCGCCTTGGGGTGAGGGGAGACCAGGATGGCACATCGAATGCTCGGTCATGGCGAGTGTGTACCTTGGCGACGGATTCGACATTCATGGCGGGGGTACCGATCTCATCTTCCCTCACCACGAGAACGAGATCGCACAGTCGGAGGCAGCAACGGGAGAGACGTTCGCCCGGTACTGGATGCACAACGGGATGCTCAACCTCTCGGGTGAGAAGATGGCGAAGTCAACCGGACATGTGGTCACGCTTCAGGGAGCACTCGACATTTGGGATCCTGTCGCGGTGCGGCTCTTCTATCTCCGCACCCACTATCGGAAGCCTCTCGATTACTCGGAGGCAGCACTCGCCGACGCCGAATCCAGCCTGGGAAGGCTCAGGGCGTTCAGGCGCAGAGCGGTGGATCCGATCGAAGACACACCGAGACCAGACGTTCTCGACCGATTCAAGTCGAAAATGGATGACGACCTCGATGTTGCGGGTGCTCTCGCCGTGTTGTTCGATACCGTGAGAGAGGGCAACTCCGCCCTCGACTCTGGACAAGACGTGGGCCCTCTCGTTGCAGCATTCGACGAGATGATGGCTGTTCTTGGGCTCACCGTGCCCGAGATTCTCGACGCAGACGACGGATCCGTCGCCGAGTTCGCTGCAACCTTCGGAATCGCGAATGGCAGCATGGATGACCTGCTTCACCTCAGGCGCATGGCAAGAGACGAGAAGGACTGGGCCAAGGCAGACGCGATTCGCGACGGGCTCGCTGAGCTGGGCATCACCATTGAGGACACGGCAGATGGCGCTCGTTGGCATCGGAACTGAACTCGAGGGTATCCATGCCGTTGAGGCAGCCCTGACGCGTGGGCGGATTACGGCCCTATCGGTCGAACAACGCAGAATGGGAACGTCAGATCTCTCCCGAATCGTCGGACTCGCACGGTCCCAGGGTGTTCCGGTCGATGTGGTCGATGATGTGAGGCCCCTGGCGACCACGGGCGCCCCTCAGGGTGTGTTCGCCACGGCACGCCCAATCGAACCTGTCTCGCTCAAGATCGCCGTCGGTCTGTCCGAGAACCCGGCCTTGCTCGTCCTCGACCATGTTGAGGACCCGCGTAATATCGGTGCAGCGGCGCGTTCCGCAGTCGCGGCAGGTATGACGGCACTCGTTGTTTCACAACGTCGCAGCGCTCCGATCGGCGCTACGGCGTTCAAGGCTGCTGCCGGCGCCCTCGAAGAGATGCCACTTGTTGTTGTGTCCTCGATCGCCGATGCCTTGAAGCGGCTTGATCAGCTGGATGTGTGGAGAGTCGGCCTCGATGGAGGCGGTGACCGTTCACTGCTCGGCCTCGACCTCCTGGATCAACCTGTTGCGGTGTGTATCGGCGCCGAGGGTGAGGGCCTGTCGAAACTTGTCGCGGAGCGATGCGACGTTCTCGCGTACATTCCCATGGTCGGTGGGACCGAGAGCCTCAATGCGTCTGTGGCTGCTGCCCTCGCCAGCTACGAAGTCGCTCGGGTGCGGGGCTGGGTATCCTGACGCTTCTGCTGGCGTAGCTCAGATGGCCAGAGCAGCCGCCTTGTAAGCGGCAGGTCATGGGTTCGAGTCCCATCGCCAGCTCTCCCAATTCAGTCGCGACCCGGTTCACGCTCTATCGCGTGTCTCAGTTTGGTCGCGTGGCGAGGTTGTGCGCATGGGTGG
>CAZWMX010000237.1:0-2318 GCA_964635205.1 uncultured Acidimicrobiaceae bacterium | reverse complement strand
TACGTACTACGACAGCGCCGAAGGCGCTGTCACCTGATAACCATCAACGGTGATCCTGCTGAGACGGTGTCCCCAACCTGAACCTTGAGTTCGATGATCTCACCTGAGGTTTCGGCCTTGATCTCGTTCTCCATCTTCATGGCCTCGAGCACGCAGACCGGCTCACCGGCCTCGACGGACTCGCCGGCCTTCTTGTGGATCTTGACGATCGTTCCCTGCATCGGCGCAGCGACGACCCCTGCACCTGCCGAGGACCCGGCCTGCTTGGAGAGCTTCGGCGCCTTGCGTCGTGGAGCAACACGTTTTCCCGAGCCCGGTGCGGTCATCACCTTCGCCCAGTACTTCACCGTGAACCGGCGCCCGCCAACCTCAACGGTCAGGTTCCGCTCGGCAAGTTCCTCGTCTTCCGGGAGTGATGGCGCAGTGGAGCGATCGACGTGTGAGAAGTCCATCCCGTCTTCGACGAGTCGGGTTGAGACCCGCCCTTCGAGGAACTCTTCGTTCTCGAGAATGATGAGGTGTGCAGGGATGGTCGTGTCGACACCACTGATCTCGTATTCGACGAGTGCCCGCTTGGCCCGTGCGATGGTCTGGGCGCGGTCACGGCCCGTGACGATGAGCTTTGCGATCAGGTTGTCGTAGTACTGACTGATCTCTGATCCCTGGACGACACCGGAGTCGACCCTGATACCCGGACCGCCCGGTTCTTTGTAACGAACGAGGGTGCCGGGATTCGGGATGAAACCCTGGGACGGATCCTCTGCGTTGATCCTGAACTCGATCGCGTGGCCGACCGGTGCAGGTGTTGTCGTGAGCGAAAGTTCTTCACCGTTGGCGACGCGGATCTGTTGGGCCACGAGATCGACTCCGAAGACTTCCTCGGTGACCGTGTGCTCAACCTGGATACGCGTGTTCATCTCCAGGAAGTAGAACTCGCCGTTCGAGTACAAGAACTCGACGGTTCCTGCAGATTGGTAGCCGGCGGCGTGGCCGAGAGCGAGGGCGAGCTCTCCAACACGTGATCGTTCATCCGCGGTGAGACCGGGGGCCGGGCATTCCTCCACGAGCTTCTGGTGTCGTCGTTGGAGTGAGCAGTCGCGCTCACCGAGGAACACACCGTTCCCGTGGCTGTCGAAGAGCACCTGTGCCTCGATGTGCCGCGTGTCCTCGAGGTACTTCTCGACGTAGACGGCAGGGTTGCCGAACCAGGCCTCTGCTTCTCTGCCTGCCGACTCGAAGGCCTCGGACAGGCCCTCGGTGTCATGAACGACCTTCAGACCGCGACCCCCGCCGCCGGCCGACGCCTTGATGGCTACGGGAAGACCGTGCTCGTCGGCGAAGGCAACAACCTGATCCACCGACGTGAGCGGTTCGTTGATGCCCGGCACTCCGTGCACATCCGCTGCCTCGGCTGCGAGACGTGACTCGATCTTGTCACCCATCATCCTGATCGCGTCCGGTGGTGGTCCGATCCAGATGTGTCCCGCGTCTATGACGGCTTGGGCGAATTCGGCGTTCTCGGCGAGGAACCCGTATCCGGGGTGGATCGCCGCCGCTCCTGATTCGTGTGCGACCTCGAGAATGCGCTCGATGTTGAGGTACGAGTCCGCCGCCGGTGCTGTTCCTACGTTCCATGCTTCGTCGGCCATTGCGGTGTGAACGGCGTCACGATCGAGTTCTGAGTAGATCGCGATCGTTCGGATGCCCAGGTCTCGTGCGGCGCGGATGACACGAACGGCGATCTCGCCACGGTTTGCGATGAGGATGGATTCCACGGTGTGCATCCTAGGAGGGGTATGTACGTGAGGCCGAAGCGTACTTCGGCCTGCGTGGGTACGACCCCGAACAGGTGCGACTCGTTACCTCAGTCCAACGCGGCTCGGGGGTCAGTTGTCGTGGAGGATGACGGTTCCTGCGAAGGTGAGGTAGGCGACGAAGGTGTCTCCTGAGACCATGCGTGGACCCCACGCGCTCGCGGGGGCGCCGTCGACGTAGCGCCAGGTGTCCGTGGATGGGCGATAGAAGGCGATCGTCGCCGGTCCGCGTGAGTGTTCGGCCGGTAGGAATACAGCGAGTTCGTCTCCATGTTTGATGGCGGCCATGGACGTCGGGAATCTCATCACGTTCACGTCGGGGCGCGGCAGGGTGCCGCCCTGCCGCAGTTCTGCGATGGTGCGCCATGTGTTGCTCTGCGGTGAGTAGGCAAGCCCGGCGATCAGAGGGGCGCCATCGGTGTGGAGCGGATCCCAGTTCTCACCGAGGACGATGAATTCGCCGTCCACGAAGTCGCCGACCGATCCCCAGAGAGCGAACTCCTC
>CAZWMX010000236.1:0-2374 GCA_964635205.1 uncultured Acidimicrobiaceae bacterium | reverse complement strand
TTCTGTGTCCGGATCGTCCCCCTCTCTACTTCGTCGCTGCGCTCCTCGTTGTCTCTCCCACGAGGGGAGAGACCCAAGACAGCCACCAGATGTGTCGCACACGATCGAGACGGGACACCGCCGGGGGAGAAACAAAGAAGAGAACCCATGCTCCCTATCCGCTGATCCTCGAAATACGACCGCCAATCCGCGTGCCTTCTGTGTTCGGTGTTCTGTGCTCTTCGCGGAACACATTGGCGGTACTGGTCGTTCAATCGTTACACAGATCGTTCGTCTACCGTCACGGACATGGACCGAATGACCACGCGCCGCATACTCTTCAGCCTCATCGCAGCGATTGCTGTCGTTGGTGCAGCGTGCGCGTCTGCCGGCGGGACCGAGACACCCGGTGCGATAACGTCCACCGAGATCGAAATCGCTCCCACGTTCACCGTACCGACCGCAGACGGCGGCGAGTTCTCACTGGCAGAGCATCTCGCGACCGACGGTCGCCCGATCTTCCTCAACCTCTGGGCCTCGTGGTGCTTCCCGTGTCGCGAGGAGATGCCCGCCATCGAACAGTCATCAAAGGACTACCCGGGGATCGCATTCATCGGTGTGTCGGTGCAGGACAGTCGACTCAACGCTGAGGAATTCGCGGACGAAATCGGTGTCACATACACGATCGGGTTCGACGACCTAGACGAGGTTGACGCTGCCTACAGGCCGCTCGGGCTACCGGCGTCCTATTTCATTTCGTCAGACGGTGTGATCCTCGAACGGGTCTTCGGCAAGCTCACAGAAGAGGACCTCGCTGAGAAGTTCAAAAAGAACTTCGGGCTGTAGCACGACAGACGAAAGATGACAGGTTCACACCATCGCCTTCCGCCTTCCGCCTTCCGCCTTCTTGCGGACTGCGGAGAGCGGTGGGCGGACAGCGCCTCAGAACGGAAGCGCAGCGACCGATCCGTCGTCTGCCAGCGAGGCACCAGCCGAGCGTCGGTCTAGCGGCCCTTCCATTCTGGCGGACGTTTCTCCAGGAAGGCTTGCACACCTTCGGCTGCGTCCTCTGTGAACGACACGGCGGTGAGACCGATCTGAAGATGGTCGAGTGCCGTGTCTATGTCCATCCCCTCCATCGCATAGAACGAGGACTTACCGAGTGCAAGAGCCGCAGAGGACTTCGAGACCAGCGTGGCAACAACGTCGCCCACCGCCGTGTCAAGCTCTGCCGAAGGAACCACTCTCGTGACGATGCCGAGCTCGCGGGCTTCGGCAGCATCGACGATCCTGCCGACAAGCATCATCTCGAGGAGCTGCTTTCGGGGCACAAGAGGCAACAGGACGGCCGAGATCATCATCGGCCAGAGCCCGAGGTTGATCTCAGGCGTTCCGAATCTTGCGTGATCCGCGGCGATGGTGATGTCGCACGCCGCAGCGACCCCGAACCCGCCACCGAGGGCTGCTCCGTTGATCCGGCCAACGATCGGCTTCGGATTGGAACGCATGGCGCGGAATAGATCCGCGAGGGCACCCCGACCCTGATGGTCCGGCAGCGGCGAGTCGACGAACCCACCAGACAGGTCTCCCCCAGCAGAGAACGCACGGTCTCCCGCACCCGTGAGAACAATCACACGCACGTCCTCATCGGAACCGGCGCTGCTCACCGCGTCCGCGAGACCGGCCATCGTCTCTATCGACAACGGGTTGCGCCGTTCGGGGTCGTCGATCGTCACCGTCGCAACGCCATTCGTGACGTCATAGCTGATCACAGCACTCCTCCGATCTCCTGAACGCGAAAGACTACCCAGAAGTACGCCTCCACACGGCCCACATATCGACGCTCTGGGTATTCTGAGGGGATGCAGTGGATGCTGCTCGTTCTCGTCATTTCGATAGTCGTTGGCTGGATTCGGGGGGGCACACTCCGGAACCTCACCGAGATCCGCGTGAGGTTGTGGTGGTTGTTGCCGCTCGGGTTCATTCTTCTTGCCGCGTCGAGTCTCGTGCCGAATGACCGAAGCGACGTCGCGGTCGCATTCATCCTTGTGTCGTATCTGCCGCTCCTGCTCTTCGTGTGGCTGAACAGGGACATGACCGGTATCTGGATCGCAGGGATGGGCATCCTCATGAATTTCACGGTCATCGTCCTCAACGGAGGGATGCCAGTGCTCACAGAGGCTGCTGCGATCGCCGGTGGCGAGAGCGACCTCGTGCTTGGAGCGAAATACGTTCTGCTCACCGAAGACACGCTGATGCCATTCCTCGCTGACACGATCCCGCTCCCGGGAGCGGTACTCTCTCTCGGTGACGTGTTCCTCGCGATAGGAATCGGTGCGTTCCTCGAGGATCAGATGAGGAAACCGCTGAGCCTGTTTGCACACAAGGTGACGGG
>CAZWMX010000235.1:0-2443 GCA_964635205.1 uncultured Acidimicrobiaceae bacterium | reverse complement strand
GCACTCAGGGGACGCGCTCACGGTATTCGGCGACGAAGCCGCACGTCGACGCCTGATCGAACGCCTCTCCCCCCATCCGGATTCCGAGTGACTCATTCGATGCCGGATCGGCGTCACGCGGTGACCCAACGAACCAAGTAGCCGTCTCAATCGTTGGCCCCGAACAAGCCGAACATCGGTTCGGGCTTCCCGGGGGCATCGTTCTCTGGGATGATGGAGAAGTCGGAGAATCCGGACGAGTCAGCGACGCTGCAATGAAGAGAGGTGACCGATCCCCCACCAGGCCACCCTCAGGTTCTACGCAGAGCTGAACGACTTCCTCCCCAAGACCCTACGGGCGGGAACGATCACCCGCAGCTTTTCCGTCCCCGGAAGCGTCAAGGACATGATCGAGGCCTGTGGCATCCCTCACACCGAGGTCGATCTGGTCGTTGCCAACGGTCGCTCCGTCGACTTCTCCTACATCGTCGACGGTGGTGACCGCATCAGCGTCTTCCCCGTGTTCGAATCTTTCGACATCACACCAATCGTCAAGGTCCGTCCGGAGCCCCTTCGAACCGTGCGCTTCGTCGTCGACAGCCACCTGGGCCGGCTGGCGCGTTTCCTCCGCCTCTTGGGCTTCGACACGCTCTATGAACGCGATTGGGCCGATCCCGAGCTTGTCCGGATCTCTATCTCTGAGAAACGCATCATCGTCACCCGCGATGTTGGCCTTCTCAAACACGGCTCGGTCACTCACGGTTACTGCGTCCGAGCCACCGACCCTCGAGAACAGGTGACTGAGGTCGTTCGCCGCTTCCATCTGGCTCGACGCCTCACTCCCTTCACCCGGTGTATGGCCTGCAACGGGGAGCTGACTCGGGTCGCCAAGGAGGAGATCGCCGATCGGCTGCCACCCGAAACCCGTCGGCATGTCGATGAGTTTCAGGTGTGCGCATCCTGCGACAAGATCTACTGGCAAGGGGCGCACCATCGAGAGCTGGGTCGGATCGTTGCAGCGGCCCGCCGAACCGACCCGGTCTCCGAGTAGCCCATCGGGAATGGTCTGCCATTGCCGCCGACTCACCGGTTCCGGCAACACCTGATCCTCCGGACAACCCGGACTGGTTCAGTGGAAGATCTCGTTGAGAGCGGATCTGTGGCGGTCAGCCGATGATGATCGCCGTCCCATATGCCACGATCTCGGCCATCCCCTGCTGCTCACCCATGTCGGTCGAATCGAAGCGAAGACCAACCACGGCGTTCCCACCGAGCGCTTGGGCGTGACCGACCATCCGATCGACCGCCACACGTCGTGCTTCCTCGAGTGTCTCGGTGAACTGTTCGACTTCACCCTTACGTAACGCCTTGATGGAGCCCGAGAAACCCTTCGAGAACCCCGTGGACCGTGCGATGAGGCCGTAGCACGCGCCGACGTACCGTTCGGTCTGGCGCCCGGGAATCTGGTCGATGGTCGATACCGGGATCGCGATGGGCTCATTGAGCTTTGACATCCGTGTTCTCCTTGTGGTTCGTCGAGGTCCGTCGTCGTTCGCTACCGCCAACCAGGGACAACATGGTCGGTGGCGGGCCAATCCTACCTTGCTCACCAGCAGCTCCGGCAGCCATGATTCCTTGACCGAATGCTCGAGGTCGACCCACGCTGTCGCCTGTCAACATCGGCGATCAGAAACGTGGCAAGTTCCCACGCGGGATCCTCCGAGGATCGTTCTGTGATTACGCACAGGCACTGTCTCAGGCTCAAGCGGGCGCCCCTGCCTGCCACCCGAAGAGCCGATACAACGTGCTGAGCTATTCGATGCTTCGTCGTATGGAGGCTCTCAGGTCCTTCATCAGCACGTACAGGTGATCCGGGTTCTGCTCGAGTGGGACGAAGCCGTGACGCTCGTAGAACGCTGCCGCTCCCGCGTCCTTGGCGTGTACGAGCACGGCTTGGCCGCCGATGTCGTCGGCCGCGGCCGCGCAGCGAGCCAACGCATCCTTCAAGAGATCACCGCCAAGACCTGTGCCGTGCGCTGATCGATCGAGTCCCAGGCGCGCCAGGAGGATCACCGGTATCGGCCTCTGGCGAGGCAGCCCGGCTCCCAGCCGTCCCGGAGCCGCTCCGGATTCGATGGTGTGGGGAGCCAGTGTGTAGAAGCCAACGATCTGTGATCCGCGCTCGAGGACATAGGTCACCGAAGCAAGGGCACGCTGATCGGACAGGGCGAACCGCTTGAGCCATTCGTCGAGGGCAGGCACACCGCAGTCGAACCCAACGAGGTCATCGTTGGCCTCGACCCTGCGAACAGATCGCAGATCGATCACTGCTGGGGAATCTGGCTCTGCTGTGCGAACAGGTCCACGAGTTCAGGAACAGCGACGGGCGCTGCATCGAGAGAAGCCGCAAAGCGGGAGAACTCTTCGTGGCTGAGAACCACGGGCTGATACTCAGCGATCAACG
>CAZWMX010000234.1:0-2479 GCA_964635205.1 uncultured Acidimicrobiaceae bacterium | reverse complement strand
CTCGTCGACACGTCGAGGCAAGTCAGTCTCCCAACCATCGTCATACCGACCGTCAAGAACCTGCGCTGAGGCTCCCACCAAACTGATCGCTTGAGTAGAAGTGCTCATAAAGGACAGTATGACCAGCACCTACGACACGAAACGGCAGGCCGATAGGAGATAGCCAGAAACGCGGATGACTCAGTACCGACGTGCTGCGAAGATCAGCTGAAGTCACCGGCGCTACGCGTTGGGGATGAGGCCGCTACATGGTCTCCGTCGTTGGCAGGCCCGCACCCACCCAGGCGGCGTAGCCACCTTCCAGGGTGGCGACATCGCTGTATCCGAGTTCTTGGAGCGCCACAGCACAGAAGGCTCCGTTTCCTCCACCGGTGCAGAAGGTCACCACTCGTCGGTCGAAGTCACCAAAACGCCCGCCCGGCCGGAAGAACGGACTCTCTGGGTCTGCCCACCATTCCAGCACACCCCTGGGTACCGCGGCCGACCCGGCGATCGTACCCGTCCCAGTGATCTCGATCGGCTCACGAACGTCGAGGAGCAGAATCTGATCGGATTCGATCTCTTCGGCGAGTTGCTCGGCGGACACCAGATCGATCTTCTCGTTGGCCTCGGCCCAGAGCTGCAGAACCGTTTTTCTGGACAAACTTCCATCTCCCTCCAGCCACACGCGCCGAGTATCCTCCTCCGCCTGACGATTGTCAATGAAGGCGCCGGTTGCCGAGGCATCCCGCCGCCACAGGGCAGGGTGATCCCTCCTGGACGGCGCTCACTGCCCGCGGCATGGACGACGCATCGGCAGCCATATCTGCCCCATCGGCTGACTGCCCCGACCAAGACCGCGGCCACAACTGCCGCCATGGGCGGGCAGGTGGGGCACCGTTGTGCAGGGTTGGGTGTGACCATGGCTGAAACCGACGAAGACACCGCAGCCCGGATCGTGCACCAGTGGGCGGCGGCATTCTTGTCCGATGATCCCGTCGCCGTCGCTACGTTGTACGACGAAGACGGGATCTGGGAAGAAACAGGTGTGGAGCCGATCAGGGGACGCGCGAACATCGCGGACTATCTGGCGGTAGGGCTGAGCTACGCGACCTACTCGAAGATGGAATCCCGGGTCGTTGCGATCCGCCACGGTGTGGTCGTGGCCGAATGGACCTGGACCGGAACCTCCAGTACTCACGCCCGCGCGGCATCCGATCAGACTCCGTTCTCAACGACGGGCATCACCGTGTTTGAGATGGATGATGATTTGATCGCGAGGGGCCTCATCTACTACGACCACGACGATCTGTTCAACTAGCCTTGGCGAATAGGTGCGCTATGGGTGGGGTTCAGATGGCCGCTCAGTCTGGTGGTCCACCGAATATTGTGGCATGCTGGTGAGGTCGTGTTCGTTTATCGCAACGGAGGTGAGGGATGTCTTCGGTTACTCGTTCCATGCAGGTGTGGACCGCCTATGTGGTGCTCCTAGGCGTCGGGTTGCTCCTGATTCCCAATGTGATCTTGTCCGTGTTCCAGATCGCCGAGACCGACGAGGCGTGGATCAGGATCGTGGGGCTTCTGCTGATTGGCTACGGCGCGTACTACTGGACGGCGGTGCAGGCAGAGTTCACCCAGATGCATCGGATGAGCGTGTGGGTCCGTTGGGGCATCGTGGCAGGTCTTGTCGTGCTGGCCTTCACCGTCGGACCGTGGCAACTCGTCCTGTTCGCATCTGTGGACCTACTCGGCGGCCTGTGGACGTTCCTCGCCCTGAGAACAGAATCGACCGCAGGAGCGGTCTGAACGCCCGAACCCAGCGGAGACAGCGGGGCACCCATAGGTTCCGATACGTGCGTCCCTAGCCAGGCGATATCGGTGCCCATGAGGCGCTGTCCCAAGGCCAGAGAATGTCGTCACCGGAGGAGCACGCCGTCAGAGGTGGCCACGGGATCCGCTATGGCGAATGCACCGGCGCCCCGCCGCGTGGGGCCCAGGGAGACTTCTGCGGACGGTGAACACGCAACTACCCGGCGGCCGAGAAGTGCAGTACTGTTGGGGTGTGCGGGTTGGGCCCCGCACAGCACAGATCCGTGATCCGCACGGGTGGGAGACCTCGGGGGATCGGGACCACTTGTGCCGATGTGACGGCCGACTGGAAGGACATCGTCTTGAAACGAATCCTTGCCCCGCTTGCGGCGATGGCCGCACTGTTCGTCATCGGCGTACCTGTCGCACGGGCTGCCGCAATCGAGATTTCGATCGACACCGTCGTCACGGCGGCAGAAGGATCGATCACCGTGCTCGCCACGACCGATACCACGCCCGATCTCATCGGAATGAGCTGCGTCGGCATCGCAGAAGCGACCAACCAGTCGTCCGTCCACCCGAGGAACGATCTCATCGTCGCGTCAGGTGATGACTCCATCGTGCTCGAGGACGTCGAGCGAGAACCCGGCGCGGTGACCACGTCCGAGGCTCTGCTGACCTTGGGTCCGAC
>CAZWMX010000233.1:0-2481 GCA_964635205.1 uncultured Acidimicrobiaceae bacterium | reverse complement strand
TGGCAGAGCAGCGGACTTTTAATCCGAAGCGTGTGGGTTCGAGTCCCACCGGGCCCACGCGGACTCGCCAGAGGCGAGTCCGTCGGCAGTTCGCTCTGCGAACTGCTCCAAAGCCAGCGCCGCTGGTTCGAGTTACGTCCACCGGATTCTCGTCACGGAACCGCTCTGCTTCGCCTCGCTTTCAGAAGTCAGACCGTTCGCTGCGCTCACTCGTAAGAACCAAATCGTCCGGTGTCTGGCATCTGGCATCTGACATTCGGTAGCCTGCGGGGCATGGATCAGACACGCTTTGCGGCACGACGCTCCGCTTTCATGGAACGGCTCGGTGACACAATCGCCATCATCCCCGCAGGGAAGATGCAGACCCGGAACGATGACGTCAAGCACTCCTTCAGGCAGAACTCGGACTTCTTCTTCCTCACCGGGTTTGCCGAGCCAAATTCGATCGCCGTGTTCGATCCGAGCCATGACACCGAGCAATACACGCTCTTTGTTCGAGCCCGCGACCCGGACATGGAGGCGTGGACTGGTCTTCGCGCCGGTATCGAGGGGGCTACCGAACGATTCTGCGCAGACGCGGCTCACAACCTCGACGACCTCGACGCATGGCTCAGGGGAAGACTCATCGGTCGAACGTCTGTCGGTTACCCACTCGGTGGATCGGATGATGAGCGTGTTCTTGGAGCCGTCGCGGCCGCTCGGAGCCATGCTCGTCGAGCGGGCGTTACGACGCCGGAGACCGTCACCGACCCGAGGGCGATCCTTCACGAGATGCGGCTGTACAAGTCGCCGGAGGAGATCGAGTCTCTCCGCCGGGCATGCCACATCAGCGCCGTAGCGCATACCGAGGTTATGCGGTTCACGCAACCGGGGATGAACGAGCGCCAGGCGCAAGCAGCAATCGAGTATGTCTTCATGGCAATGGATTCCCAACGCATCGGATACGGGAGCATCGTTGCCGGAGGGGCCAACGCAACGATCCTGCACTACGTCGAGAACGATCAGACACTCAACGACGGCGACCTACTCCTCGTCGACGCAGGAGCCGAATACCAGCATCTCACCGCGGACATCACACGTACGTTCCCCATCAACGGCAAGTTCACCGCACCCCAGCGAGCGGTATACGAGCTCGTGCTCGACGCAGAGCGCCAGGTAATCGACATGTGTGCTCCCGGTCTCGCCTACTCGGACATGCACGAGCGCGCCGTCGAAATTCTCTCCCACGGACTTGGCGACCTCGGCCTTCTACCGGGCACAAGTGAGGAGATCATCGAGAAGGGCTGGTACCGCCAGTTCTTCTTCCACGGAACCGGCCACTGGCTCGGTATCGATGTCCACGACGCCGGTGCCTACAAGGTGGATGGTGCAGGCCGACCCCTCGAGCCTTCGATGACCTTCACCGTCGAACCGGGTGTCTACGTCGCACCCCACAAGACCTCAATCTCACTCTCCAACGCAGCATACGACCCGAAGGAAGCTGTCGAACTCTCCTACGAAATCGGCGCAGCGGCAGCCAAAGCCGAGTTCGCTCGTCGAACCGAAGAAGCCGGATCGGTTCAATACGACGTGCCTTCAGAGTTCCTCGGTATCGGCGTGCGCATCGAGGACGACATCCTCATCACCGCTGACGGATTCGAGAACATGAGCGCCGGCGCACCCGTCGATCCCGACGAGATCGAGGCGGTGTGCTCCGAGGAATCCGTGCTGCCCCTCTTTTCGTGACATCCAACCGTTCTGTGTGCTGGATTCGCCGAATCAGCTTCTCTATCCGAATTCTTCCCTGATACACCTGACGCCTGAGATTCAGTTGTCGGCGGTCATCTGACGCCGGAGGTCGGCGATCGTGCTCGAAGCGGATCCGGGCTCGATTCCGAGGCGCGGGAGCTTTGCGGAGTTGCGGCTGTAACGGCTCTCAACCGGCGCTTCGTCTTCGTCGTCATCATCGTCTTCGTCTTCGTCGTCATCATCGCCCCTAGCCGGCGCTTGAACGGACGGTGCATAGTCGATAACAGGCGGCGGTGCGAAAGGTTCCGGCTCCGCGGTCTCCGTCTCCACGACGGACTCACCGGGTGTTGTCACCCTCAAGGATCGAGCCTCCTCCAGTGCACGTGCGGCTTCCTGCCTGATGGCATCGATCGAATCACCCTCGGGTGTAGGGGTTTCCTGCACGGCATCGATGCGATCTCGTAGGGAGCTACCGTTGTCAATGCGGTCTCGTGCGTAGTCATCGTTGCGTGTGTCGAATTCCCCCGCAGCACGGGTGCCAGCCGGTTCATGATCGGGCACGGCAGTTGATGGTTCAGCGATCTCCGTGACCGACTCCACCGGATCGGATCGGTTGTCCTCGAGCGTCCGGATGTCAACGCTGAGGCGTTCGTTCTCAGCCTTCAGATCTTCGAAAGAAGCAAGCTCGGACTCGAGCATCTCGATACGCTCGGTCGAGACACCAGCAGCACTCTCAGCATCAGCACGGAACTT
>CAZWMX010000232.1:0-2485 GCA_964635205.1 uncultured Acidimicrobiaceae bacterium | reverse complement strand
CCGCATCACGATCCCCAAGGCTGAGAACAAGGGCAGGGGCTTCAGGAGAATTCGCGTAAGGCTTGACGCTACGGTTTGATACTCGACGGGAACCAATTGTGGATCCGCGGCAACAGAGATCGTGATGAGAGACCTCAATGACCGCAGAACGCTGAAGCGGATCGCACAGGGCGATGCCGATGCGCTGGCAGACCTCTACGACCGTCACGCAGCATTGCTTGCGATGCGACTCCGACGCAACGGCGCGTCACCGACTGAGACCGAGGATGTGTTGCAGGAGACCTTTCTCGACGTCTGGCGAGGTGCGGCGTCGTTTCGGGGAGACGGCGCCGTTGCCGCGTGGCTTTGGGGGACGGCGAAGAACAAGTTCGCAATGCAGGTGCGTGGCGAAGTGCGAGATCGAACCCGGGAGCGTGCGGTTACCCGGAAACCCATGGAGCCCGAATCTGAAGAGGGTGCGTGGGCTGTGGCAGTCGATGCCAACGCAGCCCTCAGGAACCTGTCGCCGGAATTCCGGTCGGCGTTTGTGGCGGTCGTCGTAGAGGGTATGTCAATGGAAGAAGCCGCGGATCATCTCGATGTGCCCACAGGCACTGTCAAGAGCCGCGTTCACCGCGCTCGGCGGGCGATGAAGGAGGAGATGCTATGAGGCATGTCACATCCACGATGATCGAGAACCCCGAAGCCGATGTGATGCAGCATCTCGAAGAATGCGCGCGATGCAGAGCGCTCATCGTTGCCGATACTGACCTAGCGGGCGTCCGCGCCCGGGTGCTCAGAGAGGCATCGAACGGATCAGTCGCGCTTCGCGAAGTTGGGGCCGCAGATTCGACGTGGCGGAACAGTCCATGGGTTGTTGTGACGGTGGCAGCCGTGGCGGTTGTCGTATTCCTCGCACCGGTCGCCTGGTTGGGACTCCGATCGGGAAGCGATGTTGTCGGCGGAGAGTCCTCTTCGAGTTCGACCGTGCCGGTCGTGAAGTTGCCGGAAGCTCCGCCCGAACCCAGTCCTGAAGATCTTGCGCCCCCAGTGCCAATCGGTGTCGGTGAGATTCCATCTTTCGAGATGTCATTCGTGGTCGGTGACACGGTGGTCGGCAGGCTGATCTGGCAGAGCCCGACCTTCTACGAGGGACTCCGAGGGAACCTCAGCGATGAAGGATCGGTCTTCGACTACGGAATGTACCGGGCGAACGATGGCTGGGGTCTCACAGATCCGGATGATTCGACTGTTGTGGGCGATGGAGGGGACCAAACAACGCAGGAATTGCCGGAGGATACCGACATCCCGTGGGACCTCCTGATCGAGCGACGGTCAGAAGAGGCGATGTGGAGCGAGATCGCAGGTGATGGAATCGAAGCGACCGAGGTCGAACCAACGCATGCTGATGCCGTCCGGGCATGGGCCGCTGAGGGAGTCCGGCTCGAGGTCACCGACGACGGCATTCCCGTGGTCGTCGAGAGGCCGGGACGGGAGCGCTTCGAGGTGGTGCGTCTCACGCGACGCGATATCCGTGTCGGAGAGATCGGGAACAACACCGATCTGCCTTTCGACTACGCACTCTTCCTGGCACTGGCCACGACAGATGAACAGCGCACCGTGCTTGCCGACGGGATCGTCACGTTCGCCGACTACCAGGCGGCAGCCGAGGCAGCGGCTGATTGTGCCGGCGTCGAAGCGAGGTTCGATAGCGCAACAGGAATGTTCGAGTTCCCAGCCGATGGCATGGTTCGGGAGTGCGTCGACCGGTACGTCTCTGACATTGCCGCGGTGTGGCGTGTGGACAGCCAATCGCTCGATGGGGATGAGTTCGTCGCCATCTGGTACATGGTCCAGGGTCTCGATGAGGCCGTTGAGATGTTCCAGACCGAACGCGACCCCGAGCGTGCCCTCGCGAGCGGCGACGGTTGGGCCATCTCGATAAGTGAACGCGGTTCCGGGTACTGCACCCGATCGAGTATCCCGAATGGCTTCGGCGACGGATGTTTCGTGCGTTCCCAGATGTCCATACCCGATGTGCTTGCCGTGGAAGGCTCGCTCAGCTTCGATCCTGATGGCGTGCTGACCAGTGGCAGCGTGTTGGGTCTTGTCACGGAGGAGGCGGACGGCATCGTGATCCGTTTCTCGAACGGAGAAGAACAACAGGTCACACCCGGCAGCATCGTCGAATTCGGTTTCCGCGGGTTCGGCATGCTCTTCGATGGACCTGAACTCGGAGAGCCGACAGAGGTCGGGGCATACAACGGGAACACGACTCTTGGCGTCTTCGCCATTCCAAGCATGGCAGATAGGACGATGACCAGCACAGGAGACTAACGGTCGAAGTCTCCGGCAGTGAACTCCACCATGACCTCGTCGAGATCCGCGCGCTTCAGGTCGGGTACGCGGCAGTCCTTCGTTGTGTACCCGATCGGGAACAGGATGAAAGGACGCTCGTTTTCGGGCCTGCCGAGCATCGTTCGGAGGAATGCCATGGGGCTCGGCG
>CAZWMX010000231.1:0-2510 GCA_964635205.1 uncultured Acidimicrobiaceae bacterium | reverse complement strand
GGAAACCGCTTATACCGCCCTTCTGCCTCAGAGTATGGAATTCGTCCCGGCGGCCTGTAAGGAGCTTGTGTGTGTAGGCCTGATGTCCCACATCCCATATAATCTTATCGGCAGGCGCGCGGAATACATAGTGTAGTGCTATCGTAAGCTCTACAGCACCCAGATTGGACGCCAGGTGGCCGCCGTTTCGTGAAACAACCTCCAGAATAACCTTTCGCAGCTCTGAGGCAAGCTCGGACAGCTCCTCCAGACCCAGATCCCACATATCCTCCGGGCTGTCGATATTCGAAAGGATAGGAGTATCTATGTTGAGCGGTCCAGTCACAGGTTTAAAGCCTCCTTTTCAGAACAAAATCAGCGATACCGGCGAGTATATCCTTATTACTTACACTGCTGAGCGCTGTTTTTGCCTCATGTACCAGTTCAACAGCCCTTTCTCTGGCCTCTTCAAGTCCGAAAAGAGCCGGGTAGGTCATTTTTCCCCGGGAGGCGTCCGATCCCTGATCCTTTCCCAGCTCCTCTGTCGTTGAAGTGATGTCCAGTATGTCATCCACAACCTGAAACGCCAGACCGATTTTTTCACCATATGTCCTCAGGGAATTGATTAACGCGTCATCGGCGCCGGCGGCAAATCCACCCAGCAGAACAGAACAGCGAATCATGGCCCCGGTCTTATGAGTGTGTATATACTGGAGAGTGGGCAGATCAGGTTCCATGCCCTCACTGGCAACATCCACCTGCTGGCCTCCTACCATCCCATTCCAGCCGGCAGCTCTTGCCAGTTCATGGATCATCCTGATCCGCACTTTCGGGTTGATGCTGCTGCTCTCGGAGCCTGAAAGAACATCGAAAGCAAGAGTCAGGAGGGCGTCACCGGCCAGAATAGCCGTGGCTTCTCCGAACTTTCTGTGACAGGTAGGGACCCCTCGACGGTAATCGTCGTCATCCATGGCCGGAAGGTCATCATGAATCAGCGAATAAGTGTGGACCATCTCAACAGCACATGCGGCCAACATCGCATCGCGGGCGTCTCCGCCACCGGCCTCAGCGGCGGCCAGAACGAGAATGGGCCTGATCCTCTTGCCCCCCGCGAAGAGGCTGTACCGCATCGCGTAAACCAGATCAGAAGGCCTTGATCCTTCCCTCGGCATAAGCTCTTCCAATGCGTCATCGACGGTCTTCCTACCCTCGTCCAGGTACTCCTTCATTCCTTGGATACTTCCTTCTTCAGTGGTTCAGAACTCACGTTACCGGAGTCGTTCTTGATAAGCACTTCCACCTGTTTTTCCGCCGCATCGAGCATATCAGCCAGTTCCTTAAGGTATTCCGTACCCCTCTGGAACAGGTCCAGTGACTCCTCTAGTGTGGAGTCACCCTCTTCGAGGCGGGCGACTATCTGCTCAAGCTCAACCAGTTTTTCCTCGAATTTCTTTCCCTTTTTACGGGTTTTCGCCAAATGATACCTTCCTCTCTGTCTTTACAACACGGAATAAAATAAGCCCTGAGCTATGAACAATACCACGAATATGCGATTGCGAAAACTCCCCAGAATCGCCAATGATTCTTGTCGGAGAACCCCATGCAGACTCCTGGAAATGGTTTGTCGGAAGGTGCTATATTAAAATCATGAAAAATCGCCTGAACCGTCGATCAAAAACCGCGAAACAGGAGACATGATGCCCGATTTCATATATTTCATGATATTCCCGGCTGTTGGTGCCATGGTGGGTTGGATCACCAACAAGATCGCTATTAAAATGCTTTTTCGCCCCCGCAGACCAGTAAAAATCTTAGGTGTAACGTTACAGGGCGTGATCCCCAGAAGACACACTGAACTGGCCCTTCGCGTAGCCGAAACAGTTCACGACAAGCTTATCTCATCAGAGGATATCGGGCAGGCAATGAACGATGTGGACTGGGAGGAAGAGGTTAGGGATACGCTGAACGACATTCTCAACGTCAAGGGACCGGGGAGCATCATAGGTAAAATCCCGGGGGTGGCTCAGGCATGGGAATCCGTAGTGCTGCCCCAGATCCTGGAGACTCTGACGAAGGAAGTGAGCAGGCTCATTGCCCGTTATCGCGACGTATTCATCCAGAAGCTGAAGAACTCGGTTGACATCAAGCAGCTGGTGGCGCAGCGGGTGGAACAGTTCGAGCTGGAAGCTTTGGAGAATCTTGTGATGGACCTTGCCAGCAAGGAATTCACGCATATCGAAATTGTCGGGGCTGTAACTGGTACTGTAATTGGAGTCGTCCAGGGACTAATTATGGTATTTATTGGATAAGGGAATGTGTTGAAAGTTAAAAGTTGAAGGTTGAATCTACCAGTCACAGCAAAGCATTGCTCATCTTGATTTTGACAACATTTAACTTTCAACATTCAACTTTCAACTTGCCACACGATGCCTTGACATAAACCCGAACACCGCCTATTCTTTCTGGCTAAACCAATGGCAGTGAAGGGGACAGTACCTGCCGGCAGACGTGTCAGCGATCCGGGGACGGTG
>CAZWMX010000230.1:0-2515 GCA_964635205.1 uncultured Acidimicrobiaceae bacterium | reverse complement strand
TGCGTATTCCGATGATGTCGACCACTTGTTCCGAGCGATGTCGACCACTCGATCCAAAGCATGCCGACCATCCAAGCAGAACAAAGCGACGCTGGACACTTATGTGGACATCATACACTCACGACGTTGGCAAATGCAATGGTGAGTAAGCTTTTCGCATAGATTCTCCTTTCAACTCTAATCGATACGCATTGTGTACCAATCGATCCAGGATGGCGTCGCCCAGGGTTGGGTCAGGAAGCCTGTCGTGCCAGTCTTCTATCGGGATCTGAGTGGCGACCAGGGTGGAACTTCGGCCATAACGATCATCCAGGATCTCCAGAAGATCTCGTGCCTGAGACGGGGTAAGTGGATCTCGGAGCCAATCATCGAAGATGAGCAGCTGCACACGAGCGAATTTGGTCAAAAGCTTTGGGTAGGAGCCGTCGGCATGCGAGAGCATGATCTCATGCAGCAAGCGCGAGGTGCGCTGGCAGCGCACGGAGAATCCCTGGCGGCAAGCAGCGTGACCCAGGGCGCAGGCCAGGTAAGTCTTTCCTGCGCCAGTAGGACCCAGGACGAGGATGTTGAGATGACGGCGGATCCATTCCCCCTGGGCCAGTTCGAGAATGAGGCCGCGATCAAGGCCGCGAGCCGGGGAGAGATCGAGATCTTCGATCACGGCGGGGAGCGTAAAGCGAGCGGTTTTGATGCGGCGGCGCAGGCTGTTATCCGCCCGGCGGGTGGACTCCAGATCTACCAGCAGGCCGAGCCGTTGCTCGAATGATAGCTCAGCGTATTGAGGGTTTTGGAGCTGTTCTTCAAGACCTGACCGAATGGCTGGTAATCGAAGCTGGGTGAGTTTGTCGAGAAGGGGTTGGATGAGCATTGGGGATCTCCTTAGTGGTAATAGGATTGGCCACGGATGTTGGCGTGGGTAGTGAGCGCAGCGGTGGTGGGTTCTTCCGGCTGCAACTGATCGAGCTTGGTGGCGAGGATATTTTTGATGCCCTTGTAGGACCGGATACCGGCGGGAAGAGCACGTCGGCAGGCTGCTTCGAGACGCTCTTTCGTATAGCGTTTACCGAGGTGGAGGATGCCTAAGCAAGAACGGTAGGCTTGCTGGGGGTGTCTTCGGGAGGCAAGGACGGCTTCCACCAGTTGAGCCGTGTATGGGCCGATCTTCTCAGCCCAGCGCAGGAAACGGGCGGGCGACCACTCACTATATTTTCGATGTGCGGGCGACATATGGCCGGGGATCGTGGAGAACCTGCCACGGTCCCTTGAGCGAGGATGAGAGGCCACACGCTGATGCTTGTAGAAGACTTCGACGGTGCGCTCTGTGGCCCGAATAAAGACTTCCTTGCGGACAAGGGTGTAGGGCACGCTGTAGTAGTGCTTATCGAACTCGATGTGGTAGTCGATGTGAACTCGGGCTTTCTTCCAAATTGCGAACTCATATGGCAGTCCAGGCAAGGGTTTGAGAGCCGGCTGATCCAGTTCCTCAAACAGTTCACTGCGGGACTTGCCTAGATGGTTCATTGTGCGCCGATTGATTTCGTCGAGAAGATGGCAGATGGCCCGGTTCAGGTCGACCAGGCTGAAGAATTTCCGGTTTCGCAACCTGGCAAGAATCCAACGCTCGACGACCTGAACGCCAACTTCCACCTTAGCCTTGTCTTTGGGCTTGCGGACCCTGGCCGGAAGGACCACTGTTCCATAGTGCTGCGCCAGGTCATGGTATGTGGGATTGATGTCGGGTTCATAGCGGCAGGGGCTCTTGACGCCAGCCTTGAGGTTGTCCGGGATCAGGATCTCGGGTACACCGCCAAAGAATGAGAAGGCCCGCACGTGACCATCGATCCAATTGGGAAGATCCTGGCTCCATTGTGCTTCGGCATAGGTGTAGTTGCTGGCGCCAAGAGTAGCCACAAAGATTTGCGCTTGTCGGATCTCTCCGGTTCGAGGGTTGACCACGGGGATCGTCTGGCCGGCGTAGTCCACAAAGAGCTTCTCCCCGGCTTTGTGGGGCTGGCGCATCGAAGGATTCAAGCACTTGGCCCACCGGCGGTAGAGTTCACAAAACTGGCTATAGCCGTATCCGTCGGGATGAGCATCACGGTATTCGACCCACAGCAGGCGCAAGGTAACGCTCTTCCGACGCAGCTCTACGTGGACCTGGTTCCAGTCGGGAAGAGGAATAACTCTCGAAGAAGAACGGGAACGTTTGGGGAAGAGGAGCCGAAAGAGCTCGTCCTCACCAAGGCTTTTCGGAAGTGGCCAGGTAAGTCCCGCCGCTTCGGCTCGCCGAACATACTCAATGACGGTGCTGTGGGAGATCGAGCAGCTGCGGGCTATGGCTCGGATGCCGAGACCACACTCCCACTTCAGGCGAAGGACTTCTTGGATATTACGCACGGACAACCTTTCTTGGGACATCACCACCTCCTCAGATTTGACGAGGCAGAGGATGCCCGAACAAGTGAAGATTATCCAGCGTCGCTTGCTTGTCCTAAATCAGCGTGTTCTTGAGAAT
>CAZWMX010000229.1:0-2524 GCA_964635205.1 uncultured Acidimicrobiaceae bacterium | reverse complement strand
GGTAGGCGCCGAAGCTGAGTGAGCGTCCCTCGTCGTTGCGTCCGTTCAACTCCTTGGCGAGACGAGCGGCGAGCCGCTCCGCCTCTTCGCGGCTCGTGCCTGCGGGATGCCACTTCCGGAGTTCCTTGCCGGTGACCGGATCGAGACCCTCGTAGATGACCGCATACCAACGGTCGCCCTTCTTTGCTACATAGCCTTTCACGACTGCTTTTCCTTTCGGGCTGCCGACGTTCGGAACCCGGTAGAAGGATCGGTAGAAGACCAAGGGCACCAGCAATCGGTCGGTCCAGGCACCGTCGGAATCCGTGTTGACGCGATTTGGTGGGAGTTCGGCCGAGTTGGCGGGACTCGTGGAATACGATCTCGGATGGAGCCGGACAGGCTCTCACACCCACGCATTGCCACACATGCGTTTCCACCGAAGCGAACCCGGCTGGCCATGGGCTCAGCGCAGATGGTCGCCGTCGGCGGTCAACGCAGTGCTGCGAGGATGGTGCGAGTCCCGGTTGCGGCGATCCGTGATGCTTGGTCGGGCGTGTCTGCAGCTAGTTCGTATAGGCCGTCGAGAAGTGCCCGGGTGAGAATCGTGTCGATCTCAGGTGTGAGGTCGGGTCTGAAGTCTCCGCTTTGTCGGCCGTCTTGGAGGATGTCGCGGATGTGTTGCTCGACGGCTTCCGTGTAGGAATCGAGGGTGGCTCGTACGTCTGGTGAGAGGCCGATGCCGAGGCCGATCGCGTGGTGGGCGTGTGAACCGACCATTACGAAATGGCGAACTATCTGTTCGATCTTATCGGCTGGGGACTCCGCCACTTGCAGCGCCGCGTCCAGAAGATCCATACTGTCGCGGTTGTGCCGGTCGATCGCTGCAGCAACGATGGTGTCGATGTCCCCGTAGTGGTTGTACAGCGTTTGGCGCGCCACACCGGCAACGTCGGCGACTCGTGACATCGTCACCGCGCCGAGGCCGTGCTCACTGATGAGGGTGAGAGTCGCGTGAATGATGCGGTCATCAGTTGTCATCGAACCATCCGGATGATCGCCAGATGTGGTGCTGCCCATCAAGCGACCTTTCGGTAGAGACGGACAGAGAGTGGAACGAACACGACGAGGAGGACGGCAATCCACACGAGCGTCAACACGACGTCGTCACCGACTGGTATCCCGTTTGCAAGTCCCCGCACAGCATTAGACGCTGCCGAGATCGGTTGATAGGTGACGAACGGCTGAAGCCAGCCAGGCATGGTCTCGACCGGCGCGAATGCTGTACTGGCCAACATGAGTGGGAAGAGCCAGAACATTGACAACATGCCGACCATGTCTGGCTGTCTCACCTTCGCTGCGATAGCGGCCCCCAGCCACGAGAACCCGTAGCCGATTCCTGTGGCAAGAGCGATAGCTACCACTGCACCACCGAACGACGCGAATCGGAAACCCATCAGCATGCCGACGAGTGCTACAAGCACCATTCCGGCGATGTTGCGCAGAGCGTCCGCAACCGTGCGCCCCGTGATCACCGCTGACTGGCTCATTGGTAGCGAGCGGAATCGGTCATTGACGCCCTCGTTGAAGTCGGCTGCCAGGCCCATGCTGGTTTGTTGCGCTCCCTGCAGGGCGGTGATCACGAGTACTCCCGGCAGGAGGTATTGCAGGTAGTCGAATCCCGCACCTGCACCGATCGCGCCCCCAAAGACATAGTTGAACAGGAGCAGAAAGAACACCCCCATCACGACTGCAAAGACGAGCATCTCTGGTTGGCGCGAGGTGCGAATCATGTCGCGCCACAACACGGTCCCGGTGTCTTGGCTGGCTCTCCGGATCCGGAGAGCGACGTTCGGGTCGGTCACGACCGTCCGCGGTGTGGCGTATGCGTCCTTGGTCGTCATGTTGTCAGCTCCTCGGATTCTGTGACGGTCGGACCGGTGAGGGCCAAGAACACGTCGTCAAGCGTTGGCTGTCGAAGTTGGAAGTTCGAGATCGACACACCGCCGTCCTGGAGCTGACGGAGCAGATCAAGTGACCGATCTGCTCCGTCAGGGACCGGTATGTCAATACGACGAGCATCAGCATCGGTGACGATGCTCACCTCGGATCCGAGTAGCGCGCGTGCTGTGTCGAGATCCGCTCGGCTTGTGACGTAAACCTCCAGCACATCCCGTTCCAGTTCGCGCTTGAGGGTATCCGGGGTGCCTTGAGCGACGATCTCGCCTTGGTCGATCACCAGAATCTCATCGGCAAGCCGGTCGGCTTCTTCGAGGTACTGGGTCGACAGCACGATCGCCACGCCATTGGAAGCGAGTGACCGGACGGTATCCCACAACTCGCTCCGGCTCCTTGGGTCAAGGCCCGTGGTCGGTTCGTCGAGGAACACGGCCGGAGGTTCGGCAACGAGAGCGGCAACCACGTCGAGTCGTCGCCGCTCACCACCCGAATATGTACTTGCAGGCCGGTCCGCGAACTCGCCCATATTGAATTGCTCGATCATGTCCTCGATTCGTTGCCGACGTTCAGCACGCGGAATCTTGTA
>CAZWMX010000228.1:0-2603 GCA_964635205.1 uncultured Acidimicrobiaceae bacterium | reverse complement strand
CGTCGCGAACGCGAGAAGAGCCGCGAGGGCGGCGTAGGACACTCGTCGATAAACCCCATTGCTGGGGAACCATGTATGCGGCATGGCGCCTTCCTCCAACCCTATGTTCCGGGTATCTTCCCGGCCCCGTTGTGGCTCAAGCCCTGAGCCCTTATGTAGGTTCTTTCCCGCTGAATCAGCTCTGTCCAACGGGCTTTCGAATCCGCTGTCCATTCAAGCCGTATTCGGGGTGGTAACCAATAGGTCACTCGCCCCAAATCAGGCTGTAGCTTCAACTTAGCGTTACGGCGCGTGGTTGACAATGCCCAATCTGTGGTCACCTGCGGTGTCTAGTCATGTTCGAGGGACCACGTAGAGTGGTCGTCGGTTCGGATTCTCTCGACAAGATGAGGCGGGAACGGTCTCCCGTGATTTTCGTGAGGGTCGGCACGGGGTGTGGGGGGCACGCGAAGGTACCCGTAACGTCGTCGAGTGTCACATCTTGTGATGTCAGCCATCTCCATGCAAGAGTGGCTTCATCGACCGCAGCCAGGGACGACGGATGATCCTCTCGGGGGCGCTCTGAATCCATCTCGAGTTCGATCGATTGCCCCTCGCGCCACGTTGCGGTGAGCCGTCCTCGGTTCACCGCAACCGACACCCCGTGAGCATCTGTGGCTCGTACACACCCGGAGATTTGCAGTGATGACCAAACACGTCTTCCGATCAGGGCACGGCTCAGAGAATGCCACCGGTCCTTTGCCAGAGCGGCGTCTTCGAAGCGTTGGTGTTCGACAAGTGTCGCCAGACGATGGGTGAGTCTGTCAAAGAGTGGTTGGGGCTGCCGATCTATCGAATCGATCAGTTCCTGGACGATGTCGTGATATTCGGTCTCGGAGACGGATCCGTCGTGCGGGCAGAGCGCGATCCCGAACTCTGCATATCCGCACCCTCTACCTTGAGTCGTACACCGGCGAATCGGACTCGTGTCCCACAGGGCGTACATGACCGTTTCGGCCCCGTGGCGGCTTCTGAAGGGTCCCAGGTGCAGCAGACCCTGACCGTATGTTCTCGTGACGGACAGACGGGGGAACTTCTCTGCGGTGAGCCTCACCCAGTGCAGCGATCGTGGCGTCTTCGACCGGCGGTTGTAGCGCGGGTTGAGCTCTGCGATCGCTCGCACCTCGAGCACGGAGGCCTCGAACTCGTTGAGAGCCACCTGATGGTCGATGGTGTGGAGGTCGCGCAGGATGTCGTCGATGCGACGCCGCGTGTCTCCTCCGAAGTACGACCGGACCCTTGAGCGCAGATTCGTGGCCTTCCCGATGTAGATGGGCGCGCCCGTCTTGTCCCTGAACGTGTAGATGCCCGGCGATCTCGGCAGGTCTTCTGTGAGGGCGAGCTTGCCGATGGCGCGGGCGCCCCTGATGGTTGGTAGCGCGAGCAGGTCATCGAGATGTGTCACACCTATCGAACCTGCACGTTCGAGCAGAGCCCAGAACACGTGCGCGGTTGCGAGCGTGTCGTCGAGCGCTCTGTGGTTCGGTGTTGTCGGTGATCCGAAGTGCGCAGCAAGGCTCGACAGCTTGAAGCTCCGCAAATCGTTGCGAACGAGCCGCTGGGCAAGCCGTAGGGTGTCCACCGAGCGATTGGGCAGTCTTGAGTATCCGAGCCGAATCGAGGCGGCGTTGAGGAAGGACATGTCGAAACGGACATTGTGGCCCACGATCACGGCGTCCCCGATGAACTCGAGTAGGGACGGGAGCGCTTCCCCGATCCTTGGAGCATCGATGACCATCGCCTGTGTGATGCCTGTGACGACCGTGATGCGCGGCGGGATCGGGGCGTCGGGGTTGACCAGCGTCTGGAAGCGACCCGTCTCGACACCCTGCTCGTACCTGACCGCACCGATCTCCGTGATGGCGTCGATGTCGGGGGAGAGACCCGTTGTCTCGAGATCGAGCACGCAGAACGGCACATCCATGAGTGGGGTGCCAAGTTCATCAAAGGTTCGCTGGCCGACAAGGGTCATGACGGCCACTGTAGTCGAACAAACGTTCGGTGCGCCAGACCGTATGCTCGGCTGACGGCTGACGGCTGAAAGCTGATAGCTTGAAACCATGAGATTCCACGGTCAGCTCTGGTTCGATTTCTCGTCGCCTTCGGTATGGGTGTTCTACAAGTGGTTGCGTGCGCTGGCTTCATCCGGGGTTGAGGTCGGAATCGAGTGGCTGCCGCTGCCAAAGGGCACCGAACGGGCAGCGATGGCCACGTTTCTCGCCATCGAAGAACCCCAGGACCGCGGGCTCTACATCCACGCGATGCTTGGTCTCGTACACATGGAAGGCGAGTCCGCCTCTGACCTGAAGACGGTCGAAGCAGCACTCCGGGCTGCGGGTCTCGACTCGGTTCTTGTCACGGATTCTCCTGCTTTGCTCGAGGAGCTACGGTCCCGCGCCGGCGAAGTCGGTGTTGATGCCGTTCCGACGTTGCAGCGGCATGGGCCGGTGTTGTCCATCCAGCTCAATCCTGCGGTTCTTGACGACGATCCACGCGCAATCGCGAGATCGATCAACGATGTGATCGATTCCGACGGGATCTGGGAGTTGAGGAAACCGTGACCC
>CAZWMX010000227.1:0-2627 GCA_964635205.1 uncultured Acidimicrobiaceae bacterium | reverse complement strand
TCCAACTCTGAGCAGCGATTGTGGATGATCGACGAGAACGATCAGTTGGTTGACACCTATCTCGTGACCGGAAAGAAAGGCATTCCCTACAACGGCACATACGCCGTGTTCAGCAAGTCGGTGAACGCGTGGGCACCCTACGGTGGGATCACGATGAAGCACATGGTGCGCTTCGTCCGGCCTGGGACCTGGGGGAATCAGTGGTCGTACGGGTTCCATTCGATCCCGCGGTACCCGAACGGGCGACCGATGCAGACCGAAGATCAGCTCGGTACCTTCGGCTCGGGCGGCTGTGTTCGCCAGCCGGATTACAAGGCAGCCATCCTCTTCGAATGGGCAGAACTCGGTACAACCGTCCACGCAATCCCGTAGACGCACGTCCTCCCGCCACGGTGCCCGCTCGCTCGTTTTCTTGGTCTCTCCCTTGACGGGAGAGACGCGCACCGTGGGTGCGCAGAGAGGGTGGAAGCAAGATGGAGAGACGCGCACCGTAGGTGCGCAGAGAGGGTGCCTGTGGTGCGGGTTTGCGATCTCGCAAGCCGGGAGTGGCTGGAGTCCGCGGGCCGCCACGGTACAGTTGCCCCTGATGCATCCTCCGTCAACACTCGCCGTCGTACCGGCCCACAACGAGGTCGAAACCGTTGGTGACGTCGTCCGTCGCATCGAGGCCGTCGGGTACCCCGTTGTTGTCATCGACGACGGTTCCTCGGACGGAACCTCTGCGGCCGCTCGCCATGGTGGTGCGACCGTGCTCACGATGCCCATCAACATTGGTGTGGGTGGGGCAATGCGGACCGGTTTCCGTTACGCGGTGAACCAGGGATTCAAGCGAGTTGTTCAGGTCGATGCCGATCTTCAGCATCCCCCTGAGGCCATCCCGCTGCTCATCGAGCGGTCGGACGCCGGAGCAGAGCTCGTCATCGGATCACGGTTCGCGGCCGGGTATCAGGCCGGCGGTCACCGCCGCGTCGCGATGCGCGTGCTTGCCGGCATCGTCTCTCGTAACGTGGGAGTGCGACTGGACGACGTGACATCGGGCTTCCGGGTCATCTCCGAACCGCTCCTCGGTCACTTTGCCGATGCGTACCCCGCTGAATATCTCGCCGATACGGTTGAAGCGATTCTCCAGGCAAGGGCATTCGGAGCTTCCATCGAACAGGTCTCGATCCCGATGGATCAGCGCACAGCAGGGGAGGCCACTCCCACTTTGACGGCGAGCGCCCACCTTGGAAGGCTGGTCATCTCACTCATCGCACGCAAACCACAGGGGATGGCTCGATGAGCACGGCGGCACAGATTCTCACGATTGTCATCGCCGTTGGAGGATTCGTCCTCGTCCTTGCCCTGGTGCGGGCCGGGCGACTCAAGGAACGTTTCGCTGCGATCTGGCTTGCAGTCGGGATCGGGATGATCCTTCTGGCACTGCTCCGACCGTTCGTGGACAGGCTCTCCGAGGCGCTTGGTATCCAGTCCGGTACAACGACGGTGTTCGTGATCGCGGTGTTGGTGATCCTTGGTGTTCTGCTTCAGCTATCGGTTGCCGTGTCGAGATCTGAGGAACGGATCAGGGATCTCGCCGAGTCGATCGCCCTCCAGTCAGACATCCCGGGCAGCGAATCCGGCTCGACGATCGAACCATCTGACGACCGGTAACACGGCCCGAAGGTACCGCTTGAAGAATTGGCCGGCGACACCCACGCCACTCGGAGTGTCGACCTGCCTGATGTTCGACACCGACCAGTCCATCGTGCTGAGCATGTCCGCGTCGCCGATGGTTCGAAGCGATGCGGTTGTTCGCCTGTCCGGCAGCCATCGTGAGCGTGTGCGCACGAAGTCCTTCCATGCGTTCACTTTCTGTTTGAACCATCCGTCCCTCAGTGCAACGATCGCGATACCCAGGTTGGCTGCGAAGAAGGCGGGAGCCAGGAGGATCCGGGTCGACATCCGGTAGTTCGTGGCGAGCAGGATTCGGCGGTTTCGCTCGAGCCAGAACATCTTTGTCGGTGTCCTCGAGAAGTCGTACTCGTGGGCCACCCGGGACTGCGGGACACGTACAACGCGTAACCCTGCGAGTCGGAGCCGCCAGCCAAGGTCCGTGTCCTCGAGGTACATGAAGAGGTCGCGGCGGAACCCGCCGAAGCGATCCCACACATCACGTCTGATCGCCATCGCCGACCCCGAGGGGAACGCAACGTCAACGAGTGCTGGCTCGTCGTGCGGTATCGGCTCTCCGAGGTCGCTCACCCACGCAATGCCGTAGTACGTCAGGTGACCACCCGAGGTGTTGAACATTCCCGGGTTGTCTGCATCTTCGACGGTGGCCATTGCGGCACCGACGACGGGTTCGCCCAGTGCATCAACAAGTGGCCGTATCCATCCGGGTCGGGGGAGTGTGTCATGGCCGAGGAACACGATCGTGTCACCTCGGGATGCGTCGACGCCTGCGTGACAGCCACCGGTGAATCCGACGTTCTCTTCCAGGGCGACGAGCTGCACGCCCGGCCTGTCGACGATCTGTCGAGTGGTGTCCGTCGACGCGTTGTCAACAACGATGACCTCATCCGGACCGTCGGTATCTGCGATCAGCGCATCAAGCACACGACCTATGAAAGCCTCCGACTGATACG
>CAZWMX010000226.1:0-2631 GCA_964635205.1 uncultured Acidimicrobiaceae bacterium | reverse complement strand
CGTAATACGTACTACGTACTACGTACCCCGTTACCGTGGCGGGCGTGCAAACGTTCATGAAACGTCTCCGCCGCGGCGATGTGGGAGCTGCTGCGATCCTCGTCGCCGGCGGCATCTTGCTGTCGCGTATCCTCGGGATCGTCCGCGACATGATCTTTGCGTGGATGCTCGGCGCCGATGGCATCACCGATGTGTACGTCGCTGCGTTCCGGATCCCCGACTTTGCGAACTATCTGTTGGCCGGTGGCTTTCTCACGATCACCTTCATCCCCATCTTTGCCAAGTACATGGCCGACGACGACGAGGACGCAGGATGGGCCGGTTTCTCCGCGATCATCCGATGGCTCGCACTCGGGATCGCGGCCCTCATCGCAGTTGCCTGGGTAGCGACTCCGTCCCTGATCTCCGGGCTCTTCCCCGACTTCACGCCCGACCAGGTCGACGACACGATACGACTCACGCGTATCGTGCTCCCAGCCCAGTTCGCTTTCGTTGTCGGTGCGATGTTCGCCGCCGTGCAATACGCCAAGGGTGTCTTCACGATCCCGACCCTCGCGCCGATCATCTACAACCTCGGGATCATCACCGGCGGTGTCTCATGGCTGGTGGTCACAGGTGATGCCGACCCTGCCGGGTTCATCTGGGGAGCTCTGGTCGGAGCGTTCGTCGGCAACTTCGCCATTCAGATCTGGGGTGCCAGGCGAGTTGGCATGAAACTCTCCATGTCTGCGCCCTGGAAGCATCCAGCGGTCATCGCATACATCGTGATCGCGTTTCCCCTGATGCTCGGCCAGTCGGTCGTTGCCCTCGACGAGTTCTTCATGTCCGTCTTCGGCGCCATGGTTGGGGAAGGTGCACAGACCCAATTGCAGTTCGCGAGACGCACGATGTTCGTGCCCGTCGGTGTCATCGCCCAGGCCGCAGCCGTCGCTGCCTACCCCACGCTGGCACGCCTGTTCGCGGAGGGAAACCGTCCGGCGCTGCTTGCAACCGTCGACAAGGCCATGCGGTACGTGCTTGTCCTGTCGATCGGTGCTGCAGGCATCGTTGCTGCAATATCCGTTCCGACGATTCGGGTTCTGTTCGAGCGCGGCCCATTCACGTCTGAGGACACAACTGCGGCGGCAGCAGCACTGTTCATGTACGCATTCGGGATACCGGTATGGGGTGCACTCCAGATCATCACCAGAGCGTTCTATGCGAAGAGGGAGATGTGGACACCCGTCATCATCGGGACAGTCGTCACGATCCTCGCCGTCCCCCTCTACTTCGTGATGCACTCCGCCTTCGGCATCGAAGGCGTTGCGATCACATCTGTTCTGACTCTTGGTGCCTACACGGCGGTGCTGATGGGTGTGTGGTACTGGCCGGCCGACGCCCGTGCAGGGCTTCGCCCGATGCTCGAGGGAGCGGGGAGAGCGATCCCCCTCGCGGTACCGGCCGCCTTTGTCGCCGGCGCCGTGTCGTGGGCGGTTTCAACGGGCATCGCGGGTTCACCGCTGATCTCGGCGACGCTCGCTCTCATCGTCGGCGGGGCCGTGTACGCAGGTGTCGCTCTCGGAATCGGCAGCCTGCTCTACGACCTGCTGCGCAGGCCGTCGTAATACGTAATACGAAGTACGTACTACGACCGGGCTGGATCGCTGCGCGACCTAGCTCGGTGGGTACACCCCTGTCGCCTTCGACTCTTCTGTCTGCCAGAACACGTCGCTGATCTCGTCGATGAGGTCGATCAGCCCCTGGGACACGGCTGGGTCCATTGACTTCTTGGCGTCACCGGCAGCCTTGATCGCCCGCCAGAACAGGTCGTGAAGACCCGGGAACTGCTCGATGTGGTGTGGCTTGAAGAAGTCGGTCCACAGCACCGAGAGATGGTGCTTCACCAGTTCGGCGCGCTCCTCCTTGATGGCAATGGCGCGCGCACGGAAGACCTCGTCATCGGATGCCTGGTACTTCTCAGCGGTCTTGAGGCAGGACATCGCCTCGATCTTGGCTTGGGCCGGGTCGTAGACGCCACAGAACAGGTCGCAGTGGGCATTTGCTACATGGGTGGGACGCAGTATGCGTTTGATCAGATTCACCTGGACCTCCGTCGTTGGGGGTGTAGCGTCAACATTACCGATGGCTGTAACCGTGAGGAACGGTGTCCGGTCGGAAGAGGGACGGACAAGGAGCGTGTATGCGCAATCGGGGGATCATCGCTGCATCGATCGGTGTCGCTCTTCTGGCGGCTGCAGCGCTGCGCGGTGTACTCAGGCGCTTCGAGATCAGGGAAGCATCGATGTCCCCCACGCTCGAGTCCGGCGACTGGATCGTTGCGAAACGCCGAACGGGACCGCTCCAACGCGGCGACATCGTCGTGTTCAACGACCCCACCGGCACCGGGATGAACCTTGTGAAACGGGTCATCGGGATCCCCGGCGACCAGGTCGGAATCGAGAACGGCAGGGTGACGATCAACGGAGCCGTGCTTGCCGACCGCTGGGCCAACGGCGTGACCGAACCCGATGGTGAGTGGCCGGTTCCCGAGGGCCACATCTGGGTCCTGGGAGACAACCGCCCGCTCTCCCGCTCCGACGGCCGGCTCTTTGGGCCGATACCGCTCGAAAGTGCGCAGTGGCAGGTCGTCGC
>CAZWMX010000225.1:0-2651 GCA_964635205.1 uncultured Acidimicrobiaceae bacterium | reverse complement strand
TGCCGGCCTCGGACGCCTTCGATATCGTGCGCTCGCGCCCACACGGACACGTCGCCGCTGTGCTCGGAACGCTCAAGAAGATCGGCCTTGAGCAGCTTCTCGCCTCGCGTCCCTCGAAAGAGCGCGACCTGGCCCTTGCGATGATCGTGGCGCAGATTCTGGATCCGGGCTCGAAGCTCGCGACCGCACGCTCGTTAAGCGCAGAGACGGCCAGTACGAGTCTCGGGCATGTTCTCGGCCTTCAGCGAGAGGAAGAGGTGAGCGAGGACGATCTCTATGCGGCCATGGACTGGCTGCGCGGGCGACAGAAGCGCATCGAGGCGAAGCTCGTGAAAAGGCATCTTTCCGCTCCCGAGTCCGGGAAGTTCTCGCCTGTGCTCTGCGACGTGAGTTCGAGCTATTACACGGGCACGCACTGCACGCTTGCTCTTTTCGGATATAGCCGCGACCGAAAGAAAGGCTTCCCTCAGATAATTTACGGGCTTTTGTGCAACGAGGACGGTTGTCCGATGGCGGTCGAGGTCTTCGAGGGAAATACAGGTGATCCGACGACGCTCGGGCCTCAGCTGAAGAAGCTTCAGGGGCGCTTCGATCGCCTAGTCATAATCGGCGATAGGGGACTTATCACCGGAGCACGCATCGAAGAGGAGCTTCGCCCGGCGCATCTCGACTGGATCACGGCGCTGCGCGCGCCGGCCATTCAGAAGCTCGCTCGCCAGGGCCTCGTGCCGACAACGCTCTTCGACGAGCGCGATCTGGCCGAGATCGTCTCGCCCGATTATCCGGGCGAGCGCCTCGTCCTGTGTCGCAACCCGTTCCTGGCCAAGGAGCGATCGCGCAAGCGCGAAGAACTGCTCGACGAGACCGAGCGTCTGTTTGAGAAGGTGGTCGCGGCCATAGAGCGCGAGCGGCGCCCGCTGCGCGGTAAGGACAAGATTGGCCTTCGCGTAGGCCGCGTGATGGACCGCTACAACGTCGCGGGACACTTCGTGCTCGAGATCACGGAGCGGAGCTTCTCTTATCGGCGCAACGAGGAGAAAATCGCCGAGGAATCGAAGCTCGACGGCCTTTACCTGCTTCGCACCTCGCTGGGGAAGAAGCAAATGCCGGCTCCGAAGGTTGTCGCGGCCTACAAGAATCTGTCGAAGGTCGAGCGGGCCTTCCGAAGCCTCAAGACCGTCGATTTGAAAATCCGGCCCGTTCGCCACCGGCTCGAAGAGCGCGTGCGCGCGCACGTCTTTCTCTGCATGCTCGCCTATTACGTAGAGTGGCACATGCGGCAGGTGCTTGCGCCTATTCTCTTCGACGACGATGACGGAGAGGCGGCGGCCGCGGCGCGCAGCTCGATCGTCGCGCCTGCCAAGCGCTCCGAGAAGGCTCTGCGCAAGGCGGCTTCAAAGCGCACCGAGGACGATTATCCGGTTCACAGCTATCAAACACTCTTGAAGGACCTCTCGACGCTGTGCCTCAATACGATCCGAACAAATCAAACCGGAACTGAGTTCGAACTCCTCACCCAGCCGACACGACTACAACTCCGAGTCTTTGAGCTACTCGGCACCTCGCCCAAGTTGTAGTGTAGTCAGAATCAACAACTTCCATTGAGCCCTATCCTTAATATTAATAGCTACTTGTGTGGGAGAATCAAAAAGAACTTTGGGCTAGATAACACCGGCAACCGAATTCATTATCCCGACTGAGACCGTCTACGCGACCGATCGACCGTTCAACGACTGGATGCTCGATTACCATCCGGAGCGCCGCCAGCTATGGGAGAGGAATCCGATGAGGTACCTCGCGGGATGGAAAAGCACGGGCGACCTCCTCGCAGGCACACTGAAGGAAGGCTTCTACAGCGCATACTCCCACGATACGGAAGAAGGTATCGTTCGGATATTTCCGGCTAATGTGAATCCCGGGGTCAACATATGGGCCTGGGGAGAAAATCCGCCGCCCGATCTCAGGAGGCTGTTCTCCGGGTCGGAGTCGACGCTCGGATACGTCGAAATGTGGGGCGGCATCACGCCGGGCTTCGACGACTACTTTGAACTGGGGCCGGGAGAAAGCCTCGGATGGACTGAGTGGATGTATCCTTATCAGCAAACCCGGGGTCTACACTTCGCCAACAAGGATTTGGCGCTCACATTCTTCGTGGAAGAAGAGGACTACACCTTCAGGCTATGCCCGAGCGGAGACATGGAGGATGTGAGTGTGCAGTTCGTCGATACGTCGGGTGCGGTGGTTGATGAAATACACTATCCGACGATTCACCCTGGTGCAAAAATCGAGGCACACACGTTTTCGACCGACGCCGACAGGGTCGAGTTGATCGTGTTGCACGGAGGCACGGAAGTGATACGGCTTCAAGCGGTCTCACGAGGCTCCGAACCATGAAAACCAGCTTCGCTCCTACTCCTGGTTGGAGTAGCTTCTTCTTGCCACCGTGCTTTCACTCAGTTTCATATTCTGCCCTGACCTTCACATGATCTGCTCCCCGAAAACGGGACTTAACTGAGTGCCCACTTAATCGGGGGAAGGTCATGTTGTACCCATAAAGCAAAACCCCTTGCAGTGCAGAGGACTACAAGGGGTATCGGTGGGCGATACTAGATTCGAACTAGTGACCTCCTGCTTGTAAGGCAGGCGCTCTA
>CAZWMX010000224.1:0-2711 GCA_964635205.1 uncultured Acidimicrobiaceae bacterium | reverse complement strand
GGCAGTCGATAGTGCTTGTGGATCCGAACCGAGACAACCCATCGCGAACCATCCGTTTCTCATTCCTTCCCTGAAATCTGACACCTGAAACCTGAAGCCTGTTCCCTGCCACTTCCCGTCAAGATTGCCTACACTCTCAGACCAAGCCTCATCCGATTTCCGAGGAGAATCCCCCATGCAGCAGGAAACCCTGCGCGCAACCAAGCGTGAAACAGCGGGAAGCCGTGCGTCAAAGCGGCTTCGTCGCGACGGTCGGGTACCTGGTGTCGTCTATGGAACCGACATCGACTCCATCGCGATCCATGTATCCCGACGTGATCTCTATTCCGTGCTTCACACAGAAGCAGGGCTCAACGCGATCATCGAGGTCGATGTCGACGGCAAGTCGGTTCTCACCGTTGCTCGCGAGATCTACCGCCACCCGGTTCGCGGAGAGATCGACCACCTCGACTTCATCCAGGTGCGTCTCGACGTCGAGATCGAAGCTGAGGTTTCCATCGATTTCGTCGGTACACCCATCGGCGTGATCGAGGAAGAGGGAATCCTCCACACCCTCGAGCCGAGTGTGACGATCAGTGCACTGCCGAACGCGATCCCCTCATCCATCGAGCTGGACATCTCCGGTATGGCCCTGCACGACACACTCACGATTGGGGACCTTCCCGAACTCGACGGAGTTGTGTACGTCTCTGAAGCCGACTACCCCATTGTCACGGTCAGCGTGCCGGCTGCCGAGATCGTCGAAGAGCCTGTGCTGCTCGAGGGCGAAGAAGTCCTTGAAGGTGAAGAGGGCGAAGAGGTTGCCGAGGGCGAGGATGCCGAAGCAGGCGCCGAAGAGGACGAGGGCTGATCGCCACGTCCGGCATTCGGCTCGTTGTCGGGCTTCGGAACCCGGGATCCGACTACGCAGGGACTCGCCACAACATCGGCGCGGAAGCCGTATCGCGCTTCCTCGCAGATATGTCGGCAACCCTGAAACGAGCACCTCAACGTATCCGTGCCGAGGCAACAGATATCAACATCGACGGTCACCGCGCTGTGGTTGCGCTGCCCTCGACGTTCATGAACGAATCGGGCCAGGCCGTCCAACCCCTCGTCCGGTACTACGGCGTTGATCTCTCCGAGATGCTCGTTGTCCACGACGACATCGACGTTCCCCTCGGGAAGCTGAAGATGCAGTGGGCGCGAGGGCACGGTGGCAACAACGGGGTGAGATCTGTGGCAGGTACGCTCGGCACGCCCGACTTCTGGCGCCTCAAGATCGGTGTCGGTCGTCCGCCTGGTCGTATGGACCCCGCGGACTTCGTGCTCAGCAGGTTCAAGAAGGTTGAGCGGTCCGACATCGACGTATCGGTGTACCGTGCGGCCGAGGTGATCGAGCGGTTCATCGTCAACGGCGGCGAGGAAACGCGACAATTCACCGGAGAGCTGAACGACTAACCCTGACAACCGGAGACGTCCATGGGTCAATACGTAGGTGCCATCGACCAGGGCACAACGAGTTCTCGCTTCGTCATTGTTGACGCAGAGGGCGGCTTCGTCTCGATGGCCCAGAAGGAACACGAACAGGTACTGCCACGACCGGGATGGGTCGAGCACAATCCAGATGAGATCCTCGTCAACACGACTTCCGTCGTTACCGAGGCGCTCGACATCGCCGGTATTCGTGCTTCGGATCTCGCCGGTGTCGGTATCACGAACCAGCGCGAGACGACCGTCATCTGGGAGAGACGAACCGGTGAGGCAGTTGCCAACGCGATCGTGTGGCAGGACACGAGGACGGCTGAGATCGCCAAGTCTCTTGCGTCGACGTATGGCGCGGACGCGTTCAGGGCCAAGACCGGCCTGCCTCCGGCGACATACTTCGCCGGACCGAAGGTCAGGTGGCTTCTTGATCAGTATCCAGACCTCAGACAACGGGCAGATGATGGAGAGCTTGCCTTCGGGACGGTCGACTCCTGGCTTGCATGGCACCTGACCGGTCGTCATGTCACGGACGTGACCAATGCGAGCAGGACGATGCTCATGGACCTCGAGTCACTCTCATGGGACGACGAGCTCCTGGACGCTGTCGGCATCCCCCGGGCAATGCTCCCAGAGATCGTGCCATCCATCGGCGACATCGGCCCGTGTTCCGGTGTTCTCGAAGGTACGCGGCTCACGACGATCCTCGGAGACCAACACGCTGCCCTTGTGGGGCAGGCTGCGTTCGGCGTAGGTGACACGAAGGTGACCTATGGCACCGGGGCGTTCCTCGTCTCGAACACGGGGACAGACATCGTCCGGTCACAATCGGGTCTTCTCACCACCGTGGCCTATCAGGTGGCGGGTGAACCCGCCAAGTACGCTTTGGAAGGTTCGGTGGCGATCGCGGGATCAGCGATTCAGTGGTTGCGGGACAACATCGGAATCATCGACACCGCCGGGGAGATCGAAGCCGTTGCGTCGACCGTTTCCGACAACGGAGACGTGTACTTCGTGCCCGCGTTCTCAGGGTTGTTCGCACCTCACTGGCGCGATGATGCACGAGGTGTACTCGTCGGACTCACGATGTATTCGAACAAGGGTCACCTCGCACGAGCTGTCCTGGAAGCGACCGCGTTCCAGACCAAGGACGTGCTCGATGCCATGGTTGCCGACACAGGTCGTGAACTCCCCGAGCTACGGGTCGATGGCGGAATGGTTGCGAATACGCTGCTGATGAGGTTCCA
>CAZWMX010000223.1:0-2724 GCA_964635205.1 uncultured Acidimicrobiaceae bacterium | reverse complement strand
CTGAAACCCACCTGTACCAGGGTTCCTGGCTCCGGGGGTGGGACTTGAACCCACGGCAAACGGATTAACAGTCCGTTCCACCGCGACGCCCTGACCGGGGGTTATGCCGGTTGACGCATATGTACCAAGGGTTTCGAGTGTTCACCAGTTTGCAGCACCTTTCACCAGTTTTCAATGAAACGCGTCCTGAGCGCGTCCTGACAGGCGGAGGTTGGGTTAATCCCTTCGCCGATCTTCGTGATGAGGTACGCCTCCTGCGAACCACCCGAAGACTCACACCAAGAACATTGAGAACAGCCTCGCAAGGACGCACATCGCCGCCGAGCCTCTGAACACACCATTGACAGATGTTACGTTTTCTGTAACATTCATTCCAATGGTTGCTTTGCATCGCCTCTACGACATAGCCGAGCCACAATCTGGCTACTTCACAACTGCTCAAGCCGATTCGGTCGGTGTGAGCAGACGATTGCTGACCCACTACACCAAGACTGGGGCGTTGCAGCGGATGCGATATGGGTTGTACCGTATCGCCCGGTTCCCGTCAATGCCACACGAAGACATACAACAGGCGATCTTGTGGGTTGGAGAGCCAGCAGCGGCCAGCCACTTGACGGCACTTGTTGTCTACGGCGTCTCAGATGCCATGCCGGCCAGGGTCCATATCACCGTCGATAGGCCCTTCACTGGATCCCAACACGGTGTCGTGGTACACACATCTTCGCTGCGACCCGATGAGACGATCCGCCGAGAGGGGATCACCGTAACGTCACCGTTGCGCACAATCGCGGACGTCGCCGCGTCCGATCAGCAACTCGCGTCACAGGCTTTGGGTGAAGCTCTCGAGCGAGGCATCATTCGAAGGAGCCAGATCGATCTGGAAGCAGACCGCTATCCGGACGTGATGCGGCTCGTAGAGTCCCTTGAGGCAACGTGATCGGTCGATACGCAGACGCCGATGACCTTCGGCGTGCCCTCGACGATCGCATCCGTAGCGCAGCCAGGATTCAGGGGGTGGCACACGACCGGCTCCGTAAGGAGATCGCGTTCCAGAGGCTCGTCGCTCGGTTCACCGCTGTCGACGGGGATCGTTGGGCGCTCAAAGGCGGCGCCGCGTTGATTTGGAGAATTGGCGCTCAGGTTCGCGCAACCCGCGACATCGACTCAAACTGGTTCGATGACGCGCACAATTTCGGCCCGTTCTTTGACGCGGCACTCGCCACCAACCTCGACGACGCATTCACCTTCGAAGCAAGCCAACCAACAGAGCTGCGAGGAGAAGTCGAAGGCGGACACCGCTACCGCATGGTCGCATTCGTTGCTGGCCGCGAGTTCGCGGCATTCCATCTCGACATCAACTACATCGAGAACGACCAACGCCCGGTCGAAATCGTCGAGATCAACGTACCACTCCTCGAATTCATGAACCTGAGCAAGCTTCGTGTTCCGATGATTTCAATCTCACAGCAAATGTCGGAGAAGCTCCATGCCGTGGACAGGCGATACCGGTCTGGTGGATCCAGCCGACCCAAGGACGCCTACGACACTGTCCTCATCGCGCAGACATATCCAATCCCGGAGCTACAGACAGTTCGTCAATCGGTCTCCGAAACCTTTACTCTCCGGCATGACCCACTCCCCCACAATCCACCAGAGCTACCAACTGACTGGCGGGCGAACATCGAGTCATACCTCTCCGACTTCAACATCGATGGCGTATCGGGATTCGAAGATTTCGCTCTGATCTGGAACGAGCTATGGACACCAATCCTCGACGATACGATCGAAGCGACCAGATGGGATCCGTCGCAACGCCAGTGGACCTAGCAACCCTGGGAACAATCCGGGCCGAGCCAAGAGCGCGTCACCCTCCTGTGACATGTCAAGATCCGGTGTCAAGTAGCGGTACCCGTGACCGAAACGCGTCCTGAGCGCGTCCCGAGAGAAGACAGGAGTCTCCCATAGCGCCCGAAACCCTTACCCCACTTGGGTTCCACGGCTCCGGGGGTGGGACTCGAACCTAAAGCACCGGGCACCCAGCGACCCGATGCCCTCGACTACACCACGTAACGTCTAGCCACCAGGCAGAAAACGACGAGAGCGAAGCGAACGCTTGCGGTGTGATACCGTCGTGATACCATATTGTCATGGCGTTCACTGTTCGCACGGATGAAGAACTCGAGCGAGCCCTCAACGAGCTCGTCAAAGACGAAGGTTTGTCGCGCCAGGAGATCATCCGACGCGCCGTGCTCGACCGCTATGAACGGACCGGTCACGCCAAGACGATTGCCGACAGCACCGATCAGATGATCGAGCAGTGGGGCGACGTTCTCGATCGCCTCGGCTCTGTGTGAGCGGCGTCGAGTATCTCACGCTTGAGGATCTGCTCGGCTTCGTACGTCGTCTTGAGATCGGACCGGTGAGAGATCTGGGACTCTTGGATTCAGCAGTTGTCCGACCCATGTCGAGCGCATTCGGTGAGGACGCGTACCCAACGCTCACACTCAAAGCGGCTGCCCTTCTCCACTCGATAGTGACGAATCATGCATTGGTCGACGGCAACAAACGGCTCGGATGGCTGGCGACAACAGTCTTTCTTGATACAAACGGGGAGCCAGTCGAGCTGGCTGACGATGACGCCTTCCATCTCGTTGTAGCTATCGCCGAGGGAAGCCTTGACGTTGAAGACATCGCTGCCCACCTCACCCCTCGCGGGACAGCGCC
>CAZWMX010000222.1:0-2740 GCA_964635205.1 uncultured Acidimicrobiaceae bacterium | reverse complement strand
TCCTCGAGGATCAGATGAGGAAACCGCTGAGCCTGTTTGCACACAAGGTGACGGGGGTCCCTGGGAGTGCGGCAGAGTGAGGCACGTAGTACGTAGTACGTCTGTTCAGTGCGCTATCACTCCGCGGAACACCAAGACTCTCCGCAGCGACGCTGCGATTCTCGGGTCGAACTCGTAGGCTGAGCCCTGGTGAATCCTCTCGAGCGACTCGACGGGCGAGAGACCTTGCTCGATCTGGGCCTGGTCGTATGCGCTCGAGACCTTGATGATCTTCGAGGTCATCGGAATATCGGGGTCGAACTCGACACCGGGGGACCGATAGGGACGATGCTGGAGTCTGACGAGTTCGCTCACGTGCAGGAGATACGGTGCTTCTGCGATTATCTGCGCACCCCAGCGCGCGATGTCCTCATCGGTGAATCCGGCTCGGAGAATCGCCGGCTCGTTGAGCGTGATACGTCCAACATCGTGCATCAGCGCTGCGTACTCGAGTTCAGTGACGTCCGACGGCCTGAGGCCCATCTCTTGGGCGATTGCCACCGCGATATCGGACGTACGGGTCGAGTGACCCAACGGAGCGAGTCCTGCGACCTCGGGAATCTGGGCGAGCGCCCTGATCGTCTGGCCGTACGTCACACGGGTCGACGAGTAGCGTTCGAACGCGGTATGAGCGAATGCGTAGGGAAGAATCGCAACCGCTACCGCCCACACACCCATGACCGACCACGCGAGGCCGAACAAGGCTCCTCCAGCGAACATCGAAAGCACAACGGCCCAATCCTCCAGGGCGAGCAACCACAGGTATCTACCAGCGAGATCGCTTCTCTCGAGGCCGACGAACGCAGCAACGGCTGCACGCAGCCCGAACCACGCAAGACCCGCCAGGGTCACAGCTCCGAGCACGGACCACGTGGGCTCGAGATCGACGGACACGGCGATCAGCTCGAACGAGTAGGCGAACACAACGCCGTACAGGACCATCGAGAGCGAATCGGCGAGATAATCGTCATAGGTGCGAAGCGCACCTATGCCAAGGCGGCTCTGGATCAGCCAGGACACCACGAGGGCGATCGAGATCGAAGCTCCGAGTGCAATGGGATCGTCGAGGAGAACCGAAGCGGCGACTGCGGCGCCGATGCCGAGGCTGAGACGCGATCCGGAGGGTGCTGGAACCGTGATCAGGGCAGTCCCTGTTATCGCGATCGACCACAACGCCACATCAAGTAGCCACGGGAGGGTGTCGATGCCTGTGTCCTTGACACCAACAGCCACGAACACACCAGCACTCACGAGAAGGGCGATCCATGCGACGATCGTGAGAACCTTGACGCGGGACTCAGCCATGGGCGGCCTCCGTTCCCTCGTCCGCGCGTCGCCGCGCATGCATCGGATCGATAGCGTGCTCCTGACCCATACCAACCTCTGCCCTGCGACGCGCTTCCTGCTCGGTGATCTCGATCGGTGAGCCGTACTGCTCACCTGCCGCAGTGAGCGCCGCTATGAAGGCCTCGACCACCTCCGGGTCGAACTGAGTGCCGCCGTGCTTTTGGAGTTCCTTGAAGGCATATTCCTGTGTCAGGGCGACGCGGTATGAGCGAGTCGACGTCATCGCATCGAACGAGTCGGCGACCGCGAGGATTCTCGCTTCGAGCGAGGGTGCCTCACCGTCCTCACCATTCGAGCCGTGGTATCCGCCACCGTCGAAGTAGGCGTGATGGTTCGAGGCGATCTCGACCATCGGCCTGAGGAACTCGACCTCGTTGAGCAGATCCTCCACGTGATGCACGTGGCCCTGCATCTCTTCGTACTCCTCCTTTGTGAGCCTTGTCTTCTTGCGGATGAGGTCACGGGGAACAGCGAGCTTGCCCACGTCGTGGATCAGCGCCGACCACCGAACCGTCTCGAGCCGGGTGCCGTTGAAGCCCATCTGCTCACCGATCATGTTCGAGAAGTAGGCGACACGCTCGGTGTGACCACGCGTGTAGAGGTCCTTCGCCTCGAGCGCCTTGATGAACCCTGCAAGGGTTGAGAGCTGGGCCTGACGCAACTTGGCATAGGACTCGAAGGCCATGTAGCCCGTGAAGAACACGATGCCGATGAGTGGGATCGCTGCGGTGCCGAGCAGCAGGTAGGTGGCTCCGAGGAGGCCACCGAGGAAGCCCATACCAACAAAGGGGATCATGATCTGGGCGACGTGGGACCACGGGTCAGCGAGTCGGTGCCCATACACCCTCCGGAAAATGAAGGCTACGAGTTGATAGTTGACGAAGCCATAGGTGATCGCTCCGATCACGGACGCAAGCGCGATCCAAGGAATCGACTCACGATTCGTGGCCGAGAGAATCAGTGACATCACACCAATCGACACGGCGGCGGTCACGACTAGCTGACCGAAATTGGCCGCAGGCTGGAACCAGCGGCGATCCTTGATGTCCTCGATCTGGAGAAGACCGAGCGCAGCCATAGCCGCACAGCCAAGAATCGCAGACGTCGGTCCGAAAACCACCGCAGCGGTCATGATCACCATGACGCTCGGCGAGGCGAGAAGCTTGTCGTTGACTTCCACGGCCTTCCATTCGAGGAAGACGAAGGCGGCAGCGAAGAGCGCCCAGAGCCAGAGGGGTCTGGGGAAGTCCTGGACATAGAAGAGCACAGCCAGAACGGCGAGGCCAACGATCGGGAAGGCGATCGCCATCCGCACCTTGGCTCTGTGCTGTCGTGCCAGTTCGTTCGGGAACAT
>CAZWMX010000221.1:0-2783 GCA_964635205.1 uncultured Acidimicrobiaceae bacterium | reverse complement strand
GTGGGCGTTACTGGACTCGAACCAGTGACCCCCGCCTTGTAAGGGCGGTGCTCTAGCCGACTGAGCTAAACGCCCCAGGTCGGCTAATGGTAGGGCGAATCATCCATCAATCGAGGCGGATCGTGGTACCCGGTTTCGTTGTCCGCATCTGGCCTGCGCGCTGCACGAATCTCGTCCCCTCAACGCTCGAGTTCGTATTGGTGCAGCCCCCCGCCGCATGTGGCTGGTAGTCGACCCGCATCGACCTCACCGCCCGCACGCCGCCCCCTATCGATACCGCGGTAGCATTCGACCATCGTGCCTCGAAACCGGGGCCGTCACACGGTGCGTGGGACTCGACATACAAGACGGGAGCCCGCATGTGCGGGCTGGGACTGGTCAACTCACGGATCAGCTCTCGCTTCCCCGTTTGCAGGTTGGTGATCGATCCTGCCCAAGGGAACATCCCGTCCGAATGTTCCTCCCCACGTTCGATCGTGAACTGATAGGGCACCCCCTGTTGCCATGGGAAGTTTCGCGTCGCAACATCATCGGTAGCCGACGGAAGGGTGGGTATCGTCGAATCGAGTGGCTGTCCCTTTGCGGTGTATCCGTCCCAATTGACTGCGCTGCGGTCGGGGAATCGGGGGTGATGCTGAAGCCCAAGATGGCAGCTTCCTCCACCGGGTTTGACCAATGCCCCTTGGATCGCGAAAGAGACGAGCCGGTCGATCTCGGGACGCCTTGCCACCTCCAACGTGACGGACACCTCGACCAGACGCTCTCCGTACGGCAGATCCCACCACAGGAAGAACGACGAGGAGCCACTGGCGCTCGTCGGTGTGCCGGCCACACGTTCCCCGACACGCGGTGACAGAAGATTCTTGACCCAGTCGCGCATGCACCGACCTTACAGCCGACATGCTGTCGGGGAAAGCGTTCTCTACGCTTTCGGCGATGGCAGTTGTCAAGAACCCTGTCCTACGCGGCGTGCTCATGGTCCTCGGTTGGATCTGGGTCGGCATCGCCTTTGTCGGTGTGGTGGTTCCCATGTTGCCGACAACGGGCCCGATACTTCTGGCAGCGTTCTTCTTTTCGAAGTCATCGGAACGCTTCGATCACTGGTTGGTGACCAATCGATTCTTCGGAGGAATCGTTTGCGACTGGAGATCTGGGAGCGGTTTCACGATCCGAGCGAAGATGATCGCTGTTGGTGCAATCGTGTTGTCCTTCGGCATCACAACCATCTGGTTCGTGACCGCGCCGTACGCAAGATTCGCCATGTGGCTCCTTGCGATCGCAATTGCGACCTATGTTGTCACAAGACCGACAAAGACACCGGAGCCGGCATCGGAGCGGGCCACTGCGTGACTTCTAGCCGTTGAGATGCTCCTCACCAACGGTAGGGAGATCCGTTGGCATCAGAGGATTCGGACGATGATCGTGGTAGTGCCGAAGCACATCGGCGTCACACACGGAACACAGGTGCACAGGACGAGTGCCAACCACCGAGAGTTGTGTTCCTCGCGATTTCTCGACGATCGCGAGCGGAACGATCTGCAGGTCGTCACCGCCACAAGTGGCACACTTCTTGGCAAGAGTTCTGTTCCACTCTGCGCCACAGTTCTCGCACCGCATTCTGATGGACTCTGCCGAGCGCGAGCCCACGAGGTTTTCCGACTCCTCACAGTCGGGGCACGTGATGTCGATCGCCATCAAAGGTCGGACAGAGCAGCGAGCCCCGCACGCGCAACGGCATAGGGCCGACCGTACTCGACGAACGCTGCCCCCACGGATCGCTGATCGTCACGGATCGCCGTCGCCATCAGAACGGTGCCATCCACAGTCTCGACATCGGTGATCTCGATGCGTACGCCTTGGCAGCCGTCGACGATCCTCATGACGCCGCTCATGACGGCCCGATCGATAGTGTCCTCGTCACCGACGGGCTCACAGTAGACATCCCCTGTGCCGTCCTCGATCTCGACGGTGACACCTGCTGTCGATTCGATGACGGCGACCCGGACGATCGTTGGACGTTGTCCCGCGGTCGGTTGCAGTTGGGTCGGTAGCGGGTTCTCTTCATCGTTCGGGATCAGATCTCCGAGGCCTCGGCCGAGTCCGATTCGCCTTCGCTGTATCTTCTGTTTCGGGAGCACAACCGATGGAATGGACCTCCCGAGCAGTGCATCAACGAGTTCTCTCACCTCGTCGCCGTCTCTCGTGCCGTCGAGCCATACGCGAGCAACCGGAGTCTCGTCTTCACGCAGAACGACCTCGGCAGTTGCCACACCGGGCAGGGCGTCGAGGTCGGCCCGAAGGTTTCTCGTTGTCACATCATCTCCGAAGCGTCGTGTCGCAACAATACAGGTGGCTTGGACTCGTGCCGGCTCACAACTTCGCTCGTGCCCGAATCATGATGCATGCGTTGATGAGCGCTGGGATACCGAGCTCCTCCACCCGATCGCGAACTCTGTCGTCCGCGGCACCCGGCTGGATCCAGACCGCAGCTTCGTCGAGATCCGCGATCTCATCAAGGAGTCGAAGTGTGCGAGGTGGTGGTATGACGACGTTGACGATGTCCGGCGCCTCGGGGAGATCACCGATGGAGCCGAATGCGACGTCGCCGTCCACGGTCGCTCGTCCGGGGTTGATCGGCACGACCCGATATCCCTTGGTCTTCAGGTCGCGGTAGATAATGCCCCCATACTTTCCCTGCCGGTCCGTAGCACCAACCACAGCGATCAACGGATCGGATAGCTCGAGACGGGTGGATACGGGATCACTCATGGTGCGTACAACAA
>CAZWMX010000220.1:0-2834 GCA_964635205.1 uncultured Acidimicrobiaceae bacterium | reverse complement strand
CGTATGACGTACTACGGCGGGAATGATCATCGATCATTTCCGCCATACTTCTCTGTTGAAGAGAACGAGTATGGGAAGTATCTCGAGTCTGCCGATGATCATCAGGGATGCGAGGAGCCACTTCCCCGCCCACGGGATTCCCAGGAAGTTCCCGGTCGGCCCCACGTCGCCCAGGCCGGGACCCACGTTGCCGAGCGACGTGGCCACAGCAGTCACGGTTGTGATGATATCGATCTCCGTTCCGGAGATCGAACCGATGATCGCCATCAGGAACGTTCCTGTCATGAACGCGAACATGTACAGGAGAAAGAAGGTCTGGACCGTTTCGACCACGACATCGGGCACCGGTGACTTCCCGACGCGAGTGATGAACACACCCCGCGGGTGAATCAGACGCCTTACATCGGTACGTGATGCTTCATACAGGATGTGCAGTCGGTCCGTCTTGATGGCGCCGGCTGTCGAGCCGGCCATACCGCCTACGAACATCAGGCCGACGATCATGATCCCGAGCGCGGGAATCCACACCCCGAAGTCGGCAGTCGCATATCCCGTCGTCGTCACGATGGTCAAGGAGGTGAAGATGGTGTCACGAACGGTTGTCGTGACAGATCCACCCCATGTGCCGATAGCCATCAGCACTGCGGCGAATGCGACGATCGAGAGGTACACACGCAACTCGACCGACTTGAAGTATGCCTTCCAGTCCCGCCGCACAACTTTGTAGTGAAGGGCGAATGACATCCCGGCCAGCGCCATGAAGACGATGACGATCCACTGCGAGTAAGCCGAGAACGCACCGAGGGAGCCAGCGTTCGTGCTGAAGCCGCCTGTCGACATCGTCGTGAAGGCGTGATTCGCGGCTTCGAAGAGAGTCATGTCCCCCAACCAAAGCAGCACAGTCTCAACCGCCGTCAGGACGAAGTACACGATCCAGAGCCGCTTCGCCGTCTCCTTGAAACGCGGTGTCAGCCGGTCGGGCATCGGGCCGGGAGATTCTGCTCGTGCCAGCTGGACTGCCCCCATGCCGAGAAGGGGAAGTATCGCGATCGATAGGACGATGATCCCCATGCCGCCAATCCACTGGGTCAGTGAACGCCAGAAGAGGACACCGTGTGAGAGATCACCGGGATTTGCGACGATGGAGGCTCCCGTCGTGGTGAACCCTGCCGCCGCCTCGAACACAGCGTCTGTCAAATTGCTGATCGATCCGGTCAGCAAGTAAGGAAGGGCGCCGAACAGCGCGAGCGCGATCCAGGCAAGTCCGACGGCAGCGAACCCCTCCCGAGTGGACAATTCTCCCGGACGATCGAATATTCGCCACAGAGCGAAGCCGACGAGCGTGGTGATTGCCGCAGCGAGCAACAATCCCGGTATGTCCGACCACTCCCGATAGATCACCGAGATCGCCGGAGCAGTGAGCATCGACAACCCGATTGCTCCTAGCACGGCACCGACGACATGGAGGAGATGACGCCAGGACATCGATTCAGCCGGACAGCTTCTCTGCGACGGCGATCGCCTCGGGGAGCGCAATCACAATCAGGTGGTCACCGGGCTCGATCCTCGTGTTACCCCTCGGTACGAAGGCCTCTGGTCCTCGTTGAACACCACCGATGATGAGTGAATGGGGAAGCCTCAGATCGGCAAGTGTCCTACCGATCGCGGGGCTCTGCGGGCCGACTTCGAGCTCGATCGCCTCAGCGTCTGAATCTGAGAACGTCGCCACAGAATGGATGACTCCCCTGCGGACAAACCGAAGAATCTCGTTCGCGGCGGATAGCCGGGAACTGACCGTGGCATCGATACCTATACCCGGCAGGAGCCCTACCAGATCAGTGTTCGTGAGTCGGGCTATCACCTCGTGAGCACCGAGTGATTTTGCCACAAGCGCTCCAACGATGTTCTCGCTGTCCCAGCCGGACAATGCCATCACCACATCGGTTGCTTCGATTCCCTCCGACTTCAGGACCTTCGGATCCTTCGGGTCCGCACATACAGTCACAACATTCTGGAGATCCTCAGCAATGAGCCGACAGCGGTCCATATTCGAGTCGATGAGTGTCGTGTGGATATCGTGGTCGGCGAGCATCCTCGCCGTCAGTTTGGCAAGGCGAGTGCCCCCCAGAATCATGGCTTTCTCTGCCGGCTTGCTTGACAGACCCAGCCACTCGTAAGCCTTTTCCGTTGCGTCCCTTCGCGCCATCATCAGCACGTGATCGCGTGGCTCAAGTGTCGTTGCGCCTCGTGCGATGATCGTCTCGCCGTGTCGGATCACTGCCACGACGAGCCAGTCCCACGACACAATGCTCTCGCGAAGATCCGCAAGCGTCTTGCCCACGAACGACGCTCCCGCGTCGACATAGGCACCCAGCAGAACCAACTCGCCGTCGGCGAAGTCGATTATCTCCGCGATATCCCCACTCGATGCGAGCTGCAGCAACTCTCGGGCGGCAGCTTCGCCGGGGTCGATAACGAGATCGACACCCAAGGCCTCGACCTCAGCTTTGAGCTGCGGGTCCTCAACCCTTGCAACCTTCCGGGGGATTCCGAGCTTCGTCCCCGCCGCGCAGGCAAGCACGTTGACAGCATCGGACGAGCTGACCGCGATGAGAAGATCCGAATCTGCGAGACCGGCGTCTTTCAGTGTCTCGGCCGACGCGCCATTTCCATTGATGACGAGACAATCGATCTCGGATTGTGCTTCAGCGGCTCGCTCGGGGTCGGATTCGATGACAACGACATCCTGGCCCTCATATGCAAGCTTCTCTGCAAGGAACGACCCGACCGCCCCTGCGCCAACAATGACTATTCGCATGAGGTGTCAGACTAGG
>CAZWMX010000219.1:0-2865 GCA_964635205.1 uncultured Acidimicrobiaceae bacterium | reverse complement strand
AGGTTCCCGTCCCAGGCGGGAAGACGCGTCAGCGCGATGACTCGATGGCTGCCCAAACCCTCGCCGGCGTGAGAGGCATGTCGAGGTGAGAAATCCCGAACGGGGCGAGGGCGTCGATGACGGCGTTGACGACGGCGGGGGTGGATCCGATGGTCCCGGCCTCGCCGATGCCCTTCGCTCCGAGGGGGTTCTCGGGGGTGGCCGTCTCGGTGTGGTCCACGTCAATGGATGGGAGCGACGATGCGGTGGTGATGAGATAGCTGGTGAGGTTTCCCGTGATCGGATAAGCCTCGTCGTACTGGACCTGCTCGAAGAGTGCTTGCCCGATTCCTTGAGCGACGCCGCCGTGCACCTGCCCATCGACGACCGTGCGATTGAGGATGGTTCCGGCGTCGTCGCAGGCAACATGTTTGAGAACGCGAATGGCGCCTGTTTCGGTGTCCACTTCCACGATCGACAGGTGTGTACCGAACGGGAATGTGGCTTCCTTCTGCTCCCACATCTGTTCGCCTCTCAAACCGGGCTCCATGTCGTCGGGAAGGTTTGAGGGCTCGGATGCGACGACAGCGATCTCGGCGAGCGTCATGGCGGAGGTGGGAACGCCTACCACCCCGATTCGCCCATCTTCGAACTGGACGACATCATCGATCGCAGCCTCGACGTGGAAGGCGAAGACGGTCCGAGCCTTGTGGAGCACTTCCTTTCCGGCCCGGTGAATGGCCGAGCCGGCGATCTGCAAGGACCGCGATCCCATGGTCCCACCACTGCGAGGGATGGTGTCAGTGTCACCCTGGACGAAACTGATCCTCTCCATAGGAAGCTTCAGAATCGCCGAGACGAGCTGAGGGAACGTGGTCTCATGGCTATGCCCGTGCGACACCCCAGCCGAGTAGACCGTGGCCGTACCATCGAGGTTGACCTCGACCGCACCCCAATCCTCCCGACCCTCGCCGGCTGTGATCTCCACATACGAGCTGACGCCGAGTCCGAGTTGGAGCCGACTGTTGGCCTCCCGACGCCGAGCTTGTTCCTTCCGAGCATCCCGATACTCACCCATCTCGAGGGCAAGGTCGAGCGCTGCCTCGTAGTCACCGGAGTCGTACCGCTCGCCGAGGACTGTTACATGGGGGAAGGCGTCCTTTGGGATGAAGTTTCGACGACGCACCTCCGCGGCGTCGAGGTTGAGCTCCAGTGCTACCTGGTCGATGGCCCGTTCCAGAGCCATGGTCGCCTCCGGCCGACCGGCCCCGCGGTAGGCATGCACCGGTGTCGTGTTCGTCACCACCGATCGCCACCGGAACTCGACCTTGGGGATCAGGTAGGGTCCGACCGCCATGCGTCGACTGAAGACCGGCAGATAGGCACCGAACAGTGGATATGCACCCGCGTCCTGAGTCACCCGAAGCGAGATCCCGGTGATCAACCCATTTCGAGTTGTTCCCAGGCGAACCTCGGTCGTCTGCGCCCTGCCGTGGCACATTGCAAGCATGTTCTCGGAACGAGTCTCATGCCACCGCACGGGGCGGCCGAGATCGAGGGCGATGGCACCACAGATAGCTTGTTCCGGGTACAGCGTGATCTTCGCTCCGAATCCTCCTCCGACATCAGGGACCTTGACGTGGATCAACGATGGGTCGAGTCCGAGAACCGTTGACAGGGCACGCTGGTGGGAATGGGCCGATTGGCTGCCCAACCACAGGTTCAATCCACCGTCTTCACGCGGTACCGCCAGAGCTCCACTTGTCTCGAGTGGGACCGCAGCGATACGCTGATTCGCGACGCTGAACTCGACGACGACGTCGGCATCGGCGAGCACACCATCGTCACTCTCGCCTCGGTCATAGATCACGTTGGTGCCGAGCTCGGGGAACAGGAGTGGTGCGTCGGGATCGGCGCCGGCCTCAGGTGTTGCTACAGCCGGCAGAGGCTCGATATCTGCCCACACGAGTTCCGCTGCATCGCGGGCTGCCCGCTCGCTCTCCGCGACCACCACCGCCACGATGTCGCCCACGTATCGCACACGCTCCGAGGCGATCGCAGGCCGCCGGGTGACTTCCTCCAGACCGGGGGCACCAATCGGCAGCGGTTCCATGTCGAGATCATCGGCCAGGTACACCTGCACCACGCCCGGCGCGGAAAGAGCAGCATCAATGTCGATGTCTCCCACCTCGCCATGGGGGAATACCGACCGGACGGGCACCATCCACAGGGCCCCATCAATCTGGATATCTCGCAGGAACTCGCCCTTGCCGATGATGAAGCGAGCGTCCTCCACGCGCCTCACCGCTGCTCCACGAATTGACTGCCCCATGGTGTCAAGGATAGCGAGGGACATTCGAGCCGCCACGTGCGAATTCATGACTGGCCGAATCGCGGCCCTCGTGACACCGAACCAAGAATTCGCCCAGAACTCTCGGATCAACTCTGGAACACATGCGGATGTCAACGAGAGAAACAGTGCGCTACAAGAGTTTCAGCGGCACGCCGGGAGGGACTCGAACCCCAACCTTCTGATCCGTAGTTCTCCACGCGCTGTCCATGGGTGTCCACAGCCGTCCACAGCGAATGGCTCCCAACTTGGCTCCCAAGAAGCCCTGGGCCATGTTCCCGGTTCGTCCTTCCTCTCTCGTCCAGAGCGACCGCGCACCACGGCGGCGTGCCGTATCGAGAGCGCGAGCTGATGAGCGATACCTCTTCGGCGACGCCGGTGTCTACACGGTTGTATTGTCGCGATATCGCGATATCATGATCTCATGGCCAAGCAAACCACCGTCCGCCTCCCCGAAGACCTCGCCGACGACGCCGAAGCTGTCGCCCGGGTCAAGGGCACCAGCGTCAACGCCCTGATCATCGACGCCCTCAAAG
>CAZWMX010000218.1:0-2956 GCA_964635205.1 uncultured Acidimicrobiaceae bacterium | reverse complement strand
AACTCGCGCCCCGGCTCAATCTGCCTCACCGTCGAGCGGATCTGGGCGGCCTCGACCGGGTCGGGGTCTCTGAGCCCCAACTCAGCCGCCGGGGCACGCGCCGGCCGCTTCCGGCCAGGAGTTCCGGTCTCGAGATAGCAGATGATCGAGTCGGCGGCCTCATGGCCCGAGGCGATCGCCTCGATGACCGTACTGGGGCCGGAGACGACGTCTCCGGCGGCGAAGAGACCCCGCTGCGCGGTCATGTCCGTGGAAGGATCGGTGCGGAGAAGACCTTTTTCGATCAGACTCTCGGCGGCGGGACCCGTGATGAAGTCAAGATCGGCCACCTGGCCGACCGCGACCAGCACGTGGCTCGCCTCCAACAGGAACTCGCTCCCCGGAGTCGACAGAGGACGAGGACGGCCGCCGGCGTCGGGCTCCCCGAGCACGACCTGGAGGCACTCGAGGCCTCGCAGTGACCCGTCACGCACAACGAAGCGAAGCGGCGCCGCCAGGAAGTGGAACGTAACTCCCTCCTCCTCGGCCTGAGCGACTTCCTCCGGTCCTGCCCGCAGTTCGGCCCGGGACCGCCGATAGACAACCTCCACCGGAGTACCGCCGAGGCGCAGGGCCGTTCGGGCCGCCTCGATCGCGGTCGAGCCACCGCCGACAACGAGAACCTTGCCGGACAGGGGGCTGTGATCTCCGGTGTTGACCCGGCGCAGGAAGCCGAGGGCGTCCTCGACGGAGTGCGACTCCTCCTCGCCCGTGACACCGAGGATGCGACCGTTCTGGGCGCCGAGGGCGAGAAGAACAGCCGAATAGCCGTTGGCGAGCAGTTCGGTGACTTCGGCATAGTCCGCGACCGAGGTATTGGCACGCAGCTCGATCCCGCAGGACAACAGCGTGTCGATCTCGGCGTCGAGCACGTCGGGGGGTAGTCTGTAGTCGGCGATGCCGTGGCGGAGCATTCCCCCCGGTTCCGGCATCGCCTCCAATACGGTGACAGGGAAACCGGCTTGGCGCAGGTCGTAGGCGGCGGTCAGGCCGGCGGGCCCGGAGCCGACGACGGCCACCCGCTCCACCCGGTGCGGCGGCTCCGGCAGCACTGCGGGAGCCTCAGGTGCGAGGTCGGAGACGAACCGTTTCAGGGCTCGGATGGCGAGCGGATCGTCGTGTTCGGCACGGAGGCACGCCGGCTCGCAGGGGGCATGGCAGATCCGGCCGCAGACGCTGGGTAGGGTGCAGCGCCGACGCACCTCCTCGAGTGCCTCGGAGAAGCGGCCCTCGGCGATAAGCGACACGTAGGCCTTGACGTTGACACCCGCCGGGCACGCCGCAGTGCAGGGGGCCGGCTCTATGAACCTCATCGGAAGCGGGTCGGGCAGGAGTGCGGGTACCGATACGCGGGCAGACGGCGGGATCACCGTCGTGTCGAAGGTCGATGGTGCACTCATCACCGCTCCTGGGTCACTCGAGGCACGGTCTGGCTGACGGGGAGGCCCACCGACTCGAGTCCGAACTCCAGACCACGATCAAAGGCCTCGAGGTTGAACTCCGCGGTCCCGGGCGGGACGGACTCAGCCACGGCCTCTCGCATCGCTTCGGGTGACGCCACCGGGGTGACGGCGGCGAAGAACCCCACCATCACGATGTTCTGCACGATGGAGCGGCCGAGCGACTCGGCGATCCGCGTCGAGGAGACCCCGTAGGTACGTTGCGGGAGGTCCGGAGCCGGAGTCACCAGGTCGCGCTCGTAGACGAGGACCCCGTCTTCGGCCAACTCGGCGATGTGTGTCTGATAGCCGTCTGCGGACATCGTCACCAGCACGTCGGATCTGCTCAGGTAGGGGTAGAGGACCTCGTGTGGGGAGACAACTAGCGTCGCGGTGCACGACGATCCTCGCGCCTCGGGACCGAAACTCTGCATCATCGTGGCGTGCTGGTCGGTGACGATGGCGCACGCATGGCCGATGATGTGGGCAGCGAGGACCACACCCTGGCCCCCGAATCCGGTGATGCGGATCTCGGTCCTCTCGCTACTCGTCATGGAGCATCCCTCCCTCGGGAGGCATCGGGATGTATTCGTCGCCGAGGACCTCGCGGTAGTGGGCCTCCATCAGCTCGCGGTAGGTGGGCCGGGGTTTGTCCACGAAGACGCCGCACAGGATCTTCCCTTGGAAGTCGATGTCGGCCTCGCCCGGATCAGCGCCGTTACGGATCTCGGCGTTGTCGTGGTAGTAGCCCATCCGGTCGATCCCCTCTCCGAGCTTGTTGAGCCGGAGGTAGAGGACCGGGCAGGGGGCGATGACCTCGATAAAGCGAAACCCGGTGCGCTTGAGGGCTTCCTCCATCGACCATGTGAGACGACGGGTGTGTAGCGAAGTCCAGCGGGCCACATAGGGGGCACCGCTGGAGGCGGCCAGGTGGGGCAAGTTGAAGGGGATCTCGAAATTGCCGAAGGGCATGGTGGAGGTCTTGGCGTCGAGGGGCGTGGTGGGACCGTTCTGGCCTCCCGTCATACCGTAGATGAAGTTGTTGATGAGGATCACCAGCATGTCGAGGTTCCGCCGGGCGGCGTGGATGAAGTGGTTGCCGCCGATGCCGACGAGGTCGCCGTCGCCCGAGATGACGGTCACGGTCAGCTCGGGGCGCCCCAATTCGAGCCCGGTGGCGAAGGGGATGGCCCGGCCGTGGGTGGTGTGGAAGCCGTCGAGTTTGAGGTACCCCGCAGCCCGTCCGGAACACCCGATGCCCGAGACCACTGCCACCTTGTCGAGGTCGAGGCCACTCTTCTCGAGGGCCGATGCGTAGCAGCGCACCACCGTGCCGATCCCGCAGCCGGGACACCACACGTGGGGGATCCGCTCCATCCGCAGATAGGGCGAGACGGGATGCTCGACGGTCTCGGCGTAGTCGGGTCGGATCTCGATGGTCATCTCGCCACCTCCACAATGGCCGCAGCGATCGTCGC
>CAZWMX010000217.1:1289-2963 GCA_964635205.1 uncultured Acidimicrobiaceae bacterium | reverse complement strand
ACTAGATCAAGCGTTGAATGGCTTCGGCTGCCTGATCGAACCGATGGACCCAGCGTTTTCCGTGCGCAGGTGTGGCCATTGGATCCAGGGCGAAGACGAGGTGATGACCAAGCTCATGGGCGATCGTCATGAGTGTCGTGGTCCTCCCGAGCCTGATCGCACCGTGTTGAGGGAGCGGCCTCCCGGCATCCTGCTCGATTGCTCTGATCCGATCCGCTCCGTACATGTTGATGAGCCACCACCGCGGCTGTTCTGTTGCGCCGGTGTACGGGGACCGACGGGCGTGGAAACGAAGTCGAGGCGACTCCACTTCCATTTTCCAACACACCGCGTCCACCAACCTGTGAGCCTCTACATCTGATACCGCGAGACCATCGAGCTGCTCGATGAGTTCCATATCGAGCGAGAAGCGCTGAACCCGGGCCTGATGCCTTCGTTTGGGCCCTCGAGCGATTGGTCGAGGTGCGATCTGAATAGACATGGTTGCACGGTATCCCGTGGCTGTGACAAGAAGAAGTTCACAGTTCACGGTTCACAGTTCACAGTCGGCGGGTGGCGGTTGGTGGTTACCCTCATCGGTTCACCTTCTGGGAAGGAACAGTGGAATACAGGCGAGGCATCTGGTTCGGACTCGCGGCCTACATCTTCTGGGGTCTGACGCCGCTGTTCTGGAACCTCGTATCGACCGATGCCGCATCATTGCTTCTGCATCGGACCGTCTGGTCGGTACCGATCCTGGCGCTCATCATCACCCTCACCAGGCAGTGGTCCGTGCTCAGGGATGGTTACAGGTCGTGGAAGTCGCGACTGACAACGATCGCGGCTGCGGGATTGCTGGCGGTCAACTGGGGAACCTTCCTTTGGGCCGTGACAAACGGACACATCGTTGAGGCGTCCCTCGGCTATTTCATCAATCCACTCGTGTCGGTAGCGCTAGGTGTTGTCATCCTGAAGGAGCGATTGCGTCCGCTCCAGTGGGTCGCGGTGATGATCGCAGCAAGCGGTGTCACCGCCATGGGAGTTCTGCAGGGTGTTCTGCCGTGGATATCGCTCACACTCGCCTTCTCGTTCGGGCTCTATGGTCTCCTGAAAAAGCGCGATATCACACCTCCACCACTCGTATCACTCTTCGGAGAAATCAGCGTGATGTTCCTCGTAGCTTTCATCATCTTGCTGTTCGTCGCTCAACCAACCGGTGCAACCTTCGGGACATCCCCAGCAACGGCCATCTTCTTCGTCGGGACCGGGGCGGTGACCGTGATCCCCCTCCTCTTGTTCGGCGCATCCGCCAAGCGGATTCCGTTGTCGATGCTCGGGTTTCTCCAGTACATCGCGCCGACACTCCAGTTGCTGGTCGGGGTTCTCGTCTACAAGGAGTCAATGACCGGCGTAGAGCTGGTGGGTTTCGTCACGGTCTGGATATCCCTGGCACTATTCACTCTTGATCGAACCAATAACACAAACGGGGTCCAGCGATTCGTATTACGTAATACGTAATACGTAATACGTACTGCAGCAGCTACTCCGTTGAAGCAGCTGCCTCGTTGACCGGCTCGTCCGCCTCGTCCGCTGCTTCTTCCGCCACATCGGCGGGCTCATCAGTGGCTTCGTCGCCATCTTCGACGGCTTCGTCGCCATCCTCGACGGCTTCGTCGGCATCCTCGGTGTAGTGGT
>CAZWMX010000217.1:0-1189 GCA_964635205.1 uncultured Acidimicrobiaceae bacterium | reverse complement strand
TCGACGGCTTCGTCGCCATCCTCGACGGCTTCGTCGGCATCCTCGGTGTAGTGGTCAACCGAAGGCTTCTTGCCCCGAACTCCAGAGATGACGGCGTCCTGGATCGTTTCAAGCTGACCGTCGCCAACCTTCCCACCGAGCTTGATACCCAGATACTCTCTGATCTCATCATCGGACATCGACTCGAGTTTCTTCTTCGACACGACCGATGCAACCACCCCAGCCACCACCGCAACAAGCAGAAGCACGAATATGAACTTGAAGAACGACTTCATGACATCACCTCTCGAGGGAATCTAGCGGCTCGATGTTCGATCGAATCCGCTCGTACGACGACCGCCCGGATGAAATCAACTCGATGCCTTTGCGCCACCTGCGGCCATCCACTCAACGAAGACCGTTGCGGCATCTGCATCGGCGGGATCCGAAGCAGCGTCGCGGTACTTGGCCAACGCAGAATCGAGCTCGGCGCGCGTCCAGGGACCGAGCGAATGCCCGGCAGCAGCGAATGCTTTAACAGCCTCTTCCCAGGTGAAGCGGCCGGCGGTCACCTCACGACCGACGACGAGTCCTGCGAGCTTGTGGCCGTTGTCAGTGAGTTTCACGAGTGTTGCGATGTCATCGAGATCACGCACGCCGCCTGCGGCGATCACCGGCTCGTCAACGAGGGCGATCGCCATCTTCAGCGCCTCGAAGTTGGGCGGTTCGACGAGTGCGTCACGACCAACCTCTGAGATCATGAACCCGGCAGCCCCGCCCGACGACAGATTGATGAGCGTCTCTTCGAGATACTCGCCTGTCTGCTCCGTCCAGCCCTTGATTGCGATCTCGAAGTCGGGGCGAACGTCCAGGGACACCACGATCCGATGCGGATGTTGCCGGTTGAGTTCCCAGAACAGGACCTGGTCGATGATCGCAAGTGTTCCGATTACGACGCGCCATGCCCCCATGCCCAGCACCCGTTCGACTTCGGCCTGCGACCGGATTCCGCCTCCGACCTGGACGGGGACATCGACAGCTTTGATGATATTTTCGATCAATCCGCGGTTCTTGTAGTCGCCGTAGGCCGCTGCATCGAGATCGACGATGTGTAGACGGTGAGCACCCTTGCTGATCCAGCCCTTCGCTCGGTTGACCGGATCATCGTCGAGAGCGATCGCATCCTTGACATCGCCATACGGCAAACGTA
>CAZWMX010000216.1:0-2976 GCA_964635205.1 uncultured Acidimicrobiaceae bacterium | reverse complement strand
GGCTTGGCTCCGCGAGCGAATCCACTTCGACGACAGCGACTAGGGCTCGATTCGGGTGACGGTTGGTACTCGGTCGAGGGTTCGGTCGAAGGACACGATGTGCTCGACGCCGGACCGTTCTGCCGAGGCAACGAGGTAGGCCTCTGCGTAGTCGATACCGTGGGTCTCGTATACCTCGATGGATCTCAGAAGCAGGTTCTCGTCCGTGGTGTGAATCGTGGGGAAGGTGATGATCGATCGCATCAACTCAGCGACACGATGGGCCGGCACGTCGTAGACGTACTCCAACACATAGATCGTCTCGGCAACGATCAAGTCGGCGAGGAGGAGTTGATCGGCATCGGTAAGAAACGCTGTAGCGCGGGCTGCCATCTTGGGAGGGTCGTTGGTGAGATGTCGAATCAGAATGTTGGTGTCGAGCAAGGCCGTCACCGACGTGCCTCAGCGCGCCGCCGCCTTGCTGCACCGCGAATGTTCTCCCAGCTTGCACCGCGCATGGCGGCAGGTACCTCCACCGCTCCCGCCAGATCAAGAAGATCTGGTGTTCTCGCCATCACGGCCCGTTCCTTCTGAACGCGAAACACAACACGGTCGCCTTCTTGAATGCCGAGGGCGTCTCGGACATCCTTGGGGATGGTGATCTGTCCCTTCGAGGTGACCTTGGCTGCTACATCCATGTAGCGATCCTTACGTAAGGTGCAATGTAAGGATATTCCCTTCGGGCCCTCAGGTCAACGCCCTCGGGTCGTGTGTCGTGTGTCGTTTTACATCGAACATGTGTTCGACTATCATGACATTCCAGCGGAGGGCGCACGCTGGTGTGAGGACACGAGAGGACACCAGCGGTGGTCGCCACCCATCAACATTCGGTCGATTCGTCGACCCTGCAACAGCGTGGCTTCGAGCATGCCAGGGACCTGTTGACACTTGCTCCGGGCCAGATCGCAGGGTTGTCCGGCATCCCGGGGTCCGGGCTCACCCGTATCGGTATGTCGCTGCTCGCTCCCTACGCAGCCCGTGGCCCGCTCGTGTATCTCGATGTGCGTGGGTGGGCGAGCCCGATGGCCGCGTGGGAGATGGGGATCGAACCGGAACGGCTCGTGGTCGTTCGCAGCAAGGACATCGTGACATGGAGCCGCATCGTTGCAACGCTGCTCGATGGTGTTCGGGGTGTGTACGCCGAGGTGCCCGTAGGGCTCAGGGATCAGGCGCTGTACAAGCTTGCTGCAAAAGCGAGAGCGAAACGAACCCCTTTGGTGCTTCGCCCCATCACTGGGAAGCTCCCGAGTGGGATTGCGCATCTGAATCTCGAGGCCCGCGAGGTCCTGTGGGAAGGCACAGAGGCCGGTCACGGCAGTCTGACGAACCGTCGCACCCTCCTCGTTGCATCCGGGAAGGCAACCAGAGGCATGGTGCGAACAATCGAAGTAGAGGACGATGGAACGAACAATCTGCGTGTGGTACCCCACATGGGCACTCAGACAGCCGGGCCTGTCAACGGGCGAGTCCGGGCCGGATGAACCAGCCCAGGCGGTAGGACAGGATGGTCGCATCGTTGCATGCAACGATGCTGCAGCGGAGCACGGCGTGACCGTTGGCATGTCGCGTCGTTCAGCTGAGGCGATCTGCCCGACGGTGATGACCATCGTCCAGGACCCGAGCATCGAGATGGCACGGTTCGAGCCTGTTGTGCAGTCCATCGAATCGCTTGTCCCTCGTGTCGAAGTGGCGGGGCCTGGCACGATGTACATCCCAATCTCCGGTGCGGTCGAGTACTACGGGGGAGAAGAAGCGCTCTGTGAACGCATCAACAAGGAGCTCGACCCGATTGGGGGTGATCGCCGCATTGGTCTCGCAGCAGGTCCATTCGCTGCCTATCAAGCCACGAGGCGGACAACCCGCTCCAAACCGATACACATCGTCGTGGACGACGCAGCGTTCATAAGGAACCTCGACGTGGCGAGCCTTGGCAGCGACGACCTGGCGGCAACCTTCCGCTGGCTCGGGATCACCACACTCGGCGCTGTTGCTGAGCTGCCTCGTGATGCGATCGTCACCCGATTCGGGAGCGTCGGCCTTGAAGCTCATCGCAGAGCACAGGGCCTTGACCGGAACGTCGCTCCGAGAGACATCCCGCAAGACCCGACCGTGGTCTCACACTTCGACCCACCCATCGAGGACTTCGAACAGGCAGCTTTCGCTGCACGCAATCTTGCGCAGCGACTTGTAGGGAACCTCTCACCGTACGGCGTGGCACCACACCGTGTGGTCGTGACCGCGATCGCAGCGGATGGCACTGAACGGGAGCGAACCTGGCGCAGCGCAGACCCGTTCACGGAACGAAGCCTTGCCGAGCGGGTACGTTGGCAGCTCCGTTCGTGGATCGAGGGAGTGTCCGCAGGGATCAGGGGCGGGCTCGTCACTCTCCGGCTGGAACCTACCGACCTTTCCGGTTCCGGACGTCAGATGGCACTCGAAGATGATGCCAAAGGGCTCGAGGAGACCCAGCGTGTTTTCATGGAGGTACAGGCAATCGCGGGGCAGGGCAATCTTCTGATAGCGAACCCTCAGGGCGGTCGTGACCCGGGGGAACAGATGTCATGGACCAGATGGGGTGAGGAGGAGAGCACTCCCCAGCGTGACCCGGAGGCACCATGGCCTGGACGTATCCCGAGTCCCTCCCCCGCGCTCGTGCCACCCGAGCCTGTGCCCTTCGAGGTCATCTGGGTGGAAGGGATCCCCGACCAGGTACGGCTCGTAAGCCGGTGGGTTCCTGTGCTGTCGTGGGCTGGACCATGGCGGCGACTGGGACGCTGGTGGGATCAGGAGGAACCGTCGGACCACTATCAGATCGTGACATCGGCAGGGGCATATCTGTGTGAGGTGAGAGAGGGGAGAACCTACTTGATTGGAGTCTACGACTAGTGAGAGCACAGAGCACGGCGGTCGTATTACGCAATACGTACTACGTAATAC
>CAZWMX010000215.1:0-3064 GCA_964635205.1 uncultured Acidimicrobiaceae bacterium | reverse complement strand
CTGAACCGCCCCGGATTCTCCGGAGACTCAATTAGTTGAGTCCGGCCCCCATGGCCGGAGTCTCCTGACGTCCATAGTACAGCGCTTCGAACTCGACGGGCGGGATGTTTCCGATCGGCTCGAACAACCTTCGGTTGTTGAACCAGTCCACCCATTCGAGCGTTGCGAACTCGACCTCTTCGAGGTTCCGCCATGGGCCGTTTCGGCGAATGACCTCGGCCTTGTAGAGGCCATTGATGGTCTCGGCGAGGGCATTGTCATACGAGTCCCCGACGCTTCCGACCGAGGGGGCGATGCCGGCCTCGTCCAGTCTCTCCGTGTACCGGATCGACAAGTACTGCACGCCTCGATCGCTGTGATGAACAAGATTCTCGAGGTCCGGCCGTGCATGGAGCGCTTGCTCCAAGGCATCCAACGCCAAGTCGCTCCGAAGCGAACTCGACACGCGCCAACCGACAATCTTCCTCGAGAAGACGTCGGTGATGAAGGCGACGTAGACGAAGCCCCTCCACGTGGCCACGTAGGTGAGGTCCGCCACCCACAGCCGGTTCGGGCGGTCGGCTGTGAAGTCGCGCTTGACGAGATCCAGAGGCCTCTCGGCCAGGTCGTCTGCAATCGTGGTCTTGGCCTTTCGGCCACGAACCACGCCCTGAAGGCCCATCTCGCGCATCAGACGCTCCACCGTGCACCTCGCGACGTCGACCTTCTCTCGAACCAGCTGACGCCAGACCTTCCGGGCTCCGTAGACCCCGAAGTTCTCCTTCCACACCCGCTCGATCTCCTCGCGCAGCTCGGCATCACGGACCGCGCGCTTGGGCAGCCTGGAAGGATCCGCCTCGCGGGCTTTCTGCTCGTGGTAGATCGACGGGGCGATCGGCAGCTGCCTGCAGATCGGCTCGACCCCGCACTCCTCTCGGTGATCGTCGATGAACGACACCATCACTTGGGTCGGCGGTCGAGCTCCGCCTGGGCAAAATACGCCGACGCCTTGCGAAGGATCTCATTGGCTCGGCGAAGCTCGCGATTCTCTCGCTCGAGCTCCTTGATCCGGGCCTGCTCCTCGGTCGTCAGGCCACCACGCCGACCCGTATCGACCTCAGCCCGCCGCACCCACTTCCGCAGCGTCTCCGCCGTACAGCCGATCTTCGACGCGATCGAGCACATCGCCTCCCACTCGGAGGCGTACTCGCTCCCGTGCTCGAAGACCATCCGGACCGACCGCTCGCGGACTTCTTGGGAATACCTGCTTTTTCGTGCCATGACCCCATCCTCTCAGAGGTTGGAGTCTCCGGCAAACCCGGGGCGGTTCAGGCATAGGGAAAACCCAGAAAGGGGACAGTGGGCCCGTCGGCCACATAAAGAGAGGGACCGAACTCCTCGAGCATGGCGGTAGCCTCAGACCTCCTGACATAGCCCGTGGCTGAATTGTCCGGTTTGGGGCGACTCAGGAAGCAGATCGGAGGTTACACCACCCTTGGCAGGGGAGCCGGGAAAGGCGAGGCCGACCACGGGCGGTGGATGAACGGCGAAGCGAATGCGGAGGCAGCAGCCCGGGAAAACCGTCTCCGTCTGATTGAGCGACTCGCACAGCGCTTGCGCGGCGCGGGTGCGATGGGGCGAGCTCAGCGGAGCCAGGGTTACACGTAGCTCGTCGCCGGAGACTTCGATATCTCCGGCCGCAGCGAAGATGTCGTGTAGAAGCGTCCTGCCCTCCTGGTCGATACGCGCATAGTGCGGGCGCAGCAGAGCCAACAGGTCGCTCTCTGCCTGGTAGGCGACCATCTTGACGATGTCGGTGAGGTGTTTGCGCTCGGTGCCGAGCTTGACGACGGCGCCCTCATTGAGATCTCTCACCTCAAGACGCTTGGGAGCGTCGCGACGCTTCTCGACCAGCTTCGCGACGCGCGCCCGTGCGGCGCGGAGCTCCTTGCCGAGTGTGCCGTGAGCGATCTTGAAACCTCGCATCGTGGGCCGGCGTCGCTCGGGGTTGTCTGCGGCGGCGGCGCCGTACTCCCGTTCCAGCTTGGCGACCTCGGCGCGAGCCGAGTGAATCTCTTTGTCGAGAGCACGCCGTGCGGGATTGGGGATCGTACGCGTCGGATCCTCAGGCTCGACTTGGTAGTCCACCAGGGCGTCGAGAAGGAACTCCTCTCGCATGTACTTGAAGAAGTTCTCCTGGCGCCAGCGATCGAACATTCGGTAGGCCACTTCGATGTCCCGCAGATCCCATCGACTCGTAATCACCTGCACCTGATGGCCGTCATCGCAGAGCCGGGTGACCTGCCGCAACCGAAACTTCCCTTTCAGGAAACGGACCGCTTGGTCATGCAGGTGATAAGTCACCCAACGTCCGTCGAGCTTGGCTCGCCGCCGAACGAATCGCCTTTCGTTGATACGCCGGCACTTGCCTTTGCGGTAGGTCAGGATGTCGAAGCGGCCCTTGATCATGGTCTGGAACAACTTCGGGCTCCAGCCGCCGCGGTCGAACACGATCGTCACTCGTCGATCTCCGACCACGCAACGGAGCTCGCGAAGCAGGTCAGGAAACGCCTTGGTCAACGCAGAGTTGACGTCGCCGGTAACCACGAACAGCGGATCGCCGGACTGGTCATTGACCCAGTAGTCGCAGGTGGCGGGCATCGCAAGATGCCGCCGTGCCACGTACGCCTTGGGTACCGCCCGTTTTCCGTGATACGCGCGTACGTGGCCGTCCACGTACAGAAACCCCATCAGCTGCCCTCGCTGCTCGACGCGAAGGCGCGCGAGCTCAGCACCCAGTTGCTCTGCACGGTGGTGGGCCGCGAGACGCGTGAGCTTGCGCCTGACGGTTTTCACTTCGGGTGCTCGATCGAGTCCCAGGAGCCGTCCCAGCGCAGCGGGGTCCCGTTGCTTGAGATGCTCGGGGCGCTTGATCCGCAAGAGCGCCATGAACAAGAGCGTGAGCAACGTGGTGCGCAGCCCGTAGAACGCGGGACCGATCTCGCCATAGAGCTTTCGGCTGACCCGCAAGATGCCGCTTTCCACGAGCAGCGGGGTCGCGAGCAACACACCCGCGCCGGGAACC
>CAZWMX010000214.1:0-3083 GCA_964635205.1 uncultured Acidimicrobiaceae bacterium | reverse complement strand
GGTGGGCCTACCTGGATTTGAACCAGGGACCTCATCCTTATCAGGGATGCGCTCTAACCAGGCTGAGCTATAGGCCCATCGGAGAGAGCAAGGTTACCAACCTCCTTTGACAATCAACCAGAGGAATCTCGTCCGATCCGGTCCCGGCACCAGTGGAGCGAAGAGATCGACTGGGGATAGGCCTCAACATCGATGTCAATTCGAGGTAAAGGCATTCTTCGACAATGCGACGGGGTCCGATGCATCATCGCTTCTGCGGCGCGCGGGCTTCCAGGAAACGTGTGGGCTGTTTCTGGTACGCTCGCGCACCTTCCGTTCTACCAGGAGAACCGATGTCCGACGCGAAGCTGAAAGGCTACTCGCCAGCCGAGTTAGGTGCGCGGCCAGATGACCTCACACATAGGGCCGAATCGAACATGCGATTGCTGGTTCTGGTCTTCCGGTTACTTGGTTGGTTCTGGATGTTGCTCCTGGTTATTGCGACTCTCGCCATCGATGACCAGGCCGACAGGTCGATAACGATCGGGGCCATGGTGGTTGCGACCGTGTGGACCGGGGTGACGTTGTGGGCATGGCGACACCGCTCACGGCTCGGATCGTCGTGGTTCGTCATTGCAGACGGTGTTGTGGCGTTGCTCGTTGCATGGGCGTCATACGTGGCCCATGCCGGCGACCTCTTTCACGGTGGATACCCCATCTCTTGGATGGCGGTGGCTGCCTACGGTGGAGGTCTTCGTTGGGCGATACCTGCGTCACTCATCATCGGGTTGCAGCAATCGGTTCTCCTTCTTCAGAACGGCAGGACAGCTGTCGCGGCTGTCGGCAGCATCGTATTCGTCGGATACGCCGTCATCATCGGTTGGCTGTTCGGCATGATCCGAGCGTCCGACCTGGCGCGTCGCAAGATCGCCGCAGAGCTGACGAGAGAGCGTGAAGATCATGCCAGGCGTCTTGAGCGTCTCGAGCTTGCCAATAGGCTCCATGATTCTGCGTTGCAGACCCTCCAGATGATCGGTGCGGACGCTGATGACCCCATTCGTGTTCGCATGCTCGCAAGACGCCAAACTCGCGAATTGCGAGATCTTGTCGATACGTACACATCAACTGAGGCAGTCTCCCTCGAGACAGCGCTGGTGAGGGTGGCAAGGGACATAGAGGACCTGTTCGATGTCGAGGTGTCTTCCGTCATCCGTGCCGATGTCGACATGGATCGAACACTCGGTGCGCTCGTTGAAGCTGCACGAGAGGCAATGACGAACTCAGCGAAATACTCAGGTGCACAACGAATCGACCTGTACGCCGCCTTCGAGGATGGATCTGTAGCAATCTACATAAGGGATGAAGGTCGAGGCTTCGATTCAGAGCAAGTCAGACAGGGTCACGGACTGGAGTACTCGGTTCGCGGCAGGGTACGAGAAGTCGGTGGCGAGGTCTGCATCGAGAGCACTCCGGGCGAGGGGACAGAGGTCAAGGTATCTGCCATGCCCCAGAGAGTGCTGTCATGACCAAGCCTCGCATCGTGTTGGTTGATGACCACGACATCCTGCGTGCGGGCGCAGCCAAGTACCTTTCCGCGGAGTTTGATGTAGTGGGCGAGGCAGGTGATGTGCAGGAGGCCATTGAGGTCATTGTCTCGACAGATCCCGACGGTGTTCTTCTCGACGTGCATCTGCCGTCCGGCTCAGGAGCCGCAGTTGTGCGTGCTGTTCGGGCGGCGAACATCGAATGTCGTTTCGTATGCCTCTCGGTGTCTGCGGACAGGCGTGACGTGATCAAGATGCTTCAGGCCGGTGTCGACGGATATCTCGTCAAGTCAACGTTGGGGAATCGCCTACCTGAGCTGGTTTCTGAGGCGCTCGATGGGTCGATGCCTGTGTCGCCCCAGATAGCGGGATTCCTTCTCGACATAGATGATGTGGTCGCCCAGGAGCCTGCCGTCGAGCAGCTCTCTCCGCGCGAACGTGAGGTTGCCGAATTCATCGCCCGCGGGTATTCGTATCGAAAGACCGCAGACGCCTTGTTCGTGTCCGTCAAGACGGTTGAGACCCATATGAGTCACATCTTCGAGAAACTCGGCGTGGCCAGCCGCCACGAGCTCGCGGCAAGAGCGTTCGAATCTGGTTTTGTCTCGCCGGAAGGCCACTGAACACCAAGGAATCAGGGTTCTCCCCGATACCGTGAGTGGTGTGTTTGATGCACAATGACCACAGAGCCTGACGGATCCGGCCCACAGCCAACCACCTCAGCCTCCATGCTCTCGATAGCGCAACAACCGAGAGCGATTGGTGAGATGTACGACGACGCCAGCACAGGCTGTGGGCCTTCAGGGGGATCCGTCGGGTTCTCTCGCGTTCTACAGGTATCAGGCCTCAGGTTTCAGGTTTAAGAGAAGAATCGTCCACCAGTCAACCTGACTAACCTTCCCTCGCTATTCCAAGGGAGGGAAGGAAAATGGCGAAGTGGATTCTCCTTGCGCACGTACTCGGTGGCGCAGCATGGTTCGGAGCGCACGTCTATATCGAAGGATTGATGGCATCAGCTGCTCGTACGAGGAACCCTGAGACGATCATGACCGTGGGTCTCAAGGTTGCCAAGACGAACCAACGCGTGCTCGGTGGGGCTGGATTTGTCACACTCATCTTTGGCGTCTGGCTCGTACTTGTCACCAACAATGACTTCGAGATGATCTTCGTCACGGTTGGGTTTGCAGTGGCGGTCATCGGTCTTGCCATGGGTCTATTCATCTTCAAGCCGAAAGGTGAGGAGATCGAAGAACTCGTCGCTGAGCGCGGGCTCACGGATCCTGAGGCTATGGACAAGATGAAGGCCCTCGGCAACCTGGGCCACATCATGACAGTTCTGGTTACGATCGCCATGATCGTGATGGTCCTCAAGCCTGGTGGGTGAGAAAGCTCACGCACCAGGGTTCACAGTCGACAGTCAGCGATCGCCGAAAGGTGTGAACTGAAAACTGTGAACTGTGAACTGCTATACACTTCCGCCGTCACGGGGACGTAGCTCAGTTGGGAGAGCACCTGGTTTGCAACCAGGGGGTCGTCGGTTCGAGTCCGATCGTCTCCACT
>CAZWMX010000213.1:0-3123 GCA_964635205.1 uncultured Acidimicrobiaceae bacterium | reverse complement strand
CGGCGCGGACGCTGTTCGCAGAGAAGGGCTTCGACGGAACCTCTATCAGTGACATAGCGGGATCCGTCGGTGTTGCCGATGGAGCGATCTACAAGCACTTCGCGTCCAAACGTGCCTTGCTGTTCGAAGTCATCCGGGCGTTCTATGAACCAGTGATCGATCTCGCTGGCGAGACCGTCACAGGCATTCCGGACGTTCGAGGGCGTCTCCGTTATCTGATCTGGCTTCAGCTTCGAGCTTTCGCAGAAGAACCGGACGTGTGTCGATTCATCATCGCCGAGGCGCGTCCGATGCACGACTACTACGAGTCCGAGGTCGCGGATCTCAACCGGCGTTGGACCTCTCTCCTTGTCGAAGTGATCAAGGATGGCCAGTCGGACGGTACGTTCCACCCTGATGTTCCAGCCACGATGATCCGTGATCTCGTGTATGGCGGCATCGAACACATCGCTTGGGGCGTGGCGACGGGCCATGGCGAGATCGATGTGGACAGCGTCGCAGATGGGCTCACTCGACTGGTCTGTGAGGGCATCGAAGCGAGATCGTCAGAGGCCGCCGAAATCGATGCCAGGGTGGCGAGGCTCGAGGGTCTCGTTGAGGACGCTCGATCATGACCATTCTTGGTACCGCCATCGATACGCGAACACCCGAATATCGGGCCAACGTTGAGGCAATGAATGAGCACATCGAAACCCTTGATGAACTGCTTGTCAAGGCGATCGCCGGCGGCGGCGAGAAGTACGTTGCTCGCCACCACGAGCGGGGCAAGCTGCTTGCGAGGGAACGCATCGAGCTGCTCCTCGATCGAGACGCCCCGTTCCTGGAACTGTCACCCATTGCGGGGGCGGAAACCGGGTACACCGTCGGTGCTGGGGTCGTGTCGGGCATCGGGGTCATCGAAGGCGTCGAATGTGTGATCGTGGCAAGCGATCCGACCGACAAGGGTGGGGCGATCAATCCCATAGGGTTGGCGAAAGGGCTGAGGGCTCTCGAGATCGCCGCCCAGAACCGACTTCCGGTTGTGTACCTCGTCGAATCAGCCGGTGGCGACCTCCCGAGACAGATCGATGTGTTCCTGCCGGGCGGTAGGACGTTTCGCGATCTCACCAGGCTCTCTGCCGAAGGGATCCCAACGATCGCCCTTGTGTTCGGAAGCTCGACGGCCGGCGGCGCGTACCTGCCGGGTATGTCCGACTACACGGTGTTCGTCGAAGGAAAGGCGAAGGTTTTCCTCGGCGGCCCACCGCTGGTCAAGATGGCGACGGGGGAGGACTCCACGGACGAGGAACTCGGCGGGGCAGAGATGCACGCCACGACCTCGGGTCTTGCAGACTACATGGCAGCAGACGAACTCGACGCGATACGCCTCGGCAGGATGCTCGTTTCGAGGCTCAACTGGTCCAAACTTGGCGGCGAGCCGAGCCATCCCGCCGTCGAGCCGCTGTACGACCCTGAGGAGCTTCTCGGGGTGGCTTCAGCCGACCTCAAGGTTCCCTTCGATATCACAGAGGTACTCTCCCGCATCGTCGATGGCTCGGAGCTCGATGAGTTCAAACCACTCTACGGCACGAATCTCGTAACAGGCTGGGCTCGGATCCACGGCTACAACATCGGAATCCTCGCCAACCACAGAGGGATCCTGTTCTCGGAGGAATCCCAGAAGGCCGCCCAGTTCATCCAGCTCGCGAACCGCACGGACACACCGCTCCTCTTCGTACAGAACGTCACCGGGTTCATGGTCGGGGCGAGCTACGAGCAGGGTGGCATCATCAAACATGGTTCGATGATGATCAACGCAGTGTCGAACAGCACGGTTCCCCATCTCACGCTCCAGGTTGGCGGATCGTACGGGGCGGGAAACTTCGCCATGGCAGGTAGGCCGTTGGACCCGAGGTTCCTATTCGTCTGGCCGAACGCAAAGACCTGCGTCATGGGCGCCGAACAGCTCGCAGGCACGCTGTCGATCGTTGCAAGGGCTGCCGCTGAACGATCCGGGACCGAGTTCGACGAAGAGGCGGACGTGCAGCGTCGGGCGATGATCAAGATGCAGATCGAGCAGGAGGAGCAGGCTACCTACCTCAGCGGCCGGGTGCTCGACGACGGGATCATCGATCCTCGGGACACGCGTACCGTTCTCGGCATCACCCTCTCGGTGGTCCACTCGGCTGAGGTTTCGGGAACCGATCGCTTCGGCGTCTTCAGGATGTGACGCCGATGTTCTCCAAGATCCTGATCGCAAACCGCTCCGAGATAGCGCGACGCATCATCGCAACATGCTCCCAGATGGGAATCGCAACCGTCGTCGTCTTCTCCGACCATGACGCGGATGCGCCATTCGTCCGCGACGCAGATGAAGCGGTTGCGCTGCCGATCGGGTCGTCCTATCTCGATGCTGAAGCGATCGTCGAGGCTGCGAAACGTACCGGAGCCGAGGCGATCCACCCCGGGTACGGCTTCCTTGCCGAGAATGCCGAGTTCGCGTCGGCCGTGGAGGACGCAGGAATCACCTTCATCGGACCGACCCCTGAAACGATCGAATCCATGGGCTCGAAGCTCCGGGCCCGAGCGGTGGTAGATCGTGCAGGGGTACCCGTCCTCCGCATTGCCGAGCTGGGCAGCGGCACCGATACCGCCGAAGCAGCGGAGGAGATCGGGTACCCCGTGCTTGTGAAGGCGTCAAGTGGTGGCGGTGGGAAGGGGATGCGCATTGTCACCGAGCCGGGTGACCTCGACGCAGCCATCGAGAGCGCAACAAGAGAGGCAGAGTCCGCCTTCGGGGACGGAACGGTGTATCTCGAACGGTACGTGGAGAAACCGAGGCACGTCGAAGTGCAGATCGTCGGGGACGGCGATGGGAACGTCATCCATCTCTACGAGCGAGAGTGTTCGATCCAACGACGTTTCCAGAAGATCATCGAGGAGACTCCGAGCCCCGACCTCGATCCGAAGCTCCGAGAGCGGTTGTGGGAGACCGCGATCGCCGCAGGCAAGGCCGTGCAATACCGGGGTGCCGGCACCGTTGAGTTCATCGTCGATTCCTCTGGAGCCTTTGCTTTTCTCGAAATGAACACACGCCTCCAGGTCGAGCATCCCGTCACCGAGCTCACAACGGGGATCGACCTT
>CAZWMX010000212.1:0-3128 GCA_964635205.1 uncultured Acidimicrobiaceae bacterium | reverse complement strand
GGCGGCATGGCGGACACAGCACAAGGCCGGAGCAGTATGCGTCACTCTCCCTCTGGTTGTTCGCCCTCTCTGCGGTGATGGCTTTCGCGGTGCTCAAGGGCGAGCCGCTGGCCGTCCTCCAGCTGATCCTCGGCTGGAGGCTGCTCACCGAGGGCCGCGAGGGCGTGGCGTGGATCGCCCCGCGCACGGCGTATCTCTTCGCCATCTGGTGCGGCTTCAGTGGTTTCCTGATGGCCGCGTCGGCGGACAAGACCTCATAGGCGATTACGGGAGTCGAGCGGAGCGAGCATTCCCGTAATTGCCCTGTTGAACGAAACCCGGGTGTGTGCGGGGGGGCGGGGGGCTATGGGGATTTCATGGGCCAGATGATCCATGGGCAAACAGCGACGCGACAGCTTGGGAGGGGGCCGAGCTCACCCGGGACCGCTGAGCAAGCGCGCTGTGTGAGGGCGGTGATGGTCTCTCCGACGGGCTGGTTGCCGGCGGCTTCCTGTGTGGGGTTGCGTGGGCAAGGCTGCCTGGCGTGGGGATGGAGCGGCCCCCAGCGAGCGCCGCGTCTCGTGGCTGAAGGTGGCAGGGGTGCACGGATGATTTCCGCATGGTTCGTCCTCAAGAGGTGTCCGGAGCCGCGGCGCAGGCGACTTCAACGAGGGTCGGGGCGAGCCCGGGGAGCGGCCGGCGCACGAGGCGGCCGGTGCGGCAGCAAGGGCAGGCCATGACGTCGACTCCGGTCAGGTCGAGTAGCCGCTGCCACCAGGGCACGGCGGCCCGGGCCGGCACCGGTGGAGTGCCGGTCCGAGGCGGTGGCCCCTCAGGCGAGAGCAGCCGGCGCGCGTGCTCCAGCTTGCCGTGGACGTTGCGTCCGGCGTACAGGCCGTAGTGGCGGATGCGGACGAGCCCCTTGGGCAGGACGTGAAGCAGAAAGCGCCGGATGAATTCCACGGCATCGAGCGTGAGCCGCTTCTCCTTGCCGCCGCTCGCGTGGTCCTTGAAGACGAAAGTGACCCTTCCCTCCTCGAAGGCCGCGATGCGGTGGTTGGAGATCGCCACGCGGTGGGTGTACTGACCCAGGTAACGGAAGACATGCTCGGGACCGCCGAAGGGCGGCTTCGAGTAGACCACCCAGTCCTTTCCATAGAGGGTGTCGAGCAGATTCCGCCAGGCCGCGGGGCCTGCGAGTTCGGCGGCGCGCCCCGGGAAGTCGAGCCGTCCGTCCCGACGGGCCTCGTCGAGGGCGTGGAGAAACTTGCCTCGGAAGAGGCGCCCCAGCACCTTGACGGGCAAGAAGAAGCTTCGGCGCCCGGCGACCCAGCGCTCACCGTCCGGGGACAGTCCGCCGCCGGTCACGACGCAGTGAAGGTGCGGATGAAAGAGAAGGTTTCGCCCCCACGTGTGCAGGACTGCCGTGAAGCCGATCTGGGCACCGAGATGCTTGTCATCTCGGGTGAGCTGCTGCAGAGTCCGGGAGGCGGCGGCGAACAGGATGTTGAAGAGAAGCCTTTTGTTGCGAATCGCCAGCGGGTTGAGCTCCTCGGGCAGCGTGAAGACCACATGGAAGTACTGCGCGGGCAACAGACGGTCCAGGCGTGCGTGTAACCACTCGGCACGCTTGGCGGCCTGGCACTTGGGGCAGTGGCGGTCCCTGCACGAGTTGTACGAGATACGCCGGTGCCCGCAGGCGTCGCACTCGTCGACGTGGCCGCCGAGGGCGGCGGTGCGACACTGGAGCAGGTGACGCATCACCGTCTCCTGCGCCGCCGATGGCCGGTGCGCCCTGCGGTACTCGCCGCCGTGAGCGCGCATGATCTCGGCGACCTCGAAGCGAGGTCTCCCGCCGGTCCGGACCACGGCTCAGCCCAGGATCGCGGCGGAAGGCGTGCCGAGAAGGTCCAACGGGCTGCGGGTGCGTGCGATGTGCCGCACGCTCACGTGAGTGTAGACCTCGGTAGTGCGCAGGGAGCCGTGGCCGAGCAGAGCCTTGAGGATTGTGACGTCCACGCCGCTCTCGATGAGGTGCGTTGCGAAGCAGTGGCGCAGCACGTGAGGCGTCACCTTCTTTCGGACTCCCGTAGCGACCACGGCTTTGTTGAAGACCCTGCGCACCGCGTTCGGGGATACGTGACCGGCGGCGGTGCCTCCGGGGAAGAGCCAGCCATCCGGCCGTGCGGTCTTCCAGTACTCCCGCAAGAAAGTGAGCAACCGCTCGGAGAGCATCGTGTAACGGTCCCGGCCGCCCTTGCCGGCGCGGATGTGGATCACCATGCGCTTCGAGTCGATCTCCTCCGTCCGGAGCCTGCACGCCTCGGAGATGCGCAGACCTCCGGCGTAGATGGCCATCAGGATCGCCTTGTACTTGGGGCCGCGCACCGCATCGAGCATCGCGGCGACCTCGGTGCCGCTGAGCACGGCCGGGAGCCGGCGCTGACGGCGCCTGACAGGGATGTGCTCGACCTCCACGGGCCTGCACAGCGTCACCGCATACAGGAACCTGAGCGCCGCCCTCACCTGGCGATAAGTCTCGCGGGAGACGCCCTTCTCCCGCACGAGATGGAGCAGGAACGCGCGCATCTCTTCCTCGCCCATCTCCGCCGGCGATCTCATGTGGTGCCTGGCGAACTTGCGCGCGTACAGCAGATATATCTTGCTGGTCGATGGGCTGTAGCCGGCCAGCTCCAGGTCCGTCTTCATCCGATCCCGTAATCGTCCCACGGCATCCTCCCTTCGTTGATGGTGGTTGGTCCACCCACCAACGATCAGGGCAGGACGCTTTTTCCGCAACTCACCGAAATGGATGGAAGGAAACGCCGGATCGAATAGAAAACCGCTATCGCAACAACCGCCCCCCTCTCGGAAGGACTACCGCGAAGCGGTTTCGTTCAACACCCCACCAACCATCGATGGTCGAACTCGGACGGAGACGCGTGATGATTCCTATCGACCGAGCAACGTCCCGCCCATCGCGGATGACGTGCACGATTCGGGCTCTCGGACAGGCGGCCATGAGGTAGGGGATCCTCAGGATATTGCGGGTGTCCTTGTCGACAAACACCCGCGCCCTCTTCGTAGCACACAGAGAACGAGCCAGATGAGAGTAGTAGTGCCGATCTACCTCACACACATCTTCCTGC
>CAZWMX010000211.1:0-3174 GCA_964635205.1 uncultured Acidimicrobiaceae bacterium | reverse complement strand
GACCAGGCGAGAGGGGCGCTCCACCCGGAGCGCCCCTTCCGCGTGCACCAGTGCGACCAACCGTTCTGTGGGCTGTAGACCGGACTCACTCCGGTCGAGAACCCTGGGTTCACCACGGGTTGGGTTCTGTGGGCTGTAGACCGGACTCAGTGAGGTCCAGAACCCTGGGTACGCGGTATTGGCGCGAGAAAGGGGCCCGGGGGCCCCTTTCGAGTGGTGGAGGTGGGGGGAATCGAACCCCCGTCCCACGAGGTGTCAGCGTCGGCATCTCCGAGCGCAGCCAACAGCGAGCTTTCGGAACACGAGGACTCTGTCGGCAAGCACCCTCATGCCCTATCCGGGGTTGTCTTTCCCCGCCGGTCCCGGAAATCCCGGCGGGGGCGTCCCACATTGCGTTGCCCTGATCCGGCGAGGTGGGCACCCACCGGGAGGACAGGAGCGTTTATCTACGCTGCCAGTGCGTAACTTTCGTCTGCACTTATGTTTGTACCGGCTCTTTAACGAGGACTCCGGCGACCTCGGCTCGCTTCCGGCGCCTCAACTCTCACGGTCGAAACCATGTCACCCCCGCGTGCGGGGAACGTGAGGAACACGTCCACACCTACAGCGTACCGCTTCCGGCAAGCATTTCTGGCGAGATTCATGAGGTACCACGCTGTGTGGCCCTCACCTCCGGAGCTACACTCGCTGGGAAGGGCGAGGCCGTCAGGAGGTGTCCTGTGCAGATGCAAGAATTCGTGGAACAAGCTCGCACGATCGTCACCGACACAAACCTCACCTTCCACCAACGCAAGCACTACCTCGCAGCCCTCGCTGAGAACGCCCTGCCGTATCCCACGATCAGCCCCTCTGCGCAAGAGGCGATGAACAAGGGCATCGTGTCGGATCTTTTCGAAGGCCACGCCCCGTATCGGCCACGGTATGTCCTCCCCGACTACGAACTGGCCCTCAGCCAGGGATCGGAGCACCTCGAACTCGAACCGCCCACAACGCTCGACGAGGCGCTCACATTCCTCCTCATCCTCTACACCCAGGTTCCTTCGATCACAGGATTCCCGGTGTTCCTCGGGGACATCGACTCCCTCCTGCTCCCCTACGCCGAGGATGTGACCGACGAGGACCTGCGCGCAAAGCTGCACCTCTTCTGGATCTCACTCGACCGGATCCTCCCCGACGGTTTCGTCCATGCGAACCTCGGTCCCCGGGACAACCGGGTGCTGCGAGCGATCCTCGACGTCGAGAGAGATGTCCGCCAGATCGTCCCGAACCTGACGCTGAAGGTCGACCCGAAAGGCACGAGCGACGATCTACTGATCGATGCCATCAAGACGGTCTTCGTGACGGCCAAACCGCACTTCGTGAACCATCCGATGATGGTCGGCGACCTCGGCGCCGACTACGGCGTTGTGAGTTGCTACAACTCGCTGAAGAAGGGTGGCGGTTCTCACACCCTTGTGCGACTCAACCTGAAAGAGGTGGCACTGAGCCACACCGGGTCCACCGATGAGTTCCTCGACGACACCCTCCTTCACTACGCGGTCCTCACCGCACAGGTGACGGCTGCCCGAATCCGGTACCTCGTCGAAGAGTCGAAGTTCTTCGAACATGACTTCCTCGCACGAGAGGGACTCGTCCGCCTCAACCGCTTCTCGGCGATGTTCGGCGTCTACGGTTTGGCCGAGTGTGTCGACATCCTGATGGAGCATGCAGGCTCAGACAGCCGATACGGCGACCGCGGCGAAGCGGACGAGTTGAGCTACCGCATCATCGAAGACCTTCGGGCTTTCGTCGACCGCTACGAGATGCCGTACTGCGACGGCGGCGACGGGCACGCGTTCCTCCACTCCCAGTCCGGAATCGACTCGGACATCGACGTGACCGCTGGCAGCCGGATCCCCATCGGAACGGAACCCGAGACTTTCGACCACATCATGACGGTCGCACCGCACCATCAGCACTTCGCCTCGGGGGTGTCCGACATCTTCCACATCGACGACACGGTCAGGAACAACCCTGCAGCCATGGTCGACATGATCCGGGGCGCCTTTACGGCCGGCATGAGGGACTTCACGTTCAACATCGATTCGAATGAATTCGTTCGAATCACCGGCTATCTCGTGCGCAAGTCCGAGCTGGCGAAGTTCTCCGACAGCGGAGAGCGCCACACGAGCACCGTGTTCGCGTCGGGGTCGGTTGAGAACTCACATGTGACAGATCGCACCGTCAAACGGGTTCTGATCCGTGAACACAGTCCTGGGCCAAGTCAATAACACCGTCCGGTTCTCGGTCGTGGACGGCCCGGGCAACCGGTTCGTCGTCTTCCTCCAGGGCTGCAACTTCAACTGCGTCACATGCCACAACCCATACACGATCGCTGAGTGCACAAGCTGCGGAATCTGTGTTGGTCCGTGCCCCGAGGGTGCACTCACCATTCAGGATGGTCCGCTGGTGGTCGTCGACCGCCAACTCTGTACATCGTGTGACATCTGCATCGACGTCTGTCCCACGGACAGCACACCTCTGGCGAGGTCGGCATCGGTCCGAGAACTCATCGAAGAGATACGGCCGGTGGCGCCCTTCATCTCAGGTATCACCGTTTCGGGCGGCGAACCAACCCAACAGATCGACTTCGTTGCTTCCTTGTTCAACGCGATCAGGAAGGACACGGGCCTTGCCCATCTGACAACGATGGTCGACAGCAACGGGTCTGCCCCCCTGAAAGTGTGGGAGCAGCTCATCGATGTCATGGACGGGGCGATGATCGACCTCAAGGCACTCGACCCGGATACCCACATCCGGCTCACCGCAAGATCGAACGAGCGGGTTCTCGAGTCGATCGAGTACCTGGCAGAGCGAGACAAGCTGCACGAGGTACGACTGCTGATCGTCCCCGGCTACAACGACGACGAACCCACGATGGAACGGACCTCGGCCTGGCTCCACAACGTCGACCCGGATATGTGCATCAAGCTCATCGGCTACCGACCCCACGGCGTGAGACCAGAGTCAGACCACATCCCCGAAGCAACCCCGGAAACACTCGATCCTCTGGCAACGATCCTCACCGAGAGTGGATTCGAGAATCTCGTCGTGGTCTGACTTCTGGCCGTCTACGGTCTACCGCCGATGCGACCGCGCTCGATCCATCTCGCGTTTCTGCTGACGCTCCACAAT
>CAZWMX010000210.1:0-3186 GCA_964635205.1 uncultured Acidimicrobiaceae bacterium | reverse complement strand
AGCAGCAACAACCCGCTCACCACGAGGACGGCACCGAGGGAGTACTCGGCTGCAAGGTGGAACCAGATGGCGCGATCCTTGGCTCGGATCTCAGGTACCTCATGGGTAGCCAGCAGTATCGTCCAGAGCCCAATGATCGCGAATCCTGCCACCAGTTCGAACACTGCGACGAACAGCATGTTGGAGAGTATACGTACCGGAACAAGCCGCTCAGGGTCTGAGTCGTCCTATTGCCGCGGGCGTGCCTGCCTACTCGTACATCGCGTCGATCTCTGCGGCGAAGTGATCTCTGACGACCTTGCGTTTCACCTTGAGGGTGGGTGTGAGCTCGCCGTGCTCGATCGAAAGCGATCTTTCGAGGATCGTGAACTTCTTGATCTGACGCACGCGTCCGAAGTCTTTGTTTGCGTCATCGATTGCCGCCTCGACGCCGGCGTCGACCGCATCGGCGGCGAGACCCATCGCCTCGACAGCTTCCGCGTCGAGCGAGATCAGCACGGTGAGATAGGGACGCTGGTCTCCGATCACGATCGCGTCTCCGATGATCGGCGACCTCTTGAGCTCGACCTCGATGAGCGAAGGAGTCACGTTCTCGCCGCCGGCAGTGATGATGATGTCCTTCTTGCGATCGGTGATGAATAGGAACCCGTCGCTGTCGATGTGTCCAACATCACCTGTATGGAGGAACCCGTCGTCATCCAGCGCCTCTGACGTTGCCTCCGGATTCTTCATGTACCCGAGGAAGTTGTTCGGGCCACGGGTCAGGATCTCGCCGTCCTCAGCGATCTTCAGGTCGATCTCAGGGAGGGCGGTACCCACCGAACCGAACCGGTTCCTATCGGGACGGTTGAATGTGCACATACCGGTGCACTCCGAGAGGCCGTAGAGGTTCAGGATCTGCAATCCCAGGCCGGAGAAGAACTCTGCGATCGCAGGCGACAGCGGCGCAGCCGCGGAGAACACGAACCGAACCTGGTCGAAGCCCATCGCGCCCTTCGCCTTCGTGTAGACGAGCTTGTCGAAAAGCCCATACTGCATGGAGAGCCAGCGGCCCGGTACCTCCCCGCGGTTGATGGCGTCGATGTGCCGTCTGCCGACAGTGAGCGCCCGGTTTGCGAGTGCTTTCTTCACGCCGGTGGCCCCACTCAGTGCGTCGTTGACGCCGGCATAGAACTTCTCCCAGACCCGGGGCACCGCGAAGAACGCCGTCGGACGAACCTCTTTGATCGTCTCCGCGAGGCGTGTGATGTCCGTCTCATAGTGGACAACGTGGCCGCTGATCGCCGGTGTGTGCACCGTGAGGATTTGCTCGGCGATGTGTGACAGTGGGAGATAGGAGATCGCTCGGTCCTCGGGACCCACAGGGATGATGTCGATGGAGGTCTTGGCCATGTACGCCAGAGCCCCGTGGGACAGTACGACGGCCTTTGGCGGACCCGTGGTACCAGACGTGTAGATGAGGGTCGCACCGTCGCGCGGACCGAGCGCGTCCATCCTGGTATCGACGGCTTGATCGGAGATCTCGCGCCCGCGTGCAATGAACTCGTCCCAGGTCAGGATGCCATCAGCGTCAGTGGCATCGTTGCCCATGAGCACGATGTGGTGAAGATGCGGCAACTCGGGACGCTTGACCAGGATCTTGTCGAGCTGCTCCAGGTTCTGGACGAGCACTACATGCGACTCGGAGTGGTCGATGACATACGCACACTCCTCCGGCGTGTTCGTTGCATAGATACCCGCCGGCATTGCACCCACCGCCATGGAGGCGACATCGAATATGACCCACTCGGGCTGGTTGGTCCCGAGGATGGACACAGACATGCCGGGTTCAACACCGAGCGCGATCAGTCCTTTTGCGGCGTCGCGTACCCGGGACGCGTACTCTGCCCAGCTCGTGGTCACCCATCGACCATCGTCGCGCACGGCGTACGCAGCCGCGACGCCTCGCTGGGCACCTGTCGTCAGGATCTCGTGGGGGATGGTCTTGAACACCACGGCAGCCTCCTTGTGCTCGCCGGCGGACACCCCTAACAGTACGCGTTCACCTTCGGTCGGTTGCTCGATTCTGTGGTCCTCGAAGGGCTTGTCGAGGAGCCGTTCATGGGCCTGCCGGGAGAGAGACGTGATGGAACCCGAGCTGTGGCCGGGGTTTCGCTGCGATCGGGATCGCCTGGCGGCCTGGTCCTCTTCGATCTCGTAGATCTTGTCGATGTAGCGGGTGATCAGTTCTCTGACCGCGGTCCGTGCGGGTGCCCGTGCGCTCCGGGAAGGCGTCGGTAGAGTGAGAACAGCCCGCAACCACCGGTTCCCGTATTGAAGCGGTGGGCGTTTGACCACCGGGCGAAAGGGCACGTGATGGAGAAACCCCCGTTCATCGAACTGTCGTTTGCACCGGCAAGGGTGGAGGTGATGCCATCGGGCGATGGTGGGATCGTTCTCTCATCGCCCATGCCCCTTGCCCCGCCACCGAGCAGTATCGGGGTGATGCTTGGCCACTGGGCCTCGGCGGCACCTGATCGGACATTCCTCGCCGAGCGGGCGCCGGACGGGTCGTGGCGGGAGGTGACGTACTCCCAGGCCTATCGGATGGTGCGTTCCCTCGGACAGGCGGTACTCGATAGGGGTCTCGACGCCGAACACCCGGTCATGCTGCTGTCGGGCAACTCCGTCGACAACGCCCTCCTGCAGCTCGCCGCGATGGAGGTTGGCGTGCCGGCAGCACCCGTCTCGACGGCGTACTCGCTGATATCGCAGGACCTTGCCAAGGTTCGATACATATACGACCTGCTCACGCCCGGCCTCGTCTACGCCTCAGATGGTGCCGTCTTTGGCAGGGCACTCGAGGCGCTCGACCCCGAACAGGTCGTGGTCGGTGTCAACCCCCGGGACGGTGACGAGCTGCTGAGTGATCTGGTCGGCACACCCCCCGGCAAGGCGCTGGAGGATGCGGCGGAAACGGTGGGGCCCGACACGGTGGCCAAGGTGCTCTTCACCTCGGGGTCGACCGGAATGCCCAAAGGCGTCAAGAACACGCAGCGCATGCTGTGCTCGAATCAGCAGGCCATCAGGCAGCTCTGGCCGTTCCTCGAAAACCGCCCACCCGTGATCGTCGACTGGCTCCCGTGGAGCCACACGTTCGGAGCCAACCACAACTTCAACATGATCCTGTTCAACGGGGGGACGCTC
>CAZWMX010000209.1:0-3193 GCA_964635205.1 uncultured Acidimicrobiaceae bacterium | reverse complement strand
CCAGAAGCCAGAACGGAGAAGTCTGGTATCTGGAATCTGGATTCCGGTACCTGACTAGTCATAGTCCTCAAGAGGCGTCACAAGTCGTCCGATATCCATGTGTGGACGAAACCTCCTACGTCATGGTGCGCTAATGGACTGGCAGAACGACCCCGAGCTCGAGAAGCTCTTCAAGGACGAACTCGATGATCGATCGGGCAGTCTGGCCGATGGCGCTCGAGCGATGGTGAGTGGTGACATAAGCTCTGAACTCGCGGGTCGCATGCTCCGCGAAGGCCACACGATCAAGGGAACCGGTCGCGTCATGGGATACGAAGGTATCGCCAGAGGGGGTGAGGCGTGCGAGTTCGTGTGGCGGTTCATCCAGCAAGGAGATCTGGAACCGTCCTCGATGCTCGGTCGCACACTGTTGATGCTGGCCGAGTCCATTCCTGAAGCTCTGACAGGGGACGACACACCAGTATCAGAGTCGATCGATGCATTACGAACGCTCATCAGCATTCCTGCGCTACTCGAGCTGCTCCCCGAACCGTTGACTGAAGTGGAATTCCCAGCGCCTTCGGCGGACGTAGCGCCGGTGCCGGAAGCCCACCCGGAGCCTTCCGGAGAAGTGCTCGAGATAGTTCCCGTGCCCTCTGCAGTGGCTGAGGCAGCGAACCCGATCCCCGAACCCGTGGCGGAGGTTGAGACTCCCGAGCCCGTGGTGGAGGTTGCGGACGTTGAGACTTCCGAACCCGTGGTGGAGGTTGCGGACGTTGAGACTTCCGAACCCGTGGTGGAGGTTGCGGACGTTGAGACTCCCGAACCCGTGGTGGAGGTTGCGGAGGTTGAGACTCCCGAGCCCGTGGTGGAGGTTGCGGAGGTTGAGACTCCCGAGCCCGTGGTGCCGGGAGCGCCGGACGTCGCACTGATCACCCTCAAGGTACAAGACGAGGTCGTTCCTACCGTTGCACCTGAATCCTCGGCCGACCACGGTCCTGACGCGGCGGATGAGCCGCTCGTATTCGAGCCAGGCCCGGACGGCAGACTCGCCACACCTACGATCACATATGAGATCGTCTCGGAGGCTCCGCGACGCGATGTCGCCTCGGAGACCGTGGAGCCAGAATCATCCACTCCGGCGATTGCACCCATCGGTGTGCCGCTCAGCACACCACCCGGCCTCATCATCGTCGAAGGGACTCGTTCCGTATTGGATCCCGAGCCGAACAGGACGTACGACCTCGGCGGTCTCGTTGGGGCGGTCGAAACATGGGCAACCGAAGAATCGGTTCCTGTGAACGCAGGGCGCCTTTTCCGGATGATCAACAATGTGGCAGCGATGAGAATCGATATCGACTCGGCGGTCAAGCAGGCTTCCCAGCTGTTCTCGAGCGTTTCAAAGGGGGTTTCCGCAGCCGCCGTCGAGGAAGTTCACGAATCGCTGGAATCTGTCAGGCGTGCGTCTGTGCAACTGGAGTCAGCCGCGCTCGGCCTCACCGTTGTGCCGATCTCGAGCATCACTTCAACCCTTCCGCAGTTGGTCAAGTACGTGTCCAAGAAACTCGACCGGGAGGTTGAGCTGGTTGTCGAAGGTGATGACACCTTGATCGATCGACAGCTTCTCGACCGGATCGGTGAAGTGGTACGCCAGCTCGTTGTGAATGCTGTTACTCACGGTCTCGAGCCCGCTGATGTGCGGGTTGGGGCCGGTAAGGCCTCGGTGGGCACCGTCAGGGTGTCTGCGAGCAGAGACGAACAGCACCTACAGATCGCCATCACAGATGATGGTGCCGGTATCGACTGGGCGGCTGTTCGTGAGAAGGCGATGGAGGGTGAGCTTGTCGGTGACGACCCAACGACGGACGAACTTCGCTCGGTTCTGTATGCCGATTCATTCTCAACGAACCCGGATTCCTCTGAGTTCACCGGTTCCGGAGTCGGCCTCGGTCGAGTAACCGAAATTGTCGAAGAGGTGTATGGGTCCATGACGCTCGAATCCTCCGCAGGTCTCGGCACGAGCTTCGTCATCACGATGCCGACGCACCGGGCTCTGCAACGCGCCCAGATATTCACCGCAGGCGGCCGCACATGGGGCATTCCGGACTCGGTTGTCGTCGAGATCACTCCGATTCCGAATGTCTCGATCTCGGTAACGGAGAAAGGATCCTCGATCGGGTTCGGAGATGAAAGTGTCCCATATTCCTCGTTCGCTTCGGCAGCAGGACTCGACCTCGAGGGCCTACCTTCCCAGGTGATGGTGCTTCGGAGCCCGACGGGCTTGATCGCTCTGGCGGTCGACGAGGTGCTCGATACGCATGAGGTTGCCACAAAGGATCTCGGTCCGCTGCTCAGCGGATCCTCGGTGGTGAGCGGTGTCGCGCTTCTCGGTGGTGACGACACGGTCATGCTCGTCGACGCGGGTCGACTCGCCGAGCGCATGCGATCTGCCGAAGTCCTGTCAGAGGGTCCCGTCCACAGGGTGCTCGTTGTTGATGACAGTCAGGGTGTGCGCCAGGTCGTGTCCGGTGTCCTTGCATCGCACGGTTTTTCGACTGTCTCCGCAGGCAGCGTGTCCGACGCGCTTGCCGCCCTTGGAAGGAACGACGTCGATGCACTGGTTGTCGACTTCTCGATGCCACGGGCAGATGGTGTCGCTCTCGTCCACATGGTGAGGCAACGCTACGGCGCTATCCCGATCGTCATGCTCTCGGGTGTCGCATCGGATGAAGACCGATCGCGAGCGGAACGCGCTGGTGTTGATGCCTTCTTCGACAAGGCCGACTTTGCGAAGGGAGCCCTGGTGCAAACGCTTCGTGACCTCACCGAGAAGGATGAGGCCAATGGAGAGGGCAGTTCGGAGGAGTCAGTGATAGCTAGCTGAAGCTTCGCCTACCGAGAACCGTACGCTCGGCTGGCGCCTCGCTTTCCGATCGGTCGCTTCGCTCCCTTACCGAGAACCGTAAACCGAGAACCGTAAACCGAGAACCGTAAACCGAGAACCGTAAACCGACGGAAGGTCATCGGTCATCGTTCGTCGTACGTCGTACGTCGTACTACGTTCACACCCATGCCGGATTCTGCTCTTCTCACCGACCTCAATCCCACCCAACGCGAGGCAGTAGCCGCCACTGAAGGCCCCGTCCTTGTTGTTGCTGGTGCCGGATCCGGCAAGACACGAGTGCTCACGTATCGTATTGCTCACCTCGTACGC
>CAZWMX010000208.1:0-3208 GCA_964635205.1 uncultured Acidimicrobiaceae bacterium | reverse complement strand
CTAGTGAGAGCACAGAGCACGGCGGTCGTATTACGCAATACGTACTACGTAATACGAGCTTCTCTCATGTCGGCATACACCGCGTTCATGTCCGTTTCGACCCGGGCGGCAAGAGCTTTCAGGTCATCCTTGTTCGTCATACCTGTGGTGTCGATCGGGTCGAGGATCCGCATCGATGCGCGACCGGGGAAGAAGACCTTCGAACCGGGCGTCGAGACGCGGTCGGTGCCCTCGATGACGACCGGAAGGAGCGGTAGGCCCGTGTCGATGGCGATGCGAAAGACGCCCTTGTGGAACGGCATGAGCTCGCCATCGGTGCTCCGTGTGCCCTCGGGGAAGATCAACAAGGAGTACCCGCGTTCTGCAGCGATGCGGACACCGTCGTTGATGGCCCGTCGAGAGGAGCCTCCCTTCTCGCGATTGATCTCGATGATCCCAACGGTGCGCATTGCTTGGGAGACCAGTGGGATCTTGAAGACTTCCTTCTTGGCCAGGAACCGTCCGTGGAGCGGGAGTGTCCGGAAGAGCAGCGGGATGTCGAACATGGAGAGATGATTGGATGCAACGACGTACCGCTGGTGCGGATCAACGTTCTCTGTTCCCTCAACATCGAAATGAACGGGTGGGATTCGCAGCCACAAACCGGACCAGACCTTGAGGATCTTGTCGTGGATGGGAGCAGCAGGGCGGAAGGCTCCGTAGATGATGATGAAGACGGCGAATAGCAACGTGAGCAGGACGAACAGGGGGACGAGCACGAAGGTTCTGATGCCAGCGAGCAGAGTGTGGAGCATGGCCGGTAGCGTAGACGGAATGGTGAAGGTGAACCGATGAGATCGATCCCGATTGATGCAGCGCGTCGAATAGCACTCGGTGCACAGGGGTTCAACGGTGGTCGGCCGGCCGGACGTATAGACGTGCGTCACTTCAGGCGTGTCATGGACACAATCGGGCTTGTACAGCTCGACTCGGTGAATGTCTGCGTGAGAACTCACTACATGCCGTTCTATTCGCGGCTCGGACCGTACGACCGTGGTTCTCTCGACCGGTGGCTGAACGAGAGCGGTGAGAACTTCGAGTACTGGGCCCACGAGGCAGCCGTACTGCCCGTAGATCGTTACCCATTGTGGCGTTGGAAGATGGATGAGATGCAGCCGTGGCGCCGTGCGGGTGCACTCCTTGAGGCGCACCCGGGACTTCTCGGTGATGTTGAGCGGCAGGTGCACGAGCATGGCCCGCTGACCGTGCGCGACCTGGACGCACCGAACCACCGTGACGAGCCGTGGTGGGGATACGGACCGGGGAAGGTCGCGCTCGAGGTGCTGTTCGCCAACGGCTCGATCACCGCATTGCGCACCGACAACTTCACTCGACTCTACGACGCACCAGAGCGAACAGTTCCGGACCTGCATCGAAATGCTCCAGCGGTTCCGAAGGATGACGCATATCGCGTACTGCTCGAGGACGCGATGCGCCACATCGGCATCGGTACGGCACATGACATCGCCGACTACTTCCGATTGCACACACCGACGGCGCGTCCGATCCTTGCTGCAATGGCGGAGGCGGGCGCCATCCAGGAAGTCGCCGTCCCAGGGTGGCGTGGACCCACGTACATGGACCCGGAAGCGATCCGTCCTCGACGCATCGCTGGTGCTACGTTCCTCAGTCCGTTCGATCCAATCGTGTGGTACCGAGAAAGGGCGGAACGTCTCTTCGAGTTTCGGTACCGCATCGAGATCTACGTGCCGGAGCGCCAGCGCGTATACGGTTACTACGTGTTGCCGTTCATGCTCGACGGCGAGCTGGTAGGGCGTGTCGACCTGAAAGCAGATCGTAAGCGGAAGGTTCTACTTGTCCGCTCTGTCTGGCGAGAAGAAGGTGCCGATCCGCGGCGAGTCGCTACGGCAATAACAGCCGAGCTGGAGACGTTCGCCGGCTGGCTTCAGCTCGACGACATCGAAGTGGCGGAGATGGGGAATCTGGCAGCTGAGATGCGTCGCCGTTAGCCGAGGTTGACCGCCAACACCTCGTGGTCGCCGGGTACGTCGAAGCGATGCGCCGCTCCCGACCTCCAGTCGAGGAAGATGAGGTCGTTTGCGCCTGACAGCCTGAGGATGAGGTACGCAGCGTCACGCGTGAACTGGTACAGCGTTGGATCTCCTTCAAGCTGGACGATTCGCCGAGAGCTCCGCTCCGAACCGAAGATCGTGATCGTGGTTCGGGCTTCGCGATATGTTGCAACGGCGAATAGGTCGTTGCTCTGGGCTGCGATGATGTCGGTCGCTTCTGCAGTGGCAACGATTCCGAAGTTGGTGAGCGACATACGGTCTCCCGTCGCTCTGTCGAGGAGATTCCACTGGGATCCCTGACTGGTTTGACGCACATGTGGGATGAAGTTCGGGGATGCGCTGTACGCCCGACCATCAACGCTCCATACCTCTTTACCGGTCGGATCGAGGGCGAGAGTCCTGTCACCGGCCTGTAGGACGAATCCGTTGCTGTCCCAACGTACGATGTTGACCAACTCATCGAACTCGGTCACGGGTGTTGGCTCAGTGGGGGAATTCGTCAGCGCGTCGATCTCGGTTGTCCACAGCGCGAACGCAGTCTCGGAGTCTGGATCGTACGTGAGCGTCACGAATGCCAGCCGTGACACTTCCGAGGCGTGCCAGGCGAGCGACAACACGTCTTGAAGTTTCGGCGCGTAGTCGATGTCTGATGGCGTGCCAATCCAGACATCCGTCGGTCCGTCTTCAGGCGTACCGGTACCTCGCGCCGCGATGAATCGTCCACCAGTGTCGAAGGCAGCGGACGACCAGAACGTCTCTTGGGGTGTCATCAGTCCGTAAGGCTTCGGTACCCGGAAGGACGGATCCCAAACGAGCGTCCACAAAGCATCGCCATCTGTCGTAGTCAGCGTCAGGCGGTCGGTGGTCCCGGGAATCGCCTCTTCCAGGGTCGGTGGTAGAGCCTCCGTTGTGGGTGCGTCCGCGTCTTCAAGGGTTGTGGGGGAGAAGACCTCGGGGTTGGTCGCAGGTGCATCCTGGAACTCCACGGCCCCCAGAAGGGCGACCGCGCCTATCAGCCCCACAACCGCAGCCCCCGAAATGACGAGTGGAAGCCACGGCCGTTGCCCGCGACGGTGCCGCCTGCCCGCAGGCGGCAGCAGCACGTCGTCGACATCCTCGATCGGAATCGGACGAAC
>CAZWMX010000207.1:0-3230 GCA_964635205.1 uncultured Acidimicrobiaceae bacterium | reverse complement strand
GTTGCCTTCGGCTGGCGTACCGACGACGAACCGCCGGACATCTGGGATGTGAAGAGGGCTTGGTGGAGTGTCAGACGACCGCTCGATGTACTCGGTGGGTTCACAGAATCTCGCCTGATGCTGCCCCGCACGGCAACGCTCACTCCCTTCGGGGAGGCCACACTGCTCGAGCACCTTCGGCTCGAGATGACCGGACCGATGAGACACTGATGAAGCGCACCACGGCCGTTCGTCACCTCGAACAGATCAAAGCGCCCAGGGAACGACCTGTAAAGCTCCGTCAGAGAGTTTGAGAATCCGGAAGGGAAGAGTCCGAAGCTCGTCGTGGAGACCACAGGAGTCCGCGGCCGAATCAGTCCTCGGTGAACGCGACGGGGTCGAGGCGTGTTCGGTCGACTTCGACCTTGATCACATCGGCACGGAAGTAGTGGCCGGCAGGGTCGAAGTTCTGCCGCTCGCCACGCACGACGGCGGGGTCGATGTCCGCCGTGACAAGCCGTTCGGTACCCGCGACCGGTTCGACCATCCATGTCCCGTCTGGTGCCGCGATCGCCGAGCCACCGTCGTAGCCGAGGCTGCCTCCTGCGAGTGCCTCTTCACGCAGAGGGAAGGCATGAGGTATGTCCTGTGGTCTCAGGAGGGTCCCTGCCGACAGGACGTAGCAGCGTCCCTCGAGTGCGACGAACCGGGTGATGTCGATCGTGTTTCGCACGGCTCCCGGCCAGCTCGCAATGTGGAGTGACGTTCCCTGGGCATACAGCGTGTGGCGAATCGACGGGACCCAGTTCTCCCAACAGTTGAGTCCCGACACGGTGAAGTCGCCGACGTGGTGGGTACGCAGACCGTTCCCATCCCCGATCCCCCACGCCATGCGTTCCTCGTACGTCGGCATGAGCTTGCGGTGGGCGCTCACGATGCCCTTGGTCGGGTCGATTGCCACAAGGGTGGCGTACACCGTTCCGCCGCTCACGGACCGTTCCGTGATACCCAGATACGTGAACACGCCGGTGTCGCGAACAGTGTCGGTGATGGCGCCGAGCTCGGGACCGTCGAGATACACGGCACCTGCCAGGTAATAGGCGTACGCCTCCTTCTGGTCGGCAGCGTTGAACCGTGCACCGTTCGTGAGCGAGATCCAAAACGGGTACCCCGACAGGAATGTCTCACCGAACGCGACAAGGTCGACGTCGGCGTCCGCTGCCTGCCGAATCCAGTTCACAACTACCGAGGTAGTTGCCTCTGAGTCTCCCCACACCGGTGCCGTTTGAGCTGCTGCAATACGCATCGCAGCATGGTACGGCACCGAGGACCCGACAATGCACGCCAATCCGCATTCCCTTCGGATCGCCACGAAGTCCCGTGCATCCGCTTCGTCGTCGCGTCGATGGTCCCGGTGTGGACGACGACCCGGAAGCACCGATGACCTCGACACACGACGACGGGCCGAGTTCAGACCACAACCACGTCGATCAGGCTGTCGAGGGCCCCGAAGTCGTCTCCGTTGCGGGTATAGATTGGTGGATCAGCAGAGAGCGCTGCCGCCGCGATAAGCAGGTCCACCGCTCGACTCCCGCGCGCCTCCTGCTCAGAGGCCATGGCGACGGCGAATACGCTTCCATGGGCCCGGGCTGCATCGACATCTATGTGTTCGCCACGACGAACGTCGCTAAACCAATACAGGGGTCGCTCCGGGTGCGACATACTGAATGTTCGTTATACCATACATTCGTGTTGACATCGTACCGCATAGATGCGAGAATGTATGCCATGTCTGCCCCAGCGAACAATCTGGCTAGCCTTGCGGTACTGATCCGCGACCGCCGCAAGGCGCTCAGACTCACACAGCAAGATCTCGCCGACCTGTGCGGTGTACAGCGCCAGACGATCGGGCGACTCGAGGCGGCCGACCCAACGGTGGCGGTGGGAACCGCCATGGCGGTCACGGACGCCCTCGGCCTGGCAGTCTCACCTGATGGGACCGTGTCATGATGCGCCCATCCGAAGCGAAGCTCGTTGATCGCGCCTCGGTGTACAAGCAGGATGTGCTCGCAGGCGTCATCACGCGCAGCGAGACGGGGACCTCGTTTCAGTACCGCGATGAGTACCTCTCCGCGGGGGGATCGGCTGTGGCATCGACACTTCCACTCCGATCCCGGCCCTACCTGACGGGCTCGGGGTCGCTCCCACCGTTCTTCACGGGGCTCCTTCCCGAAGGAGCGCGCCTCGATGCGGTCATCGCTGCGGTCGGGACTTCTGCTGATGATGAGCTCTCGCTACTGCTCGCAGTCGGCAACGATGCGGTCGGGGACGTCCGAGTGGTCCCGTACGACTCCGTGCCCGTCGACCCTGCACAGGATCTCCCATCCGATCCGACAACCGTCGTGTTCCGTGATCTGCTGGCACGAACGGTTGACCCGACATCCGAGCGACTGGACTCGGCGCTTCCAGGTGTGCAGAGCAAGATCTCAGACTCGATGATCTCGTTCCCGATCAAACGCGCCCGGAAGCCCGCGATCCTCAAACTCGATCCACCCGCCTACCCATCGATCACCCGGAACGAACACTTCTTTCTGTCGCTGGCGGGGACTGCCGGCTTCGCCGTTCCCCACCACGAACTCATCACCGACGCCGACGGCGAGGTTGGATTGCTGATCGCTCGCTTCGATCGAATCCAGAAGCGCGATCGATCCATCACGAGGATCGGCCAGGAAGATGCATGTCAGCTACTCGGTCGCTACCCGGCCGACAAGTACCGGGTCTCGGTGAACGAGATCACCGGCCGAGTCATGGAGGTGGCCACAGCGCCACAAGCAGCCGTCCTCGACCTGGTGCTCCAGATCGCGTTCGCGTGGATGATCGGCAACGGTGACCTCCATGGGAAGAACTACTCCCTTCAGTGGCGAGCAGACGGAATCGTCAGCGCAACACCGGTGTACGACATCGTCTCGACGCTCCCGTACCCACTCAACCAGCGCATGGCCCTACCCCTCGACGGGAGGGACGACAACTTCCTGCGGCGCCACTTCGCTGAGTTCGCCGGACGGTTCGGCATCCCCGGGAAACTCATCACGCGCAGACTCAACGCAATGGTCAAGCGCAGTGAACCACACCTTGCCGATCTCGAGTCCATCGGCTACGACGATGCCGCGACCTCGAGGCTCAGGGACGGCATTCTGAGGCGCATGGCAACGCTCCGCAGCTAGCACTTCCCGAGTTCCGCCGGCGCCATC
>CAZWMX010000206.1:0-3251 GCA_964635205.1 uncultured Acidimicrobiaceae bacterium | reverse complement strand
ACACTGCTCATCACCGTTGGATCGCTGCTCGCCGTGTTCATGGCGGCCCTGATCTCGTTCATCGTTCCGGGCCGCATGGATCCACTTCCCGCCGAACTGATGGCGCGTACTTCTCCGAACGTGCTCGATCTCGGGATAGCCCTCGCCGCAGGTGCAGCCGGGGCATACGGTCAGGTCAGACGACACGCCGCCGACGCCCTGACCGGTGTTGCCGTTGCCGTGGCGCTTCTGCCACCGTTGGCGGTCGTGGGCATCACGCTCCAGTTGACCGAATGGCAGCTGTCCGTTGGAGCGCTGCTCCTCTTCCTGGCGAACGTCACCGGCATTGTGATCGCAGCTTCGATCACGTTTCTCGCAGCGGGTTTCGTCCCAGGTCGTAATCCGCTGAAGGGACACACGTCGATCCTGCGAGGAATGGGGTGGGCGGCCGTCGCCACGATCATCGTCGTCCTTCCGATGTAATTCGGCCGCGGCAACGTCCTGCCGCTCTCCGACCAGACGGAAGAGGTGACAGCCATCATTGAGGACTAAGTGGCTGAGCGTGGTGCCGCCGCCGAGGTGGTCGATGTCGAGGTTGAGATCCAGAGTGGAACCGCCGAGGTCGACATCGTCGTTGCGAGCTCGCTTGCAGCACCATCCGCAAACGCCCTCGCTCAGCGTCTCGCCCGATATCTGTCGTCGCCGGTCCGGGTGCGGCTGCTCCTGGTGACCTCAGAAACCAAACGCGCCAAAGCCACCCCCTGAGCCGGAGAGGTCCGCGCTTTCAGTCGTCGGCCTGTTCGGAGTCCTGCGCCTGCTTGCGAGCCTGTTCGTGCTCGGCATGTCTGCGACTCAGTCGCTCCTCGTAGGCTCGAGAGGCCTTCGATCCCTTATTTCGGTGCTCCGCGGGTTTGTGGGTCGAGTTGTGATCGCTTCGACGGAACCCGCTGTCATGACTCATGGATTGGTCCCCTCCTCTGTCTCTCCAATGATGCCCCTTCAGTGCTCTGTTGTGAAGGGGGAAGAGACGGAACCGTCGGTTGTCGGTCAATTCGCCGTCAGCAGATCCATGAGTGGTCGCAGCTTCAGACGAGTCTCGATGAGCTCAGCCTTCGGATCGGATTCCGCAACGATGCCGGCCCCCGCAAAGACGTGTGTTGTGTCGCCCCTGATCAGACCACATCGCAGTCCGATACAGATCGCACCGTCGCCTGCCCCGTTGATCCACCCGACTCCGCCGGTGTACCAACCGCGATCGATCACCTCATTGTCATTGATGTATCGAATGGCAGCATCTCGCTCAACCCCACCAACAGCAGGTGTTGGATGTGTCGCTTCGACGATGTCCAGAATGCCGAAGCCCCCGGCCAGAACACCCTCTATCTCCGTCGAGAGGTGTTGCACGGTCGCCATCCGTTTGAGCGAAGGGATGCTGGGGACGGTCAACTCGGCCACGAACGGGGCAAGTCGTTTGGCAAGGTCGTCGACGACCAGCGCATGCTCCTCGCGCTCTTTCGAAACCGTCATGAGCCTCTGGGCGATGATCCTGTCCTCCTCGTCACCCTCGCCTCTTGGGGCGGATCCCGCGAGCGGGTTCGAGCGGAGCTGATCACCATCGATATCTACGAACAGTTCCGGACTCGCCCCCATGAATACTGCGTCGCCGGACTTCCACGCGAAGTTGTAGCACTGGGGGTAGCCCCTGACGAGCTCCCTGAACACTCGCAGAATCGCCACGGGCTCAGTAGATCGGACCACGACGGACCGCGCGAGCACCACCTTGTCGAGGTCGCCTCCACGAATCGCCTCGACAGCGTCAGAGACCGAGGCGGCCCACTCCGAGACCGGTGGATACGACTCGATGGTGTGGTCACCAAGATCCAACACTTGGATCCACTCGGGGTGACGTATCGAGGCGAGCAGGTCGAGGGTCGGGGCGGGACTGTCTGTCTCCGGAATGATCACTGTCAGCCGGGTGCCGCCACCAGACTGTTCGATCCCGATGCGAGGCAGGAAGACCTCCGCGGGTGGATAACCCTCCCACACCTCTGAATCCGAGCCTTCCGGGAGGAAGGAGAAACCAACAAACGCTTTGAGGTTCGGCCTTCCCAACGAGGCGAGTTTCTCTTTGATTTCGGTGAATCGAGATTCACCTCTTCCCGACGCGCTCCACGCAGTACCGATTCCGACGAGCCGGTCACCATTCGGCATCGAATACGCAACTGCGCGGTCGACAAGACTCTCACCGGTGCGAGCGAAGTCGAAGGCGTCGAAGGCGACGTCGATCGACGCGATCCGGTACCCCGCCTGGGATGCAAGTTCGGTACGCAGCTCATCGATCTCTTCAGCGTTGAGCAGGAACATGGGTCAAATGGTAGAGGTTCCCGGCTGTTCAGCTCGTCGCCATGACGTCATCGACGATACGGGCAATCGACACCGGATCCTCCATGGGGACGAGGTGACCCGCTCCGGGCACAACAACCACCTCGACGTCACGGAATCGCAAGGCAAGCGCATCGAGATACGGTTTCGGGTGCGTGTTGGACCCCTCACCTGCAATGAGCGTGACGGGCACTTCGATCGTCTCGATCCGGTCCCATGTGTCGTGGTTCAGCCCCTCTGCATAGAAGTCTGCCTCGATCTCGGGAGAACACTTGAGCTCCCAACCGCTCTCGGTGGCACGGAAGCCATGGTCGATGTACGCGGCAAGGGCATCGGGAGACCACGAGCCGAACGGGCCGGACGCGAATCTCTCGAACGCCGAGTCGCGCGATGGAAACGTGTTGCGCCGTCTCCTCGTGCCCTCCGACATCGGGCCATCCATGCGCCGGAAGGGCGGAGGGAAGATGATCGGTTCGACAAGGACGAGATGTCTGAACGTTCCGGGACGAAAAGCCTCTGCTCTGGCGATCACACCCCCTCCGGATGAGTGGCCGACGCCGATCACACCGAAGCGGTCCACGAGTGTTCCAAGCACGTCGCGGGCGAGGAAGTCCCAGTCGTTGGGAAACGTACCCGAGTCGCTGTCGCCGTGGCCCCGCTGATCCATCGACAGCCACGAGAACGGTTCTGTGGAAACCCTATCGATCACGGGACTCCACATCTCCTTGCAGAATCCAGTTGCATGGACGAACAGCGCGTCCGGCTCACCCGTCCCTCCCCCAACAGTCGCGATCCGTATCCCCTCGGTCCGCTCAGCCGCCAACGGGTTCGACTCCTTCTGTGTCATCGAGCCGCCAGGTCAAGTCGTTCTGGACATCAACCACACCGTC
>CAZWMX010000205.1:0-3258 GCA_964635205.1 uncultured Acidimicrobiaceae bacterium | reverse complement strand
TGACCTCAGATTATTCCTTGAAGGTACCACAGGTGCTCCGTAGACTTCGTTCCGAGGCGGGATGAAAGAACCGTTTGACATTGGGGGGGTGATTGTGAAAAAATTCACTTTCATAAGCCCGATACGACTTGATGTTCTAGGAGACAGAGACGTGCTCACCGTCACCGATTGGAGAGAACTCGCAGCCTGCCGCAACTCCGATCCGGATACCTTTTTTCCGGTCGGAACCACAGGCCCAGCGATTGACATGATCGACAAAGCCACCGCTATCTGCGGCAGCTGCAGCGTCCAGGAAGAGTGCCTGCTTTATGCCCTCGAGACGAACCAGGAAGCCGGCGTCTGGGGCGGCCTCCCCGAGGACGATCGACGCCGCTTCCGCAAGCGCTGGCTTGCCGAGAGGCGCCGCCAACGTCAAGCAGTGAGCTGAATGGTCACTCGAAACGCACCCAAGGGGGTCCGTTTCCTCGTTTCAGGTATCAGGTATCAGGTACCGGGGAAGACTCGTCTGATGGCGGTGGGCGGAAAGCGGAGGGCGGAAGGCTGATTCGCTCTTCGAATCAAGTCCCGAAACCAACGCCGCGGTCTTGGGGATGCTCGATTTCGATGAAGGCGATCGAGTCGATGGCAATCCCGAAACGGTGCTCTCGCGTGTCTGTGATCCACAGCACAGAGTCCCTGCCCTTGAGGGCCTTCTCGTACGCAGCGCTCACCGCGGCCGGATCATCAACCTCGAGTTCGAGCTCTCTGGCCGACTTCACGCCAATCCGAACGGTGTGTTTGACAGTCATGTCGTTCCCTTCGTTTCACAGCAGATGGTAGAGCCGGGGCTTGTGGGTGACGCCGTTGCTCGCAAGACCCTCAGGAGATCACGAGCTCGGGGTGGGTCCTGAGCCTCGGCCCGGTCTCAACAATCTGAGTTGCCAGTTCGGCGAAGGCTCGAGCCGCCTCACCTTCAGGTTCAACAACGGTGACCGGTTTGCCAACGTCTGCACCTTCGCGCACAGCAGTTACAAGTGGAATCTTCCCCAGGAACGGCACTTCGAGTTTTTCAGCAAGCGCCTCTCCCCCACCAGCTCCAAAGATCTCGTACTGCCTACCATCGTCGCCCGTGAACCACGACATGTTCTCGATCACGCCGATGACGTCCTGGTCGACCGTGCGGGCCATCAGACCTGCACGGACCGCCACACGTTGCGCGGTCGGCTGAGGCGTCGTGACAACGAGGATCTCAGACTTCGGGAGGTACTGGCTGATCGAAATGGCCACGTCACCGGTTCCGGGTGGCATATCGATGAGGAGATAGTCGAGGTCTCCCCAATACACATCGACAAGGAACTGTTCGAGGGCTTTGTGGAGCATCGGTCCACGCCACACAACTGCCTGGTCTGGTTGCACGAAGAAGTCCATCGAGATGACGGAGACGCCGTGAGCCAGAGGAGGAAGCAGCAAGTCGTCGATCACCGTAGGCACCCTGTCGACTCCCATCATCTTCGGGATCGAGAACCCCCAGACGTCTGCATCGATGATCCCAACTCGAAGACCTTGCTGGGCGAGCGCAACACCGAGGTTCGCGGTTACGGAGGATTTCCCGACACCCCCCTTACCCGACGAGATCCCAATGATCCTCGTCTTGGAACCGGGTTTGGCGACAAGGATCTCACGCGGATCTGCTCCTGCGCCGCGAAGACCGATACTCACGGCTCCGCGCTCCTGATCGGTCATCGCAGTCAAGGTGATGTTCACCGACGCGACCCCGTCCACGGCCATGGCGGCAGACGTGACATCGGCGGCGAGTGTGTCCTGAAGCGGGTATCCCGCGATCACCAGGGCAAGAGTGACATCAACGACATCATCGGAGACCGTGAGGTCCCTCACGATGCCGAGTTCGCCGAGGCTCTTGTGGATCTCGGGATCGCGAACGTTCTCGATCGCAGTTCGCAGAGCTGCAACATCAACCATGTGGAACTCCTATTGGCGTAGTGGAATCGAGGCTAGTGAGCCAGCGAGGTCAACTCTCCGTCGGGCGACGGGAGGACAACGCCTTCGCCGGACCGTATCATGGAACTGTCAGGAGAGATCATGCCTTCCGAGACATTCGACAAGCAGATCGAGACGATCACCGGAGCCCTCGGGGACACGACTCGCCGCGGCATCTACGTCATGGTGCGCGAGGCACATGAACCTGTGACGGCAAACCAGATCGCATCCGCCTTCGATATCCACCCGAACGTAGCTCGACACCATCTCGACAAGCTCCTCAACGACGGATTCGCCCGCATTTCGGACAGGTCGGTTGCCACGCCCACCGCCGGCCGGCCGGCCAAACGGTACGAGGTCACGGAGAAGTCCGTCAGTATCCAATACTCGGCCAGGAAATACGACCAACTCGCTGAGCTGCTGACGAAAGTGATCGCCCAACTCGATGACGGACGAGCACTCGAGTTCGCCGAGGCTGTGGGGCACGACTACGGGGTTGAACTCGCCGGAGAGATCGGCTTGGCGAGCGAGGAGGGGTTCGAGGAGGCAGCCATGGCAGTCGCACAGGCGATGATGGGGAAGGGACTCGGTGCCTCCACCGACCCGGAGGAGAACCGGATCGTCGCCCAGTTCTGCCCGTTGTGCACAACAGGTGATACCCAGCCGGAGATCGTCGGTCGTATCGATCACGGCATCGTCCAGGGCCTCCTCGAGAGCGCAGCGGCCCGGCCCGTGCCCCTCGAAGTCGCTCATCCCGACGCATAACACGTGGCCTGGATCGATACAAAGAGGGAGGACGAGTGGGATGGCAGGCTCGGTGAGCTGTACGTCGAGATCGTCGACCGACAAAGCGGCCGGGTCGACAACATCATGCAGATCCACTCGCTCGACCCGTCGGGTCTGGAGGGTCATCTCGGTGTCTACACCGCGGCGATGTCCGGCACGAAAACACTGCGAAAGGTGGAGCGTGAACTCATCGCCCTGGTCGTCAGTGACATCAACGAGTGCCACTACTGACTCACACATCACCGCCGCGGTCTGCGGCGCCTCCTCAGGGACGACGAACTCCTCGATGCGATCGAGAACGACTGGCGCTCCGCAGGATTGAGTGAACAACGCGCGGCGATGTTGACATACGTCGAGAAGCTCACCAAGACCCCTGGTGAGGTGATCGAATCAGACGTCGCTGCCCTCCGAGATGTCGGTTTCACCGATCGAGACATCCTCGACATCTGCACCGTTACGGCCTACTACGCCTACGCGAACCGCATCGCCGACGGC
>CAZWMX010000204.1:1691-3276 GCA_964635205.1 uncultured Acidimicrobiaceae bacterium | reverse complement strand
GCTCTAGCGTAGATTTCGTACGGATTCGTGCCGTTTTCTACGCCAGAGTCCTGTGTGTGGGTGCGGAACCTAGGCTTCGGTGCCTCTGAACCACGCGACGGTTTCGTCGATGCCTTGGGCGAGGGGTGTCCACGCCTCCCAGCCGAGGTGTTCCAGGGCTGCGTGTGCGTCGAGGCACGATCTGAGCTGCTCGCCGCGTTTGGCCGCGGCCATGATCGGGGCGATGTCTGCACCTGTTGCCTCGACCACGTACTCGTAGAGCCGAAGGACGGATGTCTCGATACCGGTGCCAATGTTGAGATACTTCGACCCACCGATGCGCGCAGCCCGAACAAGTGCGTCGGCAACATCTTCGACGTACACGAAGTCCCGGGTCTGGTTACCGTCGCCGAAGATCGTTGGTGTCCTCCCGCCGATGAGATCTCCGATGAAGATGGCAACAACGCCCGCTTCACCGTGTGGGTCCTGCCTGGGGCCGTATACGTTCGCAAATCCCAGGGACAAATAGTCGAGGTCGTATGTGTCCTTGTAGTAGCGGAAGTACTCCTCGACGACGTACTTGGAAACACCGTACGGTGATCCAGGCACGCGTGGCTGGGACTCAGGCGTCGGGATATTGAAGGTATCGCCGAACGTCGCACCACCGGAGCTGGAGAACACGAACCGCTCGGCGTTCCCGTGTCTGGCCGCCTCGAGCATGTTGACGGTTCCGAGGATGTTGATCCTCGCGTCGTACACCGGGTCGACGACGGAATGGCGCACGTCGATCTGCGCAGCGAGGTGAAACACATTGTCTGGCTGGAAGGACCGAACGAGGTCGACGACTTCGGAAGAGACGACATCGATCTGGTGCAGGACGACCGATCCTCGTCGTCTCGAGTCCTTGAGGTTTGCGACCGACCCGGAGCTCAAGTCGTCGATCACGAATACCTCGTGTCCATCATCGACCAGACGATCGACGAGGCTCGACCCGATGAATCCCGCTCCCCCGGAAACTACAGACTTGGGCATCTCATACCCTCGGTGGAAGCTCGGCACCGAAGAAGGCGACGAGTCGATCCACAGTGTCGGTGGCGGTATCTGCGTCGAAGCCCTCCGCACCGTCGTTCCAGAACCCTTCGGCAGCGTCGGCGTGGATCACGAATGTGGTTTGGGGAAGGGCTTCCTTGGATTCAAGTGACACATCAACATCAGCAGAGGAATCGGCGCGGGACCCGATCCACAAGGCGGGAATCTGAGCGACTGAGAGGTCGTCGACAACTTGGTCATCAAACGTTGCAGCTACCGAAGCTATGGCGACAACCCGACCATCTCCGATAGCGAGGGCCGAGGCATCGAATACCCCCGAGCCGAAGGCCAGGACACCGAATCCGAACTGAGCGTTGGACCAATCACCGGCAGGATCCGTGACGAAACCGGCGACCCGCGATGCGATGAGAGCGTTCGATTCGTGACTCTCGCTCATGTCGGGGGCAAGTGCCGCAATGCCGTGACGAGCAAAGATCCGACAGATGTTCTTGACGGATGACAACGGCAGCGGCTGCGGTCCGAATACGAGGATCGTCGGCCACTCTCCTCCACCGTC
>CAZWMX010000204.1:0-1591 GCA_964635205.1 uncultured Acidimicrobiaceae bacterium | reverse complement strand
AAACAGTGATGCTGCCCCATCGATCGGGTCGTCCCACCACAAGTTCACGCCACACCCGACAACGACCGTGTCGCCGCTGGTCTCCACGAGGATGCCGCCAACCTTGTGTCCATCGATCATGAGGTCGTTGGGCCACTTGAGGCCGACATCAACACCGAATCGATCACCCACGACCAGCCGCATCGCGACAGCAGCCACAAGCGGTATCAACGTTCGATCGGCCGAACCCCAATCCGAGAAGAAGGCGAGAGACGCGAACATGCCGCGGGCCGGTTGGGCCCACTCCCTCCCCTGTCGACCACGACCAGAGAGCTGCTCGGCGGCAACAACGAGAACAGGTGAACCGTCGTCGGCCAGGCGGCTGCGGGCCTCGTCTTGTGTGCTCCCTACCCGGGCTAGTTGCACGATGTCGTATTGTGTAGCCATATCACGCTCTTGCGAGTCGAACCAGTGCTCGATCAACGGCCTGATCACTGGCGAGCCTACCGGGAGGACCGGTGAGTACAGAAGAAAGCATTGAGAAGCTGCGCGAACTTCGCGAGCGTTCTCTGGCGCCCGACAACCCGCGCGCCATCGAGCGTCAGCACGACGCGGGCAAGCTCACTGCGAGAGAGCGCATCGAGTTGCTCCTCGACAAGGGTTCGTTCCAGGAGATCGACCCGTTCGTTCAGCACCGAGCCACCGGTTTCGGGATAGAGGACAAGCGGCCGTTCGGAGACGCCGTCGTGACCGGTTGGGGAACCGTTGACGGTCGCAACATCTTCGTATTCGCTGAGGACTTCACCCGCTTCGGCGGATCGCTGGGTGAGGCCGTGGCCGACAAGATCTGTAAGGTCATGGACCTCGCCATGGACACGGGCACACCGATCATCGGTCTCAAGGACTCCGGGGGCGCCCGGATCCAGGAGGGTGTTGTTGCACTTCACGGGTACGGCCGGATCTTCGAACGCAACGTTCAGGCTTCGGGTGTGATCCCCCAGATCTCCGTGATCATGGGGCCATGCGCCGGCGGAGCCGTGTACTCGCCCGTGCTGACCGACTTCATCTACCAGGTCGAAGGTACGTCGCACCTGTTCATCACGGGCCCCGACGTCATCAAGACGGTCACAGGTGAAGAGGTCACCATGGAGGATCTCGGTGGTGCACACGCCCATTCATCGAAGTCCGGGGTCACACACTTCGTTGTGGAGGATGACCGCGAGGCTCTTGACGAGATCAGGTATCTCCTGTCGTTCCTCCCACAGAACAACATGGAGGTTCCTCCCTTCTTCACCCCGATGGATGCGTCCGACCGCATGGACGAGGCACTCACAACGGTCATCCCGGATTCGCCGAACCAGCCGTACGACGTCATCGAGGTGATCGAGAGCATTGTCGACGACGGCGAGTTCTACGAGGTCCACGCACACTGGGCCGGCAACATCGTGATCGGGCTCGCACGTCTCGACGGCTACGCCGTTGGTGTCGTGGCGAACCAGCCTGCCGTCCTGGCCGGCACGCTCGACATCGAGGCTTCTACGAAGGCAGCGCGATTCGTCCGATTCTGCGATGCGTTCAACATCCCGCTCGTGACCCTGGTTGATGTACCCGG
>CAZWMX010000203.1:0-3340 GCA_964635205.1 uncultured Acidimicrobiaceae bacterium | reverse complement strand
GTGATCGCCTCGCCCACCTCGTCAACGCGTTCTTCTTCGATCGATTGACGGCCATGCCGACGCTTCGCGACTACGTCGTCGATCTCGAGCTCGGCATGTGAGCCCTCAGGGTGCCGTCGTTTCGGACATCTCGACGAGCTGCCCCGACTCCCATGCGGTTGTGAAATCGTCACCCTCGAGCACCGACCGGATCCGCTGCTCATCGCTGTCGAAGTACCGCTGGAACATGCTGCGAGACATGCCGTTGTCGGATCGGAAGCGGTGGGCCGCCCCCAGTAGCTGCGCAGCTCGCTCGTGCTCGCCCCGGGAACTCGCGAGGGTCGCACGGGCCCGGTACACGGCGTCGAGAAGCCGCGCAGACCCCAGCCGACGGGCCCGCTGGTGCGCCTGGGCGAGGAGCGACGACGCTTCGTCCGGGCTGCCAACGCGAGCCTTGGCGATGGCCATCACGATGAGGACCGTCGCCGTTTCGAAATCGAACCCGATGTCGCGCTCCACCTCGTAGCTGTCCTCCAGCAGCGCGATCGCGCGTTCGTATTCGCCGTCGTAGAGGTGGATGATGCCGAGACCGGCTACGTTCCACGCCACTTCTTGGGGGTTACCGGCCTCCCCGGCAAGCGCGATCGCCCGCTCGTGATACTCGACGGCCTCACCGAGCACCCCCCGTTCACGGGCCAGGACACCGAGATGTCCAACAACGAACGCGACGGCCCAGCTCTCACCCGTGCCTTCGATGAGTCGGAGCGCCTCGGTGAGGTGCCCAAGGGACTCATCGAACTGACCCCGCATACGGTCGAGGAGGCCCATCCATCCCAGAGCCAGTCCGTGCCCCAGTGCGTCCCCGGCGCTCGCTGCGATGCCTCGACTCTCTTCGAGCATGGTGTAGGCGGCCTCGACGTCGCGTGCGCTCTTGAGTACCGCGGCGGCCTTGAGCGCTCCGGAACGCACGACCGGCGATACGTCGCCGTCACTCGCGAGAGCGAGTTCAAGACGCGAGGTTCCTTCAGCGACGTTGTCGTGCATCTTCCAGAACCACTGGAGGGCCGTCCCCATCGACAGGGCATCCTCGACGTGTCCCGTCTCGAGGAGCCGGTCGAATGCGAGACGGAGATTGTCGTGATCGGCGTCGAGCCGATCGAGCCATTCCTGTTGGTGGGCGCCTCGCAGCTCCGGCTCGGCCTCCTCGGCGAGCGCCAGGAATCGCCCGGCGTGTCGTTCGGCAACCTCGTCCGCCTCGCCCGACTCTGTCAGTGCGTCGGCTGCGAACGCCCGAAGCGTCTCGAGCATCGAGTACCGCGTCACCAGACCCGTCGAGGTGTGCGCGACGACGAGGGACTTGTCCACCAGGTGGGTCAACACGTCGAAGGTACGCGTCGCGGGGAGGCGACCATCCGAGCAGACGACCTCGACGTCGTCGAGCAGGAACCTCCCGGTGAGCACGGACAGCCGTTCGAAGAGGGTGCGTTCGTCGTCGTCGAGCAGGTCGTAGCTCCACTGCACCGCCGCGCTGAGCGTCGCGTGCCGCATCGGTTGGAAGCGGGAGCGCCGCTCGAGCAGTGAGAAGTTCTCGCTGAGACGACGCTCCATGTCGCCGAGGCCGAGCACGTCGACCCTCGCCGCAGCAAGTTCGATCGCAAGTGGAAGGCCATCGAGGCGGCGGCAGATCGCGGCGACCTGCACCTCGTTCTCCGTCGACAGCTCGAACCCGGGGTCGAGGAGGCGAGCACGCTCGACGAACAGATCGACCGCCTCGTGCTCACCACCGCCGAGGATGTCCGAGCCATGCGCCGGGAACGTCAGCGGCGGCACCGTCCAGGTCGTCTCCCCTTCGACCCCGAGCCGTTCCCGGCTCGTCGCCAGGATCGTCAACAGCGGGCAGGCCATGAGTAGGGAACGCACCAGGCCGGCGGTCGATTCGAGGAGATGCTCGCAGTTGTCGATGATCAGGAGCAGCGAGCGATGCCTGAGATACCGAGCAACGACTTCCTCGATCGGCAGATCCGGCTGCTCGACAATGCCGAGCGTCTCAGCAATCGCGTACGGCACCTGTCCCTCATCGCGGATCGAAGACAAATCGACGAACCAGACACCGTCGGCGTACGAGGACATCACACGGTCACCGATCTCGCCGGCCAGCCTGGTCTTGCCTGCCCCTCCCGGTCCCGTGAGAGTGACAAGTGGTCGTGTCCCCACGAGTTCGATGAGTCGCTCGAGTTCCCGTCGACGCCCAACAAAGCTCGACACGGCACGCTCGAGGTTGGTCCTGGGTTCCATGTCGTCAACAACGAGGGTCAACGACGGATCATGAAGGAGGATCCGTTCCTCGAGGTTGTAGAGATCAGGGCCGGGTTCGATACCGAGTTCCTCCCCGAGAATCTCCGAGACACGTCGATAGGCGCGGAGGGCGTCACTCTGCCGCCCACCCCGGTACAGGGCCAGCATGAGCTGGGCCCATCGACGCTCTCGCAGCGGATCCTCTTCGACGAGCCTCTCGAGTTCAGGGATCATCTCGAGATGGTGGCCGAGTGCGAGTTCGGCATCGATGAGTGTCCCAAAAGTCTGGCATCGCAGCTCCTCGAGCCGGGTGACTTCGATGCGGGCACCTTCGAGGTGTCGAACGTCGGCAAAGGCGTCACCCCGCCAGAGCTCCATGGCTGGTCCCAACGTCTCGGCTGCCGTTCGCGCCGACCCGGCGACGAGTGCGCTGCGACCTCGATGGGCGAGCTGCTCGAACTCGCACGAGTCGATCGTCGATTCGTCGACATCGAAACGATAACCACCCGACACCGTGGTGATGTGAGCCGTGGGACACCCGTCGATGATGGTGCGAAGTTTTGCGATGTAGACCTGGAGCGCCGACATCGCCGTTGCCGGCGGTTCACCCTGCCACAGCCGGTCGACGAGCCGGTCACTCGATACCACGATGTTGACGTCGAGGAGCAGAAGTGCCAGGAGGTCCCGCTGGCGCGCACTGGTCGGAACGACGCTCCCGCCGTCTGCCACCACATCGATCGCACCCAGCACCCGAAACTTCAGGTCGCGGGCCATCACCCCTCCTTCCGGCGAACCATCGTACCCCCGGATCGGGTTGCACACCTGAGTTCCGTCGGAGCCCAACGAGATCTTTCTCCCGGTTCTTTGGTGATGCTTTGGCGGCATCGCGCATGTTGTGAGGGTCACGACCGAGCAGCCATTCGCATCGCGGATCGGCGATTCGAAACGGAGCTGTCGGCCCGAAGGAGGAAGAAGATGAGGAAACTTGCACTGATGGTCGCTGCCACGCTAGTTGTGGCTGCCTGTGGTGGGACTGATGCCGTTGGCGATGCGTTGGTCGAGCAGA
>CAZWMX010000202.1:0-3456 GCA_964635205.1 uncultured Acidimicrobiaceae bacterium | reverse complement strand
CCGAATCGAGCCCTAGTCGCTGTCGTCGAAGTGGATTCGCTCGCGGAGCCAAGCCCCAGTCCAGACCTCGCCGACGTCACCCGCAGCAACGGCCAGCATTGCTCTCTCGGCTTCCTCGATATCCTGAGAATCAGGGCTCCAAGTGCCTCCATTCGGGTTCACGAACAACAGCAACTCCCCGGCCTCGCCAGGGGGAGGGCCGAACTCTTCCCGGCCACGCGGGAGATGCCGAGGAGCTTGCGGCGGAGTGGAGTGGGCACGACGGACAGAAGGGACGTCAAGTGTTCGTCTTTGCACTCGTCATTCTCGGCCTTGTAGCGGCACTGGTGATTACGATCCTCCGCGATCTTCTCCAGCGAAAGAGTCATCGACAGTAGCCATCATGTCTGAAGTCGAACTGGTGTCGCGATCTCAGTCAAGGCCACGTGGATTCTGCCTGATACCTGACATCTGATACTTGATGTCTGTCGTGTACCCTGACCTCGAGAGCTCTCCGTCGACAAAGGAGCACCAAACGTGTCAGTAGCGAAGGTGATCGAGATCACATCTACTTCCCCCGGGTCCTTCGAGGATGCCATACGCAAAGGCATTGCCAGGGCCCAACAGAGCGTGGACGGCATCCGCGGAGCGTGGATCTCGGAACACAAGGTCGAGATCGCCGAAGACGGGACCATCGAGCATTTCCGTGTCGACATGAAGTTGACGTTCGTCCTCGAGTAGCGACACACCCCACCAGTAACGCGGAGAGGCCCCGGATCACTCCGCGGCCTCTCTCCTTCTTCCTTCTGGCGTCCGTGGCGGCGAAATATTGCCGCCACGGACGCCAGAAGCATTTGTATGTGTGAGTCCTCTAGACACTGGACTCGAACTCGTCTTCGAAGCTCACGACCTTGCGGCCCGGTTTGTCGGCGGGGGCGTCGCGGCGGTCGCGGCGGTCGCTGCGTTCGCTACGACGTCCACGATCAGAACGGCCACCACGGTTGTCCCGACGTTCGCCGCGGTCTTCCCGATCCTCGACCTTCTTCTCCTCCCGAGGAGCGTCAGAGCCGCCTTCGCTGTCACCCGAAGGCGCATCAGCCATGTCGAGGCTGACCTTGCCACGGTCGTCGATCTCACGGACAACAACTTTGACGGCATCGCCCAGGTTGAGCACGTCTTCCACCCTGTCGATACGCCGGTTGCCGCCGATCTTGGAGATGTGCAGCAGCCCGTCACGTCCGGGGAGGATGTTGACGAACGCACCGAACTTGGTGATGTTCACAACCTCACCGTCGTACACCTCACCGATTTTCGCCTCAGGTGGGAATCCGATGGCGAGGATGCGCTCCTTGGCGAGATTCATCGACGTCGTGTCTGGAGCGCCGACGCGCACCGTTCCGTCGTCGTCGATCTCGATCACAGCACCGGTCTCTTCTTCGAGCTCACGGATGGTCTTGCCCTTCGGGCCGATGACCTCACCGATCTTGTCCTTCGGAACCATGACCGCTTCGATCTTCGGAGCCTTCGCGGCAAGCTCGCTGCGTGGCTCCGCAATGACTTCAGACATCGCGTTGAGGATGAACTGTCTGGCATCGAATGCCTGGTTCATCGCTCCGATGAGCACGTCTGCAGGCAGACCCTCGATCTTCGTGTCAAGCTGCATGGCCGTGATCATGTCGGCCGTACCGGCAACCTTGAAGTCCATGTCGCCGAGATGATCCTCGACACCGAGGATGTCGGTGAGCGTGACGAACTTGCCGTCCTGGTAGATCAGACCCATCGCGATTCCCGCAACAGGTGCGGCGATCGGAACGCCGGCGTCCATGAGGGACAGTGACGATCCACAGACCGAAGCCATCGAGGAAGAACCGTTCGACATCAACACCTCAGATACGAGGCGATACGCGTATGGGAAGTCCTCAGCGGGTGGGATCACCGGATGCAGCGCCTTCTCAGCGAGGGCACCGTGTCCGATCTCACGACGCTTCGGGCCACGCATGAAGCCGGCTTCACCGGTGGCGAATGGCGGCATGTTGTAGTGGTGCATGAACCGCTTCGAGTCCTCAGGGGAGATCGTGTCGAGCATCTGCTCCATCTTCAGCATCCCCAAGGTCGTGATGTTGAGCACCTGGGTCTCACCACGCTGGAACATGCCGGAACCGTGGACACCCGGAACCAGTCCGACCTCAATGGTCAATGGACGGATGTCGGTGAGGCTGCGGCCGTCGATACGCACACCTTCGGCAGCGACCCTCGAACGCATGACGTTCGACTGGACCTTCGAGAAGGCGGCCTTTGCCTGCTTGAGGCTGTCCTTGTCGTCCTCATCCAGATCGAGCGACTCGATGGTTGCTTCCTTGATCTCCGACTCGGCGTTCTGGCGCTCGTGCTTCTTGACGATGGTGCCGAGATCCTCGAGCTTCGTCTTGGCGAACGCTTCGACCTTCTCGTAGATCTCGTCAGAGAAGTCCTTGACGTAGATCCACTCGACGGGCTCAGGCTTGCCTGCCTTTTCGAGCAATTCGAGTTGAAGATCGACGAGCGTTGCTATGTAGTCCTTCGCAAGCTCGAGACCGGCTGCAACGGTGGCTTCGTCTGAGGCCTGCTGGCCTTCCTGTACCAAGCGGTAGCCGTTCTCGGATGCGCCGGCTTCAACCATCGAAATGTCGATGTTGCCTTCGGAATTGCGCTTGCCGGCAACAACGATTTCGAACACGGCTTCTTCGCCCTGCTCGTAGGTCGGGAACGGGATCCACTCACCATCGCTGAGTGCGAGCCTGATCGCGCCGATCGGACCCTCGAACGGGATCGGGCTGACCGTGAGGGCAGCCGAAGCTCCGTTGAGCGTGATGATGTCGTGCGGGTTCTCGAGGTCGGCAGCGAGGACGGTCCCCACGACGTGTGTGTCGTGGCGATATCCCTCTGCGAAGTTCGGACGCAGTGGACGGTCGATGAGACGATCGGCAAGGATCGCATTCTCAGATGCGCGTCCTTCACGGCGGAAGAACGACCCCGGAATACGACCTACTGCGTAGGTGCGCTCCTCGACATCAACGGTGAGCGGGAAGAAGTCCACGCTCTCCCTGAGGCTGCGCTTTGCGGTTGCGGTCACGAGGACCTCGGTGTCTCCAATGCGAGCAACGACTGCCCCATCGGAGAGTTGTGCGAGCTTTCCTGTGCTCAGCGAGATCTCTACCTCGCCTACACGCCCGCGTACGGTGGTCTCTGCCACTCGTTTCTCCTTCTGTATGGGAGGAGGCCCAATTGGCAGTGGTCGACATTCGAGGGATCGGTTCGAATAGCGACCACTGACAACTGGATCACTTCCTCCGTCGTTTGGTCGATCTAGAAATGACTGAAGACGGCCGAAGCTGCCTCCTCGTCAGTGCTAGCGACGCAGTCCCAGTTTTGTAATCAGGGACCGGTAACGCTCCACGTCTTGTTCCTGGAGGTACCGAAGCAGTCGCCGACGCTTAC
>CAZWMX010000201.1:0-3497 GCA_964635205.1 uncultured Acidimicrobiaceae bacterium | reverse complement strand
GCTGTCGGCCAGGTCGGCAGCAACGGCTTCGAGATCGCGGAGCTCGATGTAGATCTCCTCGGTCGGAGGTCCACCATCATTGAGAGGTGTGTCAGAGTCCATTCTTCGTTCCGATCGTGTGACGAGAACACTAGCCAAGAACGTAGAGCACAAGCACAGAACTGTGAACTGTGAACTGTGAACTGTGAACACATGGTAGTCGAACGTATGTTCGACTACCATGCTGCCATGCCCCGATACGCTGAGCTCCATTGTCACACCAATTATTCGTTTCTCGACGGTGCGTCGTGGGCCGGCGAACTGGTGCAGCGAGCGGCAGAACTCGGGTACGAGGCTCTTGGAGTCACGGATCATGACGGATTCCGCGGGGCTGTGCAGGTCCATGCCCACGCGACTGAGATCGGGTTACCCATCGTCTACGGCACTGAGATAGGTATGCCTCGTGCAGTTTCGGACCAGACGGAGCGATCCGTTGCAGAGGTGATGGCTCCCGGTGATGCGGAGGTCCCCGAGACAGGGGAGAGCGACCCCAGTCGGCGTGGTCGGATCAAGCGGATGCATGGAACCAAACCAATCGAACGCGATCCAACCGACCATCTTGTGCTGCTTGCATCAGACCCCGTTGGGTATGCAGCGATCGGGAGATTCGTTACCCGTGGACAGTATCGAGGCGAGAAAGATGCCCCCAGGTATTCGTACAGCGACCTGTCCGAAGCTGTCATAGACGGGAATCTGGTGGCGCTCTCGGGTTGTTGGCAGGGTGCAGTGCCTCGTGCTGCTCGAGATGGGGACCTGTCGGGTGCCTTGGGTGAAGCAGCGAAGCTCAGGGACATCTTCGGTGACAGTTTCTTCCTCGAGTTGACTCATCACGGGATGCCGGGTGACGACAAACGTAACAGCATGCTCGCTGAGATCGGTATGCGGCTCGGTATCGAAACGGTAGCGACCAACAACGTCCACTACGCACATCGCCATGATGCCGATCTGTCCGAGGTGCTTGCAGCCATAAGCGGACGCAGAAGTCTCGATGAGGCCGATGGGTTCCGCCCGGCCACGGACCTGCGACACCTGCGCCAACCTTCCGAGATGGGGGAGCGATTCATCAGGTATCCGGGTGCTGTTGAGCGAGCAGCCGATCTTGGGCGAGCACTCGCATTCGATCTCGACCTGCTCACACCCGAGCTCCCTGACTTTCCGATGCCCGGGGCCTTCAGCTCCGAGGACGAATACCTGTCCGACCTCGTTTATGAGGGAGCAGCGAGTGTGTATCCCGGGAGTGAGGACGGTATCGACCCAATGGCTCGCAGGCGCCTCGAACATGAGCTTGGTGTGATCAGGGATCTCGGTTTCGCAGGGTACTTTCTTGTTGCATGGGACATTGTCCGGTTCGCCAGGTCACGAGGTATCTACTGCCAGATACGGGGCTCAGGCGCTGATTCTGCCGTCTGTCGATGTATCAATCTCACGCGTGTCGACCCGATTCGCCTCGGGCTTCCATTCGAGCGGTTCCTCTCCCATGAGCGTGGAAGACCCCCCGATATCGATATCGACTTCGAAGCCGAGCGACGCGAGGAAGTGATCCAGTACTGCTATCGGAGGTACGGTCGAGAGCGTGCAGCAATGGTTGCGAATGTCATCACATACCGTGCTCGCTCGGTGCTCCAGGATGTGGGCAAGGTATTCGGGCTGACCCAGGCACAGGTGAACGGACTCACCAGGTACGTCGACACGCGTGATCCCAAGGCGCTCAGGGACGTGGTTGAGCTCCCGAGCGGCCTTACGGCAGAACACATCTACGACGTTTGTCACAGACTCGACGGTTTCCCACGGCATCTGGGCATCCACTCAGGTGGCATGGTTGTTGCGCGTCGCCCTCTGTGGGAGACCGTACCGATGGAGTGGGGGAGGATGCAGGACCGTTCCGTCATCCAGTGGGACAAGACAGATGCAGCTGCGATGGGGATCGTCAAGTTCGACCTTCTCGCCCTGGGTGCCCTCAACGCGTTGCATCTGTCGGTTGACACGATTGCAGACGTCCATGGGATCGATATCGATCTCGCGACCATCCCCCAGGAACCGATCGTGTACGAGATGCTCACCCGCGCCGACACGGTCGGAGTGTTCCAGGTGGAATCGAGGGCCCAGATGGCGACGCTGCCAAGGATGAAGCCCAGAACCTTCTACGACCTCGCAGTCGAGGTTGCGCTCATTCGCCCTGGCCCCATCCAGGGTCAGTCCGTACACCCGTATCTCAAGAGACGCACCGGGGAGGAGCCGGTGCGGTACATCCACCCTGCGGCTGAACCGATCCTCGCCAAGACGCTCGGTGTCCCCATTTTCCAGGAGCAGCTGATGGAGATCGCGCGCGTGTGTGCCGGATTTACACCGGGGCAGTCCGACAGGCTCCGTCAGGCCATGACCCACAAGCGGTCTGCATCCGAGATGGCGAAGCTGAAGGAGGAAGTATTCGATGGTATGGCAACGAAGGGCATCACAGGCGCCCCCGCCGAGGAGTTGTGGGAGAAGCTGGCCGGGTTCGCCTCGTTCGGGTTCCCCGAGTCCCACTCGGTCTCGTTCGCATACATCGTGTACGCGGCCTCGTGGCTCAAATACCACTGGCCCACGGAGTTCTTCACGGGTTTGCTGAATGCTCAGCCGATGGGTTTCTACTCACCGAACTCCCTCGTCGCTGATGCTCTTCATCACGGCGTCATAGTGCTTCCACCGGATGTGAACCGTTCTGTCCACGATTGCACAGTCGAACCTCACGATTCGGATCCGAACGATCTTGCCGAGTATCTCGGTATGGCATGGAGGCGGGGTATGGGTGCAGCAGATGATCCTGTGCGCCAGTCCGTTGCTCTCAGACTCGGTCTGGCATATGTGCACAATCTCGGTGACACCGATATCACCCGTATCGAAGCCGCTCGTATCACCGCAGGGGAGTTCACTACACCTGAGGACTTCGCCCAACGGACGGGCCTGTCCGTTGACGCTCATGAGGGACTTGCCGGAGCTGGTGCCCTGGTGTCTCTCGGACTTGGAAAGAGGGATGGAATGTGGGCGTCGGGTGCGCTCGCAGATCTTGGTCCTGGACGTCTTGCGCTGCAGGATCGGGCGACATCTCCCCAGCTCCCCGCCATGGATGGGACCGAGCACATGCAAGCGGATCTGTGGTCAACAGGAATCTCGGTGCTTCACCCGGTCTCGTTCATCAGGGACCGTCTCGAAACGCAAGGTGTGGTCGCAATTGCAGATGCCTTGCGGCTTCACAACCACAACTCCCGGATCAGGGTTGCAGGCGTGGTCACCCATCGACAACGACCTGAAACCGCAAACGGCGTGCGGTTCATCAACCTGGAGGACGAGACAGGCATCATGAACGTTGTGATGATGCCGGTCGTGTGGGAGGCCAACTACGAGATCGCCCGCAAGGCGGTCGGGATCGTGGTCGAAGGGGTACTCGAATACCGCGACGGTGTCACGAATCTGGTTGC
>CAZWMX010000200.1:0-3501 GCA_964635205.1 uncultured Acidimicrobiaceae bacterium | reverse complement strand
TGCGAGCAGGTCGAAGTCCGCGGTTTCACCACTGTCGAATGTGATGCGGTGGGCGAGCGCGTCAACCTCCACGACCTGATGCTCCGGGTAGTACATGACTCCGGTGTGCTCAACCATTCGGCGTACACCTGCAGACCCCTCCGGGCCGGTCACGCCCATCGGACCCGGCTCGGCGGCATAGAGGTCGACCTGTGTCTTGTCGGCGATTCCTCGTTTACGGCAATAGTCGTTGATGAGCATCGCTGCCTCGTATGGGGCGGCAGGGCACTTGTAGGCCGGGGTAGCGGTGAGCACGACGATCCTGCCGCCTTCAAACACGTCGAGTGCATCGCGGAGGCTCTCTGCGCCGGGAAGTGTGTAGAAGCTGTGGCCCGCCTCTGCCAAACCGGGGATGGTCTCTGGAGCGAGTTCAGCGCCAAGTGACACAACGAGGTAGTCGGCGTCGATGTGCCCGTCTGCGAGGGAGACGCGGCGTGTTGCGGGGTCGATCCGCTCGATCTCGCTGTGTATGACCTCGATGCCTCTTTTGGCGAGGAGGTTGAGGGGTCTGCGTATCTTGGAGGCTGAGCGCTGGCCGGTCATCAGCCACAACAAGGATGGCGCGAACAGGTGGTCTCGTTCGCGGTCCACGATGATCACTCGATGCTCGTCCGGCAGCTTCTTGCGCAGCGCCCGTGCGGTCACGAGGCCACCCACGCCACCACCCAGAATCACGATCGTCTTCGAATCGGTCATGTTCGTACCTTCCTCGGTCGGTTGAATCTCAGGTCAGAAAACGAGGACCTGGTCTGCTTGAAGTGTCCATTCGGTCAACTCGTCCATCGTGGCGCGGTGACACCCGTCCGTCAGCTCTTCGTCTGTGATTCCCCTGGCGTCCATGCACGTACCGCACACGCCGACAGCACCTCCGCGCCTTGTCACCGGCTTGAGTAGACGTTCGATGTTGTAGAAACCCTGGGGCACCTTCTGTCCTGCCTTTGCGCAGGCAGCAGCGTCGCCGATGAGGAAGACCTGGACGTGCGTGCCCTCCTGTCTGGCGAGTGAGCCCGCGAGACGCAACCCGTTGTAGCTGCGTTCGGTCCCGTATGGCGGGTCGTTGAGAATGAGCAATACGCTCATCAACGACTCTCCTTTCCTACCGCTACCGGCAGCCCTGCTTGGCGCCACTCGGGGAGTCCTTCCTCGAGGCGGCGCGCTCGGAACCCGTGGCTGAGAAGCAATTCGAGCGCCTGGGGAGCGAGGACGCAGTACGGTCCACGGCAGTAGGCCACGATCTCAGAGTCTTTCGGCAGGCTCACGAGCTTCTGTTCGAGTTCGTCGAGCGGTACTGATATCGCTCCGGGAATGTGGCCTGCCTCATACTCCTCACCGGGCCGAACATCGAGCACGATCACATCACCGTCATCTACACGGGCAAGCAGCTCTGACCTTCCGACGGGGTCGAGCTCATCGCGGGCCTCGAAGTAGTCCCGCATCAGCTGGTCGACCTCGGCGTACCGATCGCTTGCGAGAGCACGGAGGGAGAAGAAGAACTCACACACCGCATCGTCCGCCAACCGATAGAAGACCCTCGTGCCCTCCCTGCGGGTATCAACCAGCCTGGCGTCGCGCAGCACCTTGAGATGAGCCGAGGTACTCGTGACTCCCATCGAGGCGGTCTCCGCAAGGACTTCGACGCTCCGCTCGCCCTGACAGAGAAGGTCGACCAACTCGATGCGCTTCGGGTTCCCGACCGCCTTGCCGATACGTGCGAATTGTTCGTACAGGCCTTCTTTGGCCGATCTGCTCGTCATCTCCACTGGTATCACAATCCTTCACTATTCCATAGAATAATGGAATAACATACCAGCGTGTCGATTCCAACGCCACTCCTCGAGCTGGGCCGATCGAGGTGCACCACTAGAACGAGCCACGGCGACGCGATACGGTGGGAGGGCGTCGGCGGTGTCGGGTGTCCATGGCTCACATGCTTGTTGCCCTCCTGTTGATCGTTTCCCAGGCGTCTGCGACCTGTTTTGGCCTTGGTGTGTCGTCCGACGCGGTGGTTGTCAGGGGTTTCGCCCCGATCGGTCGCTGGGCGGGCCACTGGGGGATCGATGTCTCCTCGCCCTCCGGTTCGAGCGTTCGGGCAGCGGGAACGGGTGTCGTGCGCTTCGCCGGTGTTGTTGTGAAAAACACCACAGTGTCGATCGACCACGGCGGAGGAGTCGTGACGTCGTATTCCTACCTCGACAGGATCATCGTGAGCAAGGGTGAAACGGTGGCGCGAGGTGAGGTGGTCGGAATCTCGGGTGTTCACGATGGTCGAGAGGCCTACCACCTGTCTCTTCGCTTGGGTGGGGTGTACGTCGACCCACAGTCCCTGTCTCGGTGCTCTCGAACTCCGGCACGTGGTCTCTACCTCGCCGTCGGAGAACAGACCTATGCTGTGCCACGTGCAAGGGATTCTCGGCGGTACCTTCGACCCGCCCCACAACGCTCATCTCGCGATGGCCAGGGCAGCGTACGCCCAACTCGGCCTCGAAACGGTACGCCTCATGCCCGCAGGAGACCCGTGGCAGAAGCGCGACACCAGCGTGTCGGCGGCATCGGATCGGTGGGCCATGACCGAACTCCTGGCTGGTGAGGATGGCAGGCTTGTCGCCGACGACACCGAGATCTCGAGGAACGGTCCGTCCTACACGATCGACACGATCGAACAGCTGGGTGAACGACAGGTGCTCATCGTCGGTGCAGACGCTGCGCTCGGCATTCCGACCTGGCACAGGGCCGATGAGCTCGTGAAGCTCGTCGATCTGGCCGTCGTGCCCCGCCCCGGTATCACAGCCGAGGAGGTCGAGCGGGCTGTCGGCCGATCGGTCGAGTGGCTCGAGATGGATCCGATCGATCTGTCGTCGACCATGATCCGAGTTCTGGCATCTGCGGGCGGGGACTTCCACGATCTCGTTCCATCGTCCGTATTCGACTACATCAAGGACAATGATCTGTATCGACCGCGTGATTCTCGTCATGGTCGTTCCCTATCATCGAGCCCAATGAAAAGGATCTCACCAGGCGCCGCCCCGGACGCCATAGAAGCAGCAAGGGCAGCGGCCGCCGCTATCGACGCAAAGTCTGGTGAGGACGTCGTTCTCCTCGATCTGTCCAGGCTCCTCGTGGTCACCGACGTGTTCGTGCTCGCCACTGGTACATCGCGTAGGAACGTGCTCACGCTCGTCGATGAGGTTGTTGCAGCTCTGCGAGGTATCGATAGGCGACCCATCCGCAAGGAAGGCACGGACCACGGGCAGTGGGTTCTTCTCGATTACGGCGACGTCGTGGTCCACGTGTTCGACCGACAGACGCGCGAGTACTACGACCTCGAGCGGCTGTGGGCCGATGCCCCGAGAATCGAGTTCGAGCCGAGCTCATCAACAGCGGAGTCTTGATAAACTCCCGTTTCGCCAGGGGCTGTAGCTCAGCCTGGCAGAGCACTTGACTGGCAGTCAAGGGGTCAGGGGT
>CAZWMX010000199.1:0-3520 GCA_964635205.1 uncultured Acidimicrobiaceae bacterium | reverse complement strand
AGAGCACCTGGTTTGCAACCAGGGGGTCGTCGGTTCGAGTCCGATCGTCTCCACTCCATACCAAGGAGAGCCCATGCAAGAGGCCGTGATAGTTGATGCAGTACGTACCCCCCTGGGAAGACGAAACGGGGTTCTCGCTGATTGGCACCCCGCCGACCTCGCGGCCGAGACGCTGAAGGCGCTCGCCGAGCGCAACAACCTCGACCCCGGTCTCGTCGACGATGTGATCATGGGATGTGTTGGACAAGTTGGTGACCAGACGTGGAACATCGGTCGCAACGCTGTTCTCGGTGCGGGTTGGCCAGAATCGGTTCCGGGTGTCACGATCGACAGACAGTGCGGTTCATCCCAGCAATCGGTTCACTTTGCGGCACAGGGTGTGATGTCTGGTGCCTACGACATAGCGGTTGCCGCCGGCGTCGAGTCGATGTCCCGGGTGCCGATGGGTTCGTCGGTAGTGACGGGTCGACCCTTCGGCGAGAAGATGCGTGAGCGCTATCAGAACAACCTCATTCCACAGGGACTCTCTGCCGAGATGATCGCCGAGCGCTGGGACCTCCCTCGCGAGGAGCTGGATGGATACGCCTATGACTCCCATATGCGGGCGTTGCGTGCCACTGAGGAGAGTCGCTTCGAGAACGAGATCGTTCCGATCGAAGTGAAGGTCGACGGTGTCGTCGAGAGTGTCTCTCGCGACGAAGGAATGCGGCCATCGACAACACGAGAGGCACTGGCCTCGCTCAAGCCAGCCTTCAAAGAGGACGGCGTCGTGACGGCCGGCAACTCATCCCAGATCACCGATGGCGCAGCTGCACTGCTGATCATGTCCAGATCGAAGGCCGACGAGCTGGGTCTGAAACCCCGAGCCCGCTTCGTATCGTTTGCGGTTGTCGGTACGGACCCTGTTGCGATGCTCACCGGACCCATCCCGGCAACCGAGAAAGTGCTTGGCAAGGGAGGTCTGTCGGTTTCAGACATGGACCTGTTCGAAGTCAACGAAGCCTTTGCGGCTGTCATAGGAGCATGGCTGAGAGAGACCGGCGCCGACTGGGACAAGGTGAACGTCAACGGTGGGGCGATAGCGCTGGGTCATCCACTCGGTGCGAGCGGAGCTCGCCTCATGACTACGCTGCTCAACGAGCTGGAGCGCTCAGGTGGGAGGTATGGACTCCAGACGATTTGTGAGGGTGGTGGATTGGCGAACGGAACGATCATCGAGTCTCTTTCGTGACGTTTGCGTTCATAGTCGCAGTCATCATGGGGGTCGGAATCCTTGTTGCCACCATCTGGTCGATCCGATTCATTGCCACCGGTCCACCTCCGGATCCAGATCCTGAAGCCGTTCTCGAAGTGGACGTGCCCTATGTGTGCACCGTATGTGGCCTCTCACTGACGGTCACGGAGGCTCAGGGCGGGGATATCACTCCGCCTCGCCACTGCCGAGAGGACATGGTCAGGGTCTGAGAACGTTTCAGCTGGTCGCGAAGTCTTTTCGCGACCTATCCCCACCTGTGGATGGACAGTGGACAAGTTCTTCCCTGATACCTGACGCCTGTCACCGATAGTTCATCGTCATCGCAAAGCCGATGCCGATACTTGCGAGCCCTGCGAGTAGGGGGGTGTTGGATGTTTCTCCGGGGAGGAGACCGATGTAGTTCAATAGGATGACGACTACGCCGACCGCCATCAGCCCGAACATCACAGCGACGTACCATGTCGGGGACGGTCCCTTCTCATCGATAGCCGTTGGCTTGTGGGACGGAGGTGTTGGACGTTTGTTGGCCTTCTTGCGACCTTTTGAAACTGGCATGGAGTACAGGATATCGGATTTTCAATAGCGGAAGTCGAATTCTGCGGTAGCCTCTCGCGTTATGAGCGATGTGATGACCGAGAGGATCGTATCCGACGAGACACCAGAGCCCCGCCGCAGCTCTGGGTTGCGTGTCATCCGGTTCATTGGATGGACGAGCGTGTGGCTTGGTTTGTTTCTCCTCGGGTTCGTTGTCCACCAACTCTTCATCACAACGTGGTTCGCCCAACAGAACAACACAGCCCTCGTGAACGTGGTCGAGGAGAGTTTCGCCACGGTTGAGGTGACCGAAGTCCCCTACATTCCCGATGTTGCGCCTGGGGCCCCGGAGCCGGTCGATCCGGTCGATCCGGTCGATCCCGATCTCCCCGTGCCGACGCTCATGGTCGAGTCGGCCCCGGCGGATGGGGATGCTTTTGCGATCCTTCGAGTTCCTTCACTCGAGCGACTCGTGGAAGGTTGGGCGATCGTTGAAGGTGTCAGTCGCACCAACCTGAAGAATGGTATCGGTCATATGCCATCGACCCCGTTACCCGGTCAGCCGGGCAATTCGGTGATTTCGGGTCACAGAACGACGTACGGAGCGCCTTTCTTCGAGTTCGACGAACTTGTGGTTGGCGACATCATCGAGGTCGAAACCGGAATCGGAGTTCACATCTATGAAATCCGCGAGATCATCATCGTTAGACCCACGGAGATCTGGGTGACGCAGCCCCGCGATGGTGCGTGGCTCACCCTCACGACCTGCAATCCGAGGTTCAGTTCACGCGAGCGCCTTGTTGTGTTCGCTGAACTCGTCGGTGGTCCGAATTTCGAGGCGATCAACGCATGATGGCCAAGCGTATGTTCAACGCTCTTCCCGGTCCTACTCCTGTCAGGGTCGTGATTGCAGCGGTCATCCTCATCATCGCGTTGATCGCGTTGGGTTTCGTCTATGACTGGATGGGCAACAACATTCTCGATACCGGTGGAACCATTTCGTGAGGGTCCTGATCCTCGACAACTACGACTCATTCACATACAACCTCGCCCAGTATGTCGGTGAGCTCGGTGCAGAGCCGATCGTGTATCGCAACGATGTGCTGACGGTTGAGCAGGCGAGGGAGATGTGCCCCGACAGACTCATCATCTCTCCCGGCCCCGGCCGACCAGAGGAGGCAGGTCGCTCGATCGAATTCGTCCGGGAGTTGGGGACCGAAATCCCGACCCTCGGCGTGTGCCTCGGCCTCCAAGCAGCGGTTGTCGCGTTCGGTGGCTCTGTGGGTCTTGCCCCTGAACCTCGCCACGGGAAGACCTCTTCGATCACACATGATGAGAAGGGCGTGTTCGAAGGATTGCCGAACCCATTCGACGCGACAAGGTATCACTCACTCGCCGCCCTCGAGCTTCCGGACGTACTCGTTGCAACGGCCCACTCCGACGATGGAGTGCTGCAAGGAGTACGGCACATCGAATACCCGATCTCAGCTGTTCAATTCCACCCTGAGTCCATCATGACCACTCAGGGCAAGGCCCTGCTGGCGAATTTCTTGGAGGGCAGGCGTCAGACGTCAGCGGTCAGCGGTCAGCGCTGACGAGTCCCTCGGAGTGCAGGGCGTCAAGTGTTTTCTCGATCTCTGCGTCCGTGCGACCAAGGTTCTTGCCCGCCCTGTGGAGATCGCGACCTTCGAGGTGTGCCTTGACGAGAGCGCCCCGGAGTTGGCGGTGTGA
>CAZWMX010000198.1:0-3708 GCA_964635205.1 uncultured Acidimicrobiaceae bacterium | reverse complement strand
TTTCGTTGATCCTGCGGCTCACCTCAGCCACCCTGTCGGGTGCCAGATCGAGACCCGACAGGTTCGCTGTGCCATCAACCGTAGGTTCGGCTATCAGTTTGCGGTCCGCAACGGCACGCTGGTAGCGGTCCTCAGCCTCATGCGGGTCGGCTTCGATACAGAGCTTCTTGATACGGGCCCGGAGCTCCCCCGTTGTCATCACCACAGCAGCTTCGGCAACACGTTCTACAACCCCACGGGCAGCGCCGATAGTGAGATGACAGGTGCCGTGGTCGATCACCCGGGCACGGCGCAGGTCAATCACACCATCAGAGAGCATCTGGAACACTTCTGGGAGTCGATCGGCAAGATCAAGAGCAAACGACATGTCGACATCGGCGGAGTAGCGGGTGAGGTGAAGGGCACAGCGGATCTCGTCAGCCCCGTACTCCCCAGCCCTGGCACGATCAGCCCACATGTCGTGGTACACGTCACGAACCGCCACCATGTCGGCAAACAGTTTCGCCTGATAGTGCGAGATCATGCGCTGGTGGGCGCGCAGCACAACAACCCGGTCGTAGCCGCACAGGCGGTCCACATCAACATTGGCAAGGTAGGTGGCCAGGACAGGACCCGGCGCCATACGATCCAACCCATCAGGAATCGAATCGACGACACCAACAACGCCATAGGTGGATGACTCGTCGACACGTCGAGGGAAGTCAGTCTCCCAACCATCGTCATAACGACCGTCAAGAACCTGGCCCGAGTCTCCCACCAAACCAACAACCTGAGTAGCAGCTTGAGTAGAAGTGCTCATACCCTCAGTATGAACAACCCCTACGACACAAAACCCACCCCAGAGGAAGTGAACAAGCGCCGCAGATTGACAACCGAAAGGGCGCCAACAGCACACCCGGGCGCGCCGACGAATCCGTCCGGGTTCACGGGTCAGATCCGTCCATGGTTGGCAACCATCGGTGCATCATCAGGGGATCAGTGGCCGGGTCGATTCTCGGCGTCTTCGTACTTCAGCTGGGTCTCGTTCTTCCCTTCGGCTGATCGACCACGTGATCTGGCTGGCTTCCGCGGCGAGAGGCTACGGGGAGGACTCGAACGTCGGACGGATCGGACAACTGCATGTGCTCTCGTCATTTCGCCCGGAGCGCTCACACTATTCTTGCCGTGGGATGTCCTCGTCGGCCGATGCCATTCGTTGGAAGGGTGAGCGGGGGAACGGCCCGCACCAACACAAGGAGCACTCATGAGTCAGTATCTATTGTCGATGCACGTCGTCGAGGGCGAGGTCCGCGAACCAATGCCGCCCGAGAGGATGCAGGAGTTCATGGAGCGGATCAACGCTCTCGAAACCGAGATGAGGGACAGCGGGGCGTTCGTCTTTACCGGCGGACTCCATGGGCCCGACGCGGCGACGGTCGTCCGCTCGAACGACGGTGACCTGGTCATCACCGATGGGCCATTCGTGGAGTCCAAGGAACACATTGGCGGGTTCTACGTCATCAACGCTGACGACCTAGATGCTGCCTTGGCTTGGGCCGGCAAGGTCGTGGACGCGATCAACCATCCGATCGAAGTCCGCCCGTTCCGCGATACGCGGGGCGCTTGAGACTGTGACCCGTGTCGCCGCCGTCCGTCGGGAAGCTCCCGATATTGAGCGCGTATTCCGTGAGGTGTACGGCCAGGCGGTGGCGACGTTGGTTCGCGTCTTCGGCGACATCACGCTTGCCGAAGATGCCGTACAGGATGCGTTCGTTGTTGCCAGTACCCGGTGGCAGAGCGACGGAATCCCACCCAACCCGGCCGGGTGGATCGTTACGACCGCACGAAACCGCGCTATTGATGTCGTTCGTCGGTTGGCCCGCGGCCGGGAGCTTCATGAAGAGGTTGTTGCAGCAACAGACACACCGCAGGGCCTGGGTATCGATGAGTCGGACATGAACGGAGCCGTGCGTGACGACCAACTCAGACTGATCTTCACCTGCTGCCATCCGGCGCTGCGAGCTGAGCATCGGGTGGCGCTGACGCTACGACTCGTGGGCGGGTTGAGTGTGGAGGAGGTTGCTCGCTCTTTCCTGGTGAGCGAGTCCGCAATGGCAAAGCGTCTCGTCCGGGCCAAGTACAAGATCAAGGCTGCCAGGATCCCCTATCGAGTGCCCGCAGACGCCGACCTGCCAGAGCGCCTCAGGTCGGTCCTGTCGGTGGTGTACCTCATCTACAACACCGGGGTCGATGATCCAGAACGAACTGCGCTCAGGAGCGATGCAGTCCGGCTCGCTCGCTCTCTCGTCGAGTTGTTGCCAGAGGAGCCCGAGACGGCAGGGTTGCTTGCACTGATGTTGCTCGGCGAATCACGGGTTCCGGCCCGCACAGACGAGGGAACACTCGTACTGCTGCGCGACCAGGACCGGACCAAGTGGGACCGAACGATGATCGAGGAGGGTCACGCGATCGTGCGCGCCTGCATTCGCCGCGACGAGCCGGGACCATTCCAACTTCAGGCCGCAATCCAGGCAGTGCACTGCGAGGCCGAGTCGTTCGACGCAACCGACTGGCACCAGATCCTCGCTCTCTACGACCATCTGCTCTTGGTCATGCCCACGCCGGTGGTAGCGCTCAACAGGGCAATCGCCGTCGGCGAGACCGAGGGTCCCGATGCCGCGCTCATCGCTCTCGAAGCCATCAGCCCAGATCTCGACAACTATCATCTAATGTACGCAGCCCGCGGCGCAATGCTGCGTCGCCTTGGACGGCGAGACGCAGCGAAGGCCTCCTTCGAGCGTGCAGCGCACCTCGCCGTGACGCAAGCAGACAAACGGTTTCTCGTGCAACAGATCAAAGAGCTAAACGACGCCCACCGACCTCCGAGATCCATCGACCCGTGAGAAGGCAGGGGCTACCGAGGGCGCTCGTGCGGCCGTGGGCGCGGCTACCCCTCGATACCGGCAGCGAAGAAGAAGGTGACGCTTCCCTCGTCCCACCACCACACCATCGTGTCATCTCAGTGACGGTGACACCATCCCCAAGCGCCCCTCGCACAGCTTCGACGACGGGCAGATACTCGTCTGGACATTCAGCAGGTGCCTGCGTCGAGTCCGCATACTGATATCTGACGGCCCCGAAGCTCCGATATCAGAGCGCGGACTCTGCGACCATTCGCTGCAGCCCGCGACGAGGACCAACATGATCACACCGAGTACCACAGATCTTCGCATCGCCCCCACGGCGTCCATCGCTGAAGCATAGCCAACAGCACAGTCCCGGAGCCCACGGGTGGGGTACGCGCTCGCACGAGCCTGCCTCGGATGATTCCCGAGATTCGCCCTATCGAGCTTGAAAATGTCGCCGAGTGTGTTGGTTTCGGGTTGGAATCCTTCCGTCCCGTGTTCGCCAGCTTCAGCGAGCACTACGGCCATCAGGGTCAGGGCGCGGGAACGGCAATCAACGACTTTGCCGTCAACCGGCTTCGTGATCTCGGGATGGAGTTCGCAATCGTGGCCACAGGAACCGATCCCGGCCACGCTCCGGCTCGTCGTTCGTATGACAAGGCGGGCTTCACACCGATGTCGATTCAACCCCAGCTACTGGTGCGACGCTTGTAGTCGGCCACCGAGGATATGTGCGCGCCGATGCTGTGTGCGGCGGCACAGGATGGTATGTGTGGCCTGATAGGCTTCGGTGATGGACATCGGCCGCGTAGGGCTCTGGACG
>CAZWMX010000197.1:0-3709 GCA_964635205.1 uncultured Acidimicrobiaceae bacterium | reverse complement strand
GGGTAGACGACGTCAACACCAGAACCGAGCACCGCGTGACAGTGTCCGCCGGCCTTCGTCGCGCCGCGGTGGGCGGCGCCGTCGATGCCTCTGGCGAGACCGCTCACAACACTCCAGCCACCAGCGGCAGCAATCGCACCGTACATCTCGGCCAACTCGAGACCGTATGTCGTACAAGCACGGGTTCCAACGATTCCTATCGCCGGTCGCGGCTGGTCACTGCCTCGGGTGAAGAGCCAGCGGGGATGGCCGTCGTAAGCTGCAAGACGCTCAGGGAAGCCACTCGTGCCCTGGAACCGGAGCGTCACGCCAAGATCATCGAGCTGCTGTTTCCTCGTGGCAGCGTCCACGGCGACGGAACCACGGATACGTTCCGATGTCTTGACCCTGTGCCGATCGATGGCTGCTACCACACGTTCTGCAGATGTATAACGATCGAGAAGTCGGTCCACACGAGCGGGTGCAAGACCGGCGAACGCAAGCCGGGTCATGTGGTCCGGCATCACTTCTCACCCCGCAATATCAACGCCTCCTTGATGTGTCGCTCCTCGACAACATCACACGAATCCAGATCGCCGATCGTTCTCGCCACACGACGAACCCGATTCCACCCTCGGGCGGTGAGCCGTGCCGTTTCCGCAGCAGACGTCAGCGCGTCGATCGCGTCCGGACTCGTCGGCAACTCATCCAGAGCAGAACCGGTGAGTGTTGCGTTCACCCTCCCCCGAGCCGTTTGGCGGTCGCGAGCAGACAACACCCTGAGTCGCACGGCAGATGACGGCTCTCCACCTGGACCCACGAGCGCGGACGGCCTGAGTCGTCGGAAGGTGATCCGCATGTCGAACCGGTCGAGCAGAGGTCCCGACAGACGCCCGGCATAACGAGCCCTGTTCGCGTCGAGGCATGTGCAGGCGTCCTTCCGGTCACCGAAGTTCCCACAGGGACAGGGGTTGGAAGCCGCGATCAACTGAACGGCCGATGGGAACAGCGCAGATGCCGCCTGACGTGCAACCGTCACGAAACCGTCTTCTATCGGCTGTCGCAACGCATCGAGCACGTTGACCGGAAACTCCCCGAGCTCATCGAGGAATAGCACACCATTGTGCGCCTTTGACACCTCACCCGGAGTCGGCATCCCCGAGCCGCCACCGATGAGGGCGGCCATCGAGGAGGAATGATGCGGAGCCCTGAACGGAGGCACGGCACCGTGGTGGCGGTCGATACCGCAAGCAGCCCACACCAGAGCGACCTCCCGCTGCTTCTCTGCATCGAGAGGAGGCAGTATCGAAGGAAGACAGCGTGCCAACATCGTCTTGCCCGCCCCCGGCGGTCCAATGAACAGCAGATGATGTGCACCAGCCGCAGCAATCTCGAGAGCTCGACGGGCAACAGGCTGGTCACGCACCTCGGCGAGATCGCTCGTCTCCGGCTCGACGACCTCAGGTTCGCTCACTGAATCCGGCTCCCTGCGTCCCTGTGCGACCTGAACCGCATCACGCAACGAGGAAACGCCGGCGACCTTGGCCCCCTTCGGTGTCGCAAGCGCGCTGTCCGACGACAACAAGCATGTCTTCTTCTCCTGTTGGGCAATCACCGTCGCCCCGAGGGCCGCACGCACGGGACGGACTCTTCCTTGGAGCGATAGTTCCCCGACGCACACGAATTCATCGAATGTGAGGCGGCCGCTGCTCGCTGCCGCAAGAACGCTCAGAGCGATCGGTAGGTCGTATGTAGCGCCGACCTTCGGCAGATCCGCCGGTGAGAGGTTCACGACGACCCTCCCGCCGGGGAAGTGGTAGCCGGACTGCCGGATGGCCTGCATGACTCGTTGCCTCGACTCCCTGATGGCGGCATCAGGCAGTCCGACAATGACGAAGCCACTGGTTCCCTGTGTCACGGCTGTCTCGATGCGTACGGCTCTGGGTTCCACACCAACCAGCGCACATGAAGTCACGGATGAATACATGTGGACAACGTATGGCTCGCCTGCGACAGAAACCGAGCGCGTCGTCGGGTCAGTGCCGTCCAGAGCTAAGGGGCGCTGTCCAGGATCAGGCTCTGGGTTGCTCTGCCCACGGGACCGTCAACATCGAAGAGCTCCGAGTCCGCAAGACCGATTCCCGAGGGCTGCCAATGCGACACGGACCTGGAACCGAACCAGTCACCCACCGGATCGCGATGCAGCGAGATCGTCAGGTCCGTGTTCTGGAACGAAATGACGTCGATTCCGTCGTTGTAGGAGATTCCGTTGCCGCAGTCCGCAAGCGGCGCGATCTTCTGGAACGCCGAAGGTTCTTCACCCGGCAGAATCGGGTACTTCGTTCGCATCCACATCGTTGTCGGGCCGCCAACACCGACCCCACTTCCCTTGTCGTATCTGACGTCGACGGCCGACGCGAAGCTCTCCAGCTGATGGCGAGATGCGTCGACCGGAAAGGGGCCCTCGACCGAGCGCGAGAACAGTGGGCTGGACGATTCGGCGGTTCGAACCTCGAGGCCGTCCAACGTCCGGATGTGTAGCGCATACGCCCGTGCGCAAAGGCGATCATCGTCATGGATCTCCGCCTGGGTGTGGGTCACCGATCGACCATGCCTGCGTACCTCGGCCTGAACGCGGAACCCCGTCATCGGAACGGGACGCATCAGCTCCACTGTGATCCGTGTCAGCCGTTGGTGCGGGACCAACGCTTCGACCGCCCGCACGAGCAGTGCCGCAGGAGGGCCTGCGTGACAAGCGTCCGCGTCCCAGGGACCACGCGCATGGTCGGTCGGTTCGAACCAGCCGTCACTACTCGTCGTGAAGTAGGCATCAATCACAGGCCGACACTACTGCCCCCACCCCGGAGATCGAGGGTGCGACCCGCTCTCCCGTCGCACTACCGGCCCTTGAATTCAGGATCTCGTTTCTCGATGAACGCTGCGGCACCCTCGATGAGGTCTTCAGATCCGAGCAGGATCGCCTGGGCCTGCTCCTCGAAGGCGAGCGACTGCTCGAAGGACATCGAAGAAGACCGATCCATCGCCCGTTTGATGATCGACTGTGCAAGCGGCGCACCCGACGCAAGCGTCGATGCAAGTTCCTGTGCACGATCCTCGAGATCGCCATCTGGAACGACCTCGGAGATGAGACCGATCTCGAGCGCCTCGTGCGCACCGACGATCCGACCGGTGAGCGCGAGTTCGCGTGCTCTCGCCAGGCCTACGAGTCGAGGCAGTAGCCAAGTACCCCCGAAGTCCACCGTGAGGCCGCGCTTGACGAATATCTCGGAGAACCTCGCTCGCTCCGATGCGATGACGATGTCACAGCCGATCGCCAGATTCATACCCGCACCGACCGCTACACCATCAACCGCAGCAACGGTGGGCTTCGACAAGCGATGGAGTGCGATCGCGGCGGTATTGACGTGTCGCATGCGAGCCGCGTTGTCCGCGGCGCTCGGGGTCGCGATTTCGCTCTTGTTCATGTCTGCGCCTGCGCAGAACTCACCATCGGTACCTCGGACGACCAGCACCCGCTGATCGGACGCCTCGAAATCGTTGAAGACGTCCACAAGCTCTGTCCAACCCGACAGCGGCACCGCGTTCTTCACGCCGGGGTTCGACATGGTCATGGTCCGGACGGGTCCGTCGTCCCTTGTCATGATGAATGCTGCCATGTCGAGTCAGCGTACAACACAGAACACAGATGTCGGTTCACAGTTCACAGTTT
>CAZWMX010000196.1:0-3802 GCA_964635205.1 uncultured Acidimicrobiaceae bacterium | reverse complement strand
ACATGCGAACGCTCCAACTCGCCGACGGCCCGGATGAGGTGCACAAGATGGTGCTGGCTCGTAGGGAACTGCGGTAGCAGTTTACGGTTTACGGTTTACGGTCCCAGGGGCCTCGCAGACAGCCAAGTGGAAACGGCTGTTCAGCTGGCAAACAGAACCTGCTGGTGTGCAGTCCGCGATAGGTACGCGAAGCATTCTCTCGCCGTCTCCTCCGCCTCCACGCTGGTTGGAGACATGAGGGAGAGCAATGTGTCGCTGAGGGTTCTGACCGAAAACCGCAAACCGAAAACCGCAAACCGGCTCTTTCGATCAGCTCCGCCTATCCAAAGAGCCTATTCCACCAGCGGGTCCACATGCTTCCGGACGCTGGTGTCGGGAGTTCACCGAGCACGTCCGCCACGTGGTCCGGAGGTAGATCGCCGACGAGCACGAACCTGTTCGAGCCATCCCGCCAATAGAGGCGTATTGCCTGGGCGGTGGGCACCATCTGATACAGCCCCGATTCCGTTGCGAACACCATCGAGTCCTCGAAACCGGAAACAACCGTGTCACCGTCAAGGATGAACAACGAGAATCTGAACAGGCCGTCGGTGTAGTAACCCTGTTCTGATCCACCGGGGGCACTGAACGCGTCGAGGCGCTCGTATCCGGCGATCGCGTCCGGCAACAGGACCGGGTCTTCGTGCATCACGACCTCTGCAGGAACGTCTGCTCCGTCCATCGGTGCCTCGTAGGTGCGGTAGGCACGAAAATCGGTCAAGGTCGTTCGGCGATACAGGCTGCCGTTCCCGCTGTACAGCTCTTGGATCAGGAGTGCGCCGGATCGGTCGTCCACGACAAGAGTCGCCCGCAGGATGTCTCCCTCCATCACTTCGACGATCCGGGCAGGCCTCGACATGTGACTGACCTTGGCCGTCTCCTTGATCGTGTAGCGACTCGTCGAGACACTGCGCTGATCCGTCAGGAAGGTGACTCCCGTAGGCTCATCACCCATGGAGACGGCTCTGCCGTTGCCCGTCATCGACCAGTTCGCGTCCGTTCGGACCATCTCCAGGCCTTCAGCGTGCTCGACGAACTCTCTACTGACCTGGGTCTGGCCGCCCCACACCGAGACAACGAGACGCGATGCCGTGTACGTGGAATTGCGCGCTTCGGTCAGCACGTCGTCCAGATCCGTAGCCGATGCGGCCGTGACGAACAACGCCATGACAAGAACGGCGGACGTTCCGACGAACAGGAGGCGACGCACGGCGTTCATGGTGTGTTCGAAGCCTGAACACCTACTGCACTCGAGGGCACCGATGCGATAGCTGCGTGGCGGGACTGGAGTTCGGCGATACTGACGGCAGTCGTTTCCGTTTCGGTGGCAAATGGGCCGATCGTGAACGCGATGGCGACTGCAGCCGCACCCGAAGCAACCGCAATAGCTGTTCGAAGACCGAGCTTACGCTCCTTGGCCGCTTCCCGATGGAACTCGAGGAACTCCGGGGGCTCAAGACCGGGAAGCGCACGAACGGCAGTTCGACTTCGATCAAGCTCGGCAAGCTCGCGCCGACAGTCCGTACAGGTACCGAGATGAGCCGTCACAGCGGGCATCTCGATCGTGACCAGCTCACCATCGAGATACGCGGACAGCTGTTCACTGAGATGCTCACCAGGCAGGAGATACAAGGGAAGATCGAGCAGGGGGAGGGCCCGTACGGATCTGCGCACCCTCTGCAACCGGCGGAACTCTGCAATGGCATCAAGATCGTTCTCGAGGGCGATGACGACCTCGTCGAGTTCGTCTGGTGTCAGTGCGCCATCGAGGTAACACGACAGCAGCATCGACAGATGCTCGCCAACCGGCGTCACACTGGCCATGTCAACAACCCTCTCAACACCGAGCGGCCTCGGTGGATCCTCGACCGGACAGTTCCAACAGGCACGTCCGCTGCATCTGCGATCTCCTCGTACGTGAGGCCGACGACATCACAGAGCACAACAGCTTCCCTGAAGTCGTACGGAAGTTTGAGAAGCGCAGCCTGCACGTCATCGGAGAGCCGTACCGACGCAAGGACCTCATCCGGTGAAGGGGAAGCACCGAGCCCAGAGTGGTCGCCTTCAGGCAACGGTGACGTGGGGCGCCTCTGCTGCTTCCGAACGCCGTCGAGGAACGTGTTACGCGTGATTCGCCACAGCCAGCCCTCGAATGACCCTGGTGCATACGAGGCGAGACCCTTGCGAACCTTCAACAGAACGTCTTGCACGAGATCCGCCGCATCATCCGGGTTACCCGTCAGACGATACGCGAACGTATAGATCTTGCGCCCGTATCGGTGCGCAACATCTTCCCAGGTCAGGATTGGGTTATCGGCCATGGTCCCCATGTCGTCTGGAACAACGCCGTGAACGCGATGCAAGTTCCGAAGATCTGGCTAGACCGAGGGATCCTCGGCTTCAGGCACATCCTCGGCGTCGGCTTCATCCTCCGAGACGCCTTCTTCAATGCCCTTCTTGAATTCCTTGGCAGAAGCGCCAAGCGATCGGGCGAGCTGTGGCAGTTTCGCCGCCCCAAACAGCAACACCACCACAACGAGGATGATGATCAATTCGGGACCACCGATGTTCCTGATGAATGCAAGCATCGTTCAGTCCTTTCGTGATTCCAGTGTACCCGTTGGATCGGTTTGGACGGACCATGGAGCCTGTTGGGTGATGCCGAAGCTCAGCGGGCTCCTAGGCCAGACCGAATGAGTCGACGAAGGCTTGGAGCCGTTCACGGGTGATGAACACGAGCCGCTTGTCACGCTTCTCGCGTTCGTACATCGAGTATGGGCTGTACTTGTCTGTTACGAGGATTGCCTGGTCCGGGTTGATCTGTGCCATCTCGACGGCGAACTTCACAAGGACCGAGTCGTCGAGCTCCGGGTGCGAGCCGTCGGCGTGGCTCAGGATCAACAGCATCGTTGATTTACCATCTCTTGTCAGCCCGTATAGGTCGGCCTTGCCGCCTTGAACGCCGGCCAGGCCGGCCATACCCGATCTCCCGACGTGAACGTCGTAGCCGCTCACCCGCAGAAGACCGAGTACGAGGTCGTCGAGGGCCATCGTATCCGTGTCGACACCGATCGACCGCAGGTGGGCGTCAGTCGGTCCCGAGAGTCGCACAACCTGCGCGATCGGTTCGAGTGTGGACGTAGAACCGGACTGGGGCGCAACGCTCGTGTCGGCGATCACGTCATGAACCGCAGCGATGGGATCGTGGGAAGTCTCGATGAGGGCCTTCTCGTCGCGGTCCGGAAGAACACCCACATCGGGAAGATCGATTGTGCAGAGAACCTCGGACACATCACCGCGCATCGCAGACACCTCGATGTGGCGAACACCGTCGAGGGGGAATCCATCGCGCGTCTTGTCGCGGACATATTCAACGGCCGACGCACACAGCAGCTCAACGAGATGTTCACCAGCCTCCGCGTCACCCAGTGGAACGGCGAACACCGTGCTTGCGGTGTCGCCACTGACATGGAACTCGCTGACGATCGGCATCGGTCGCTTTGGCACAGGCGAGCCGGTGTTGACCGATCGCTCAGCGGTCTGGCCGGCGCTCCGAAGCGCGTACGCTGCAAACGCAACAACAGCAACGGCGATAATGACGATCAAGATCGTAACGGCAACGGTCAATGGGGCCCTCCGTTTGGTGACTATGTACCCAATTCTAAAGAGGGGCCGGAGCCAAGAGCCAAGAGATCGTACTACGTATTACGTAGTACGTACTACGGCAGGCGTCAGCCTGCTTTGCGGGCTTGAGCTGCGATCT
>CAZWMX010000195.1:0-3832 GCA_964635205.1 uncultured Acidimicrobiaceae bacterium | reverse complement strand
CGGTACGTTCTGAAACGACAGAATCTGCGCCCGAATCTCCGTGGGGCGGATCAGGAATCTCGACCCGTGAACCATCCTCGAGCACCACCACCTGATCGATGTGTGACCTCGAGATGAGGGCGGGCCAGTAGACACCGTACGGCGACTCCCCCGAAGGTGGTGCCGTGGCGAAGAACCCCGGATAACTCGCGAGCGCAAGTTCCACGACCGCGCTCGAGAAAGCACGGCCGACCCTGTCCGAATCCTTGTCCATGGCTGTGATCGTCAGTGTTGACGCGGCTTGCGCGTTCACGTCGGCATCGGAGTGCCCGGTCGCGGAGAATGCAAACTCGAGCACGTCCGGCCTTCGTTCCCCTGCGAGCTCCTTCCGAAGCGTGTCCTCAACAAGTGCCGCTTTCTTCTGGGCGCCATCACCGACAAGGACAAGCGTCATGGAGTTCCGGTAGCCACCGAGGTAGTTGATGGCGGCCTTGAGATCCCTCGGAGCCTGTGATCCACGCACACCGGTGACCCCTACCCGATCATCACCCACCTGGTCGAGCCTGATCGTGTCGAAGTGTGCAACAACGTCTGGTGTCCGGTAGGCAGGAGCATCGATCTCGTAGAGGATCTGCGCCGTCACGGTGTCGACGGTCACGGCACCACCGGTGTCCTCATGTTTCGTGATCACACTCGATCCGTCCTCCGCCACCTCTGCGATCGGGAAGCCCGGATGAGTGAGATCGGGGATCTCATCGAAGAACGAGAAGTTGCCTCCGGTGGCCTGGGTACCGCACTCGAGGATGTGGCCGGCTGCCACCGCACCGGCAAGGCTGTCCCAATCATCGAGGTTCCAACCGTGATGCCACGCTGCGGGACCCACAACAAGTGCCGCGTCGGCAACCCGACCGGTTACGACAATGTCCACACCCTGGTTGAGCGCTTCGACGATCCCCCACGCACCGAGGTAGGCATTTGCCGTGAGCGGAGGGGCACTGAGGTCCGCAAGACTTCGCGACGTATCCAGGTTTCGAAACTCGTAGCCGTCTTCGACCATGGTTCCAAGGCGCGGCAGGAAGTCGTCACCCTCGACATGGGCAATCGAGACGTCGATGCCGAGAGTCTGCGCAATGTCTCGCAACTCGCCTGCAAGACCAGCGGGATTCAAGCCTCCAGCGTTCGTGACAACCTTGATCCCTCGCTGTGAGACTTCTCCAAGGACCTCTTTCATCTGCTCGAGGAACGTCACTGCATAGCCTCGCTCGGGTGACTTCTGCTTCGCCTTCCAGAGGATGAGCATCGTCAACTCGGCAAGGTAGTCGCCGGTCACAACGTCGATGTGACCGCCGGTGATCTGCTCGGCAATCGCAGAAAATCGATCTCCATAGAAACCAGAGGCGTTCGCTATGCGGATCGGGTCAGTCATCTTCGTCCTCCACCTCGAGGAGCACGACGCCGGCATCAACCTGGTCACCGACACCGAAGTGAATTCCGGTGACCCTTCCGGCTTTGGGTGCAGTGATCGTCTGTTCCATCTTCATGGCTTCAACGACCATCGCCGATTGGCCTGCCGTCACTGCGTCACCCAGGGTGACGAGCACTGCAACGACCGTACCGGGAGTCCTGGCGACCATCTCCTTCCTTGAAGGCGTGGCCTTGTCGGTGTTGGGGAACCTTGGGGTCAGTTCGAACCGTGCGGAGCCGAGCGGGCTGTCGACGTACACCTCGTTCCCGACGATGTTGACGGAGTAGACGCGTCGTACTCCTTCGATCGTGGCGTCGACCGAGTCCTGGCTGGCCTGATGGACGGCATCGATCGCCACCTCCGAATCGTCTACGGCGATATCGGCGGTCCCGCGTGCGAGGGAGTAGCTCACCGCCACCGGCCTGGACCCATACATCAGCGTGAGGCCCTGGCGTTGGAACGGGACGTTGCGCCATCCCGACGGGATCGAACCGAGCACACGGGCCTGCGCGCGGTTGTCGGCCTGCAGAGCAAGGGTGGCAGCGGCCGCGAGGGATCTGAGCGCTTCGTCACCGGCGAGGGGCGCGGTGAGGACCTCCCCCTTCCGCTCGAGGAAATGGGTGTCGACGGCACCCGACAGGAACTCCACATCGCTGAGCACACGCACCAGTAGGTCTCGGTTCGTATCGACACCATGGATATGGCTTCGGGTCAGGGCATTCGCCAATCGGGCGGCAGCCTCGGTCCTCGTTGGAGCATGAGCGATGACCTTTGCGACCATCGGATCGTAGTGATGGGTGATGGTGACACCATCCGCGATGCCGGTGTCGACCCTCACATCGCCCGGCACGCAGAACCGGTGAATCACTCCGGTCGATGGCAGATACCCGTCCTGCGGCGTCTCCGCGGTGAGCCTCGCCTCGATGGCGTGCCCCGACTGTCGAGGAACCTCCTCCTGGGATGGCAGAGGCAATCCGGCCGCGATCTCGATCTGCATCCTGACGAGGTCGATCCCCGTTGTGAGTTCGGTGACGGGATGCTCGACCTGGAGTCGTGTGTTCATTTCCAGGAAGGCAAAGGCTCCGGAGGAATCGACGATGAACTCAACCGTGCCGACACCCCGGTATCGAACAGCCCTGCCTGCGGCGACCGCGGTCTCCCACAACCGCTCTCGGAGCTTCGGATCGAGGTCGGGGCTCGGTGTCTCCTCGATGATCTTCTGGAAGCGTCGTTGAATCGAACACTCCCGCTCGTAGAGATGGATGACGTTCCCATCCCCGTCACCGACGATCTGTACCTCGACGTGCCTCGGTTTCTCCACGTACCGTTCGAGATACACGGTGCCGTCCCCAAAGGCAGACTCAGCCTCTCGTGTGGCGCTCTCGATGGCTGCGTCGAGGTCACCCGGCTCGGTGACGATGCGCATCCCCTTCCCGCCGCCACCACTCGATGCCTTCACGAGCACGGGGTACCCGATCTCCTCCGCTGCCTCGGCGGCATCGGTGCCGCTGCCCAGCTCGGCATTGGGAAGGACGGGTACCCCTGCACGATCCACCACCGCTTGGGCCCGGAGCTTCGAACCCATGGACTCGATCGTTTCAGGCGTCGGGCCGATGAAGGTGATTCCTGCGTCCTCCACGGCCGACGCGAACTCGGCATTCTCGGCAAGGAAGCCGTACCCGGGGTGGATCGCCTCGGCTCCGGTACGTTTCGCAGCCTCGACGATCGCTTCAGCATCGAGATAGGACGACCCGATCGGCAGCGCAACCGCTTCATCTGCGTCGCGGACGAATGGCGCATCCGCGTCATGGTCGGAGAAGACGACGACGGTTGCGATTCCCATCTGGGAGCATGTTGCGATGATGCGTCGCGCTATCTCGGAGCGGTTTGCGATCAGGATCTTGGAGAACATCGGCGTCACATCCTGAAGACGCCGAAGCGATCGGTTCCCGAAACCTCGGCCGAGTGGACCGCCGAGAGGGCGATGCCGAGTACGGTACGCGTGTCTCGAGGATCGATGATCCCATCGTCGAGCACCCGACCGCTCAGATAGGTGGCCTGTTCCTCCTGTTCGATCTTCATCTTGATCATCGTCCGACGTTGCACATCTGCCTCTTCGTCGAACTCGGTACCGCTCCGCTCGGCTGCGGCTCGTGCGACGATCGAGAGCGTGCCGGCGAGCTGTTCGGCACCCATGATGCACGTCTTTGCATTCGGCCAGACGAAGAGGAACCTCGGGTCGTACGGCCTGCCGGCCATGGCATAGTTACCTGCACCATATGAGCCGCCCACCTGGAGCGTGATGTGCGGCACGGCGCTGTTCGAAACCGCGTTGATCATCATCGAACCATGTTTGACGATGCCACCCTGCTCGTAGCTCGCCCCGAC
>CAZWMX010000194.1:0-3847 GCA_964635205.1 uncultured Acidimicrobiaceae bacterium | reverse complement strand
CCCATGCCGAAGGCGAACAGCACGGTTCCGATCCCGGCCGTGCCGCCAAGGAGCCATCCGAAGAAGAGGACCGTGATCTCGATGGCTGCACGCGCTACGCCGATGTGAACGCCGCGTCGTGCAAGCCCTGTCATCACGCCGTCGCGAGGTCCCGGGCCGAGCCCTACACCGATGTAGAAGCCGGAACCGATCCCGACGAGCAGCAGACCGCCGATGAGAAGAGTCCAGTTCTGCCACGCCGCATCCATGGATTCTGGCGCCATCCAGAGTGTCAGGTCCATCACGATCCCGATGATCAGGACGTTGAGGATCGTTCCGACACCGATCCGCTCCCGAAGGGGGATCCACAACAGGAGTACCGCGATGCCGGTCAATATGGTCACGGTTCCGATCGGGATCCCCGTGCGGCTTGAGATGCCCTGGTGCAGAACCTCCCACGGAGAGAGACCGAGATCCGACAGGACCATCATGGCAATACCCAGGCCGAACAACACGAGTCCGAACACGAGCCGCGGCACGCGTCGGATGATCTCAGTTCGCGGTGGCCACGGCAGCATCTCGCAACGGTACCCCTGCCTGGGGTGAGGACGGCCGGCCGAGACCGCCAACTGTCGTCTGGTTTCTGGTTTCTGGTATCTGGTTTCTGCCTTCTGGTCAGTACCATCGCCGACATGCCTGTGGACATCGACATTGCAAAGGTCGCCAAGTTGGCGAGGCTCGCGCTCTCAGAAGATGAGCTCGAGACTTTCGGGGCCCAGTTGGGAGACATCCTCGAGCACGCCGAGCGCGTGCAGGCACTCCCGACAGAAGGAGTGCCACCAACGTCTCACCCGCTTCCCATGGTGAATGCCTTCCGCGAGGACAAGACGAGGGAGTGCCTCGACCCCGAGTCCTTCTTGAGCGAAGCTCCCGACACCGTCGATGGGCAGTTCCGCGTACCGAGGATCCTCGGCTGACATGGCAGATCTCGCAGACCTCACGATCGCCGAAGCCGGGGCCGGGCTGCGCTCGGGCGAATTCACTTCCACGGATCTCCTCGAAGCAGTCACGAGACGTGCATCGGCGACCGAGGCACATCTGCATGCCTATCTGACCCTCGACCACGAAGGGTCGAGACAGGCTGCTGCGGCGGCGGATGAGTCCTTCGCCAAGGGTGACGACCGTGGTCCGCTCCAAGGCATCCCTGTTGCACTCAAGGACAACATGTGCACCCTTGGAGTCGAAACAACGGCATCGTCGAAGATCCTCGCCGGCTGGAAACCCCCATACGATGCAACGATCGTCACAAGGCTCAAGGCCGCCGGTGCCGTGATCACGGGCAAGACGAACCTCGACGAGTTCGCAATGGGTTCCTCGACGGAGAACTCTGCCTATGGCCCCACCCGGAACCCATGGGATACGGACAAGGTGCCGGGTGGATCGTCCGGTGGCTCTGCCGCGGTTGCAGCGGTTGGTTCTGCCTTCGGTTCGTTCGGGTCGGATACAGGCGGGTCGATACGGCAGCCCGCGGCACTCACGGGCCTCGTTGGCATGAAGCCGACCTACGGAGTCGTTTCCCGGTACGGGCTGATCGCCTTTGCATCATCTCTCGACCAGATCGGGCCTTTCTCGCGAACGGTCGCGGATTCTGTGTCGCTCCTCGAGACGATCTCGGGATACGACCCGCTCGACGCGACGAGCATCAACGCTCCGGTACCGAACTTTGGTGGATCGCTGGACAAGGGTGTTTCGGGCATGCGCATCGGCGTTGTGACCGAATTCATGAACGAAGACGTCATCGACAGCCAGATCATCGCTGCGACCAGGGCCATGGCCGACAGGCTCCAGGGTGCCGGTGCAGAGGTGGTTGAGATCTCATTGCCCTCCACCGATTTCTCGCTGTCCGCGTACTACTTGATCGCCCCTGCGGAGTGTTCATCGAACCTCGCTCGTTTCGATGGTGTTCGCTACGGCCATCGAAGCGGTGTAGAGGGCACAACGGAGGACATGATGTCTCACTCGCGCGCCGAAGGGTTCGGGCCTGAAGTGATCCGGCGGATTCTCCTCGGCACCTATGCCCTCTCAGCGGGGTACTACGACGCCTTCTACGGCCAGGCCCAGCGTGTTCGCACACTTGTGCGCAGCGAGTTCACGTCTGCCTACGAGCGGGTCGACGCACTCATCTCGCCGACCACCCCCACAACTGCGTTCTCCATCGGAGAGAAATCGGACGACCCGATCGCGATGTACTACTCGGATCTGTGCACGATCCCTTCGAACCTCGCAGGTGATCCTGCGATCTCGGTTCCCGTCGGTCTCGATGACACGGGTCTGCCGATCGGATTCCAGGTGATGGCACCCGCCCTCGGGGAGGAAGTCATGTACCGCGTGGCTGCAGAAGTGGAACGTCTCGCCGCCTTCACTGCCAGGGCCTCACTGGCAACGTCGGAAGTGGTGGCACCGTGACGACATGGGAAGCCGTCATCGGCGTCGAAACGCACGTCGAACTGTCGACGGAGTCGAAGATGTTCTGTTCGTGCCCCGCAGATATCGATGGCGAGCCGAACACCGCGTGCTGCCCCGTCTGTCTTGCACTACCTGGTGCGCTGCCGGTTCCGAATGAGAAGGCGATCGAGAGGATCGTCAGGATCGGTCTCGCTCTCGACTGTGAGATCAACGAATCCTCGGTGTTCTACCGTAAGAACTACTTCTATCCGGACCTCCCGAAGAACTACCAGATCAGCCAGTACACCTTTCCTGTCTGTGAACACGGCAAATTGGAAGTCGATGTCGATGGCACAACCAGGACCATCGGCATCACCCGTGTACACATGGAGGAGGACACGGGAAAGAGCACCCACATCGGTGACGGGGATGGACGTATCCACGACGCGGATCACACGCTGCTCGATTTCAACAGGGCGGGGGTTCCCCTCGTTGAGGTGGTGACGGAGCCTGATATTCGCAGCGCTGAAGAGGCACGGGCGTATGGAGCGGAGCTTCAGCGAATCGTGCTCGCCCTCGGTGTGTCCGACGCAAAGCTCGAAGCCGGTTCGATGCGCTTCGATGTGAACGTGTCGGTGCGACCCGTCGGCCGGGACGAGTTGGGAACCCGCACCGAGACGAAGAACGTGAATTCTCTACGCTCCATGCAGCGCGCCATCGACTTCGAGATCGATCGTCAGATCAAGGTGCTCGAGGCCGGAGGTGAGGTGCAACTCGAAACGCGCCACTGGAACGAGAACACAGGCGTCACGACATCGATGCGGACCAAGGAGGAGTCTGAGGATTACCGGTATTTCCAGGACCCGGACCTCCTGCCGCTCGAGGTCACAACCGATTGGCAGGATGAGATCAGATCTGGTCTCCCTGAGCTGCCCGCAGTCAGACGGGCACGGTACGTCGGTGCTGGTATCGACGCTGTCACCGCCGGTGTTCTCGTCGACAACGCTGATCTCGGGATTCTGTTCGAGGAAGCCGTTGATGCCGGAGCTTCCGGACGATCGGTCGGAATCTGGCTCACCGGGGAAGTGGTTGCGTATTCACGGCGCAACGAGGTCTCGGTCGGCGAGACACCCCTCACGGCGGTTCATCTCACCGAACTGACCGCAATGGTCGACGACGGAGAACTCTCGTCTTCAGCGGCCAAGGAGATCCTGATCGCGGTTCTCGACGGTGAGGGAAGCCCCGCCGAAATCGCCGGGGCAAGGGACCTGCGCCAGGTCTCCGATGCGGGCGCCATCGAGGTAGCGGTCGACCAGGTTCTCTCCGAGAACGCTGACGCTGTCGAGAAGATAGAGGGTGGCGACATGAAGCCGTTCGGTTTCCTCGTCGGCCAGGTCATGCGCCGTATGGGCGGCAAAGCCGA
>CAZWMX010000193.1:0-3871 GCA_964635205.1 uncultured Acidimicrobiaceae bacterium | reverse complement strand
CGGACCTCGACACCCGTGTCGATGATCGACTGGATCTCCTGTGCGATGAGGTCACGGGGAAGGCGGTACTCCGGGATGCCCAGGACCATCATGCCGCCGAGGGTTTCGGTTGCCTCGTAGATGGTGACCTGGTACCCGAGCTTTCGGAGATCGTGTGCTGCTGCGAGTCCGCAGGGTCCGCCTCCGATGATACCGATGCTCTCTGCACGCTCGAAGGGAGGGGCAGAGGCGATCTCACCTGCAAGAGAAGAGGCTCCGGCCTCAACCCCGTACCGTTCCGTGACGAACCGTTTCAGTGCTCGAATCGCAATGGGAGCATCGATCGTACCTCTCCGACAAGCATCCTCGCACGGGGCAGCGCACACCCTTGCGCACACCGAGGCGAAGGGGTTCGGGAGCCGTGCGGTGAGGTAGGCACCCTCATCGTCTCCCACAGCGATCGCCGCTACGTACAGTCCGGCATTCGTGTGGACGGGGCATGCGGCGAGACACGGGATGTTGACGTCGAAGAAGTCGAGTGCCTGCATCAGATCAATCCGCGCCGCTGCGCGGTCCGAAGCCCCCACATGCCAAGGACGAGGAAAAACCCCCAGATCAGGATCGTGACGAGGTCCTGAACGGGGCGGCTGGCCGACGCAAGAGGTCCTGTGAGGATCCGGGACGGCAACCACGTTGTCGTGACGGCGAAGTACAGGAAGACACCGAATCCGATGAGCCATGCCTTCGAACTCGTCATGTACGCGGGGCTCCCTCTCGGCGGGCGGCGTTGGGCGAACCGTGCGATATTACCACAACCCGTTCCGTTGCACCTGGACAGCGATCCCATCGGCTCCGCCGCGTAACGCGCCGTCCGGCGGTGACGGCTGCATCGGGACACGGTTTTGACTTGTCGTCGACAGTGTGCTTCACTCTGCCGCTCACACGTCGACAGACGTGACGCAGGAAACGAGAGGAACAGATGATGGGTACCCATACACCCGCCTCCCTCGTTTCCGCGCGTGACGTCGTCATGTGCATGTGCATGCTCAGCTCTCGGGTGGCTCACCCGGGCGTATCTGCACTGCGCCCCTAGGAACTGCCACCACCCGAGAGGTCACCTCGGCGTTCCGCTTCGACCAACCGACCGGTCCATCCGGTTGCATGAAAGGACTCACATGACGACGTCAACCATCCAACTCAACAACGTCAACATCGGAGCTGTCGGTGCTCTCGTGGAGGCGATCCAGGCAGACCCGACACAGGCCGACACGACCTGGAAGGCCTCAGTTGCCTGGGACGGAGGCTTCCACACGACCACAACGATTCGGGACTTCCCACCCTTCGCCACGGATGAGCCGCAGGGACTCGGAGGGCAAGACTCGGCGCCGAACCCGGTCGAGCAGCTCATCGGGGCGCTCGGTTCGTGCCTCGCAATCGGGTACGCAGCCAACGCCACCGTGGCCGGTATCCGCATCGACGATCTGCGGATCGATATCGAGGGAGACCTGAACCTCGAGGTGTTTCTCGGACTCAAACCGGGCAATGCCGGATACGACACGCTGCGGCTAAAGGTGCATCTCGAGACCGACGCGGACGAAGCCACGGTCGCCGAGCTTCACGACAAGGTCGTAGCGACGTCACCGGTAGGGCACACGCTCGCACGGGCGGTCCCGCTCACCGTGGAACTCGCCTGATACCTGCACATCGGGGCCCGGGCCTACCGGGTCCGGGTCCCGACTACGCTCGACGTCGACTACCACCGGAGCAGGTTCATGACCGAGGATTCCCACCAGTTCGGTTTCTCCACGAGATCCATCCACGCAGGTCAACGGCCCGACCCTGAGACGGGTTCACGGGCCATGCCCATATATGCCACAACGTCCTACGTCTTCGACGATGCCCAACACGCCGCAGACCTGTTCTCCCTTCAGACCTTCGGCAACATCTACACCCGGATAGGGAACCCGACATCGGCAGCGTTCGAGGAGAGGATGGCGTCGCTCGAAGGCGGCATCGGGGCGCTGGCGACCGCTTCAGGTCAGGCAGCGCAACTGATCAGCGTCCTCACGCTGGCCCAGAAGGGTGACGAGATCGTTGCGTCGAGATCGCTCTACGGCGGCACCTACACCCAGTTCGACGTGACCCTGCGTCGTATGGGCATCGATGTCACATTCGTCGATATCGGTGACCCCGATGCGATCAGGGGTGCGATCACCGAAACCACGAAGGCGGTGTACGCCGAGACGATCGGGAACCCGCGGGCAGACGTCCTCGACATCGAGGCGGTCTCCGGCGTCGCTCACGACCATGGTCTCCCCCTCATCGTGGACAACACGTTTGCCACCCCTTACCTGTGCAGGCCGTTCGAGCACGGCGCAGACATCATCACCCACTCGGCCACCAAGTTCATCGGCGGACACGGTTCTGTGATCGCGGGCTGCATCGTCGAGAGTGGCACGTTTGCGTGGGACAACGGCAACTTCCCTCTGCTCACCGAGCCCTCCCCCGCCTATCACGACCTCCAGTTCTGGGAGAACTTCCGCGAGTACGCCTTTCTGATGAAGGCCCGCACCGAGCTGTTGCGTGATACCGGGGCTTCACTCTCCCCGTTCAACTCGTTCCTGCTGTTGGTGGGTCTCGAGACACTGCCGCTGCGAATGAGGCAACATGTCGCAAACGCCAAGACGGTGGCCGAGTTCCTCCGCGAACATCCCAAGGTCGCCTGGGTCGGCTATCCCATCTTCGATGACAACGAGTGGACGGACCTGGCCAGGCGCTACTTGCCCGAGGGCCCGGGTGCGATCTTCACGTTCGGCCTTGTGGGGGGCTTCGAAGCCGGGATCACGTTCATCGAGAACGTTGAACTCGCCTCACATGTCGCCAACGTCGGTGATGCCAAAACGCTGGTCATCCATCCGGCATCAACCACCCATCAACAAGTACCTGAAGAGGAACGGGCAGCAATGGGTGTGGGCAACGACATGATCCGGATCTCGGTCGGGATCGAAGATGTCGAGGACATCGTGTGGGATCTCGGACGGGCACTGGAGGCCACATGACAACAGCCACCGTTCCCGACGCCACAGCCGCCGAGCGTCTCGACATCATCCGCAACGCACGATCGGTCGCCCTGGTCGGTGTCTCTGCAAACCCGATCCGCTCCTCCAATTTCGTCGCCGCCTACCTCGTGCGCACCGCGATGCACACCTACCCCGTCAACCCGGCCTACGACGACGTGCTGGGCGTCATGTGTTATCCCTCGCTGGCAGATCTGCCGGAGGTACCCGATGTGGTCGACATCTTCCGACGACCCGATGCCATACCCGGCGTCGTCGACGAGGCGATCGAAGTCGGCGCCAAGGTTGTGTGGTTCCAGCTCGGGTTGCGCCACGACGAGGCCGCCCGGACGGCCCTCGATGCCGGCCTTCAGGTCGTCCAGGACCGGTGTCTGAAGATCGAGCATGCCAGGTGGCACGGCGGACTCCACCTCGCGGGGTTCGATACTGGTGTCATCTCCAGCAAACGACACAGACCCATCTGAACCTGACGGTCTCAAGAGGATCAGCGGATAGGGCGTGAGGGTTCTCTTCTTGGTCTCTCCCCTGGCGGGAGAGACAGCGGCACGAAGTGCCGCTGAGAGGGGCGGCTTGCGACGAAAACCGTGTGATCGCACAGGTTCTGGCGTGGTGAGTCCCTTCTCCGCTCATCCTCCGAATCCAGAGTGATGAACTACGGATTTCATTGCTCGTAGGACTATCATCAGGGATACGGAGATGTGAGATCCCGATCGTATCGGGAGTACCCCACCGAAGCAGTCCATCAACTCGAGAACACACATCGTAGGAGTAGAGAGGGAACACACCATCGACGACTCGGACCCCGTAGACCAGCC
>CAZWMX010000192.1:0-3929 GCA_964635205.1 uncultured Acidimicrobiaceae bacterium | reverse complement strand
CCGTCTACGGTTCACAGTTCACAGTTCACGGAGGAAGAATGCGAGTCGGTGTCATCGGCGGCGGGACCATGGGGATCGGAATCGCCCATCGATTTGCGGTGAATGGGGCCCAAGTCGTGGTAGTTGATATCGATCTCGACACGGCGCGAGGTTCCGTGGATCGTGTGGCCGATACGTTGAGAACCGCTGCGTCTCGGGGGAAACTCGATCCCGACGATCTCGATGGCGTGATCGCCGGTGTCAGTGCTGCCGGCTCGGTTGATGAACTTGACGAAGGGCTCGATCTGATCATCGAGGCGGTCATCGAAAACGTGGAACTCAAACAGTCGATCCTCTCTGAGGCGGAGAAGCGAGATCCCAAGGTCCTTGCCTCGAACACCTCCAGTATCTCGATCGACGACCTTGCGGAGGGTCTGACGATGCCCGAGCGCTTCGCCGGCATGCACTTCTTCAACCCTGTCTGGGCGATGCACCTCGTCGAGGTGGTCAGAGGGACGGCGACATCCCAGGACACGTTGGACGCCATTGCCTCAATGGTCGAATTCCTCGGCATGGAGCAGGCGCTCATCAACGATGCGCCCGGGTTTGCCACCAGCCGGCTCGGTGTGCTCGTCGGGATCGAAGCCGTCCGTATGGTCGAGGAGGGAGTTGCCGACCCCGCAGATATCGATCGTGCCATGACACTGGGCTATCGACATCCCATGGGCCCGTTGATGCTTGGGGATCTCGTCGGGCTCGATGTCAGGCTGAAGATCGCCATGCATCTTGCAACGATCTACGGCGAGAGATTCGAACCACCCGAGCTGCTTCGGACCATGGTTGCTGAAGGCAAGCTGGGTAAGAAGTCCGGCATCGGCTTCTACGACTGGACGTCCGGCTCACCCGAACCGGTCGAGGAAGCGTGAGATCGCTGCGTACGTCACGTCTGGCTGGTCCGCAAGCGGGTTGTGTCCTGCATCGTCGATGATCAGCAGCTCTCCACCGGGGATCAGATCGGCCATGTCATCGTTGATGGACGTGTAGTGCTCGTCGCGACTCCCGACGATGAGCAGAACCGGCATCGTCAGGCCCTCCAGCTGATCCCAGACGGGGGGCTGCGCTCCCTGTCCGTACCCGCGAAGCGCGGAGGCGAGACCATCGGCGTAGTTCTCCGAACGGATTCTGTTGTCCCAGACGCGGTACGCCTTGTCGAGGTGGTCAAGCCTCGTGATACCACTGGACGTCCAGGAATCGATGAACGCCTCGACACCGATGTCCCTGATCCGGTCGGCGAGAGTGTGGTCCCGCTCGATGCGCGACTCTCTTTCATCTCTGTCCTTGATCCCAGGATTCGACGAGATGAGGACCAGCACTGAGACGTTCGAGTGATCGCCGATGGCCGACAGAAGAGCCATGCGGCCACCCTGGCTGTAGCCGATGAGTGGTGTTGGTTTCCCCATTCCATCGAGAAGGACGTCGATCGCTGCCGTCACGGTATCGACGTCCGCCGGATGGGATCGACTGGACCCGTGGCCTGGAAGGTCCGGCGCGACAATGGTGTGGTTGAGATGGTCGGCAGCCGGTGAGAACTGTTCCCCGGTCAGGGAGAAGCCATGGAGAGCAACGATCGCCGTGCCGCTGCCGAACTTGCGAACGTGGAGCACGCCTACTCGTTGATCGGAATCTCGGTGGTGAGCACCTTGTACAGCACCGCGGCGATGGCTGCGACGACGCCGATGAGAATGAGTTTCTTCATGGGCAGAAGAGTAGCCAGCTATCAGCCTTCCGCTATCGGCGATGTTCTGACGACTACCCGCCATTACTACGCTCTCCGCCATGGCCCCCTCCCTTCGTGCTCGTCGCGTGTTCCCCTATGTTGCCTGGGCAACGCTTGGATTCAATGTGCTTGTGATCTTGTGGGGCACGGTGGTGCGTGCGACGGGATCAGGCGACGGATGCGGAGCGAGCTGGCCAAAGTGCGGGCAGCAGTTCGTTCCTGCGAACCCGACGGTTGAGACGCTCATCGAGTTCACCCACCGAGCATCGTCATTCCTCGCCGGATTGGGTGTCGCTGCGGTGTTCTTTCTCGCGATGTGGGTTTGGCCGAAGCGTCACCTCGTGCGAAAGGCGGCAACGGTTTCGGGCATCTTCATCGTCATCGAGGCGCTTCTGGGTGCGTCCCTCGTGCTGTTCGGATGGGTTGACGACGACATCTCGGCCGCTCGTATGGTCGTTGTGCCGCTGCATCTCGTGAACACGTTCATGCTGCTCGGCTCGCTTGCTGTGACTGCATGGTGGGGTTCCGGCTTTGCTCAACCCAAGACGGAGGGGAAGGAGAGGTCGATCCGATGGCTGTGGGTCGGAGGGGTCGTGCTTCTGATCATCGGCGGAACCGGTGCGCTCAATGCTCTCGCAGATACCATCTTCCCTGCGAGTTCAGTAGCGGAGGGTGTAGCGGATGAGTTCGGACCGTCGGCCCCGATCCTCCTGCGGCTCCGGCTCATCCACCCGGTCGTTGCGATCGCAGGTGGCCTCCTTGTTGCCTGGATCGCCGCCGACACGGCGAGGTTCGGATCTGTTCGTACCAAGCGCATCGCCGCGGCCGTGAGCTTTGTTGTCCTGTCCCAGTTCTTCGTCGGCATCGCGAACATCTTCTTCCTCACCCCGCTGTCGATTCAGGTGATCCACCTGATGGTTGCCGACGTTCTCTGGTTGTCGTTCGTACTCTTCGGAGCCTCCTGGCTCGGTGATCCGATTCCGGCTCGCGCTCGAAGGCCTGTAGCCGCATGACGGACGCCGGCGCGCCGGATCAAGGTCGAGGTTCCAAGATCAAGGCGTATGTCGAGCTGACGAAGCCGCGCATCATCGAGCTACTTCTCATAACGACGATTCCGGCGATGGTTGTGGCCGCCGGAGGCTGGCCCGGTTGGAATCTCGTTCTTCTCGTACTCGTTGGCGGTACGTTGTCTGCCGGCGGTGCGAACGTCATCAACCACGTCTACGACGGCGACATCGACCGGATCATGAAGCGAACTTCGGGACGTCCGATACCGACGGGTCGTGTGTCACCGAAGGCAGCGACCGTGTTCGGGATCGTTCTGGGTTTGGCTGGGTTCGTGGTGCTCGCCGTAGGGTCGACGCTGCTCGCCGGTGTGCTGTCTCTCGTCGCCTTCGGGTTCTACGTGCTGGTGTACACGATGTTCCTGAAACGCTCGACGACCCAGAACATCGTGATCGGAGGCGCTGCAGGCGCGGTTCCTGCTCTGATCGGTTGGGCAGCGGTCACCGGTGATCTTGCTGTGGCACCGTGGATCATGTTCGCGATCATCCTCTACTGGACGCCCCCGCACTTCTGGGCACTGTCCATCAAGTACGAGGAGGACTACCGGCGTGCGGAGATCCCGATGCTGTCCGTTGTCGCAGGTGATGAGGTCACGTTCCGCGAGATCTTCTGGTATTCGGTGGTCACGGTCGGTGTGAGTGTCATGGTCATCCCCGTGGCACACCTCGGGTGGATCTATGGCGCAGCGGCTGTTGTCCTCGGCGTCTGGATGGTGGCTTTCGCCGTTCGACTCAAGTCGGATAGGACCAAAGCGATGCGGTTCTTCGGTTTCACGAATCTGTATCTGGCGGGTGTGTTCCTTGCGATGATGGTGGATCGGTTGATCGATACACCGGCCCTGGTCGGTGCGACGTTCTGGATGGTTGTGGCTACGACGCTCGTCGGGATAGGTGGCCTTGCCGTGATCGCATCTGAAGTTGCGTCACATGCTCGCGGTCCGGGTGTGTCTCGATTCCGACAGATCACCGAGGTCGGGATCACAGCATTGTTCGCGTTCGGGCTGACATGGGCTTCCTGGTTCGCTGTTGCGCACCACCTCCCCTTCACCAGCGTCTAGCCTCTCCGCCGTGGAGGACACGGCACCCATCCGAGCAGATGAACGATTCGA
>CAZWMX010000191.1:0-3990 GCA_964635205.1 uncultured Acidimicrobiaceae bacterium | reverse complement strand
CTTCTTGTACTACGCGTTCAGCGAGCTCGCAACTGTGTCGAACTTGTCGCTAACTGCGGTGCCAACGAGACCAACGGCCACGATGGCGATGATTGCGATGAGTGCCACGAGCAGGGCGTATTCCACCATGCTTGCGCCTTCTTCATCCCTTACAATTCGGCTCTGAAAGGCCGTCCACAGACGAAGCATCTGTACCTCCTATATACAAGGCGATCCGTACAGGAAACTACGGCATCTGGGCGCGATACTTAATGGGTCGTTCGACCTATTCCTGAGGTTCGGTCCAGTCCCTGTCAAGCCCGAGCTTCATCGCCTCGACGACGGCCTGAGCGCGGTCGTTGACACCGAGCTTCTCATAGATGGACGCGAGGTGGTTCTTGACCGTCTTGTGAGAGATATAGAGCTCTTCGGCGATGTCGTCGGTACTCGAGATCCCTCTTACGAGACAGCGCAGCACATCTCGTTCCCTGCTGGTCACTGCCTCGGCCCTGCGGGACAGTTGGGGAGCTCTGTAGCGTTCGAGAACGGAATCGAGCGTTGTTGCGTCGAAGAGAATCTGCCGATCGTGAGCCGCACGGATCGCGGCCGCCAGGTCCGGGAGTGGAAGCCCCTTCGACAAGAAGCCGACCGCCCCGGCTTCTTGAGCTGCTCGAGCGTATTCATCGGCCGTGTGCATGGTGACAACGAGTGTCGGGGGAAGCGGTGTGATCGTCTTGATGGCTGCCAGGCCTGACATGCCGGGCATCTCGACGTCAACAAGGAGGACGTCGGGGTTATGGTGTTTGACCGTCGTACTCAACATGGAACCGTCTGTTGCCGTTCCGACAACATCGATGTCCGGCAGGCTATCGAGTGCTGTTTGGAGTCCGTCGAGCATCATCTGGTGGTCGTCGGCGATCACAACACGGATTGGGCTCATACAGTCCCGTCCTTCCAGGTCATCGAAACGACCGTACCTTCACCCGGCGATGTATCCAATTCGAAGGTCGCGGTGATGACCGCGGCGCGCTCGCGCATTCCGACGAGACCGAAGTGACCGTCGACCGAGTCGTTTGCGTCGAAGCCAGAGCCGTTGTCCTGGACTGCAAGGAATCCGTCGTGTTCGGTGATCCGCCCCGTGACCCAGATAGCGGTGGCATCTGCGTGCTTCAGAGCGTTTCTGAATGCCTCCGTCATGAACGCACCGAGCTCGGTGGCGATCGCGGGACGGGGCGGTGTACGTTCGTCGATGTTGACGATCACAGTCGGACCATCCGCATCAACCTCGGCGACGAGGGAGTGTGCCATCTCGACGACGCTCAAGGAGCGATCCGCTCGCAGATCCTGGACTCTCAGTCTGATTTGGTCGACGAGGCGCGAGATGTTCGATCTCGTTGCCGACAGGTTTCGCATATGTTCATCATTGAGATCTCCCGACATGAGTGCCATGTCGAGAGCGAGACCGACCGCGGCGATCGACGGTGCGACATCGTCGTGAAGCTCTCTGGCAAGTCGAACTCGTTCGCGCTGGATCGTGATCCCGGCAAGCTGCTGAAGCAAGATGTCGTTGTCAATCGCCAATCCGACGGGTTGGATGGCTCGCGATACGGCCGCGACTTCTGGGTCATCGAGATTGATGGCCCCGTCCCACAGCTCCAAGTGCGCGACCTCCTCCCCGGAGCATGTGATGGGGAACCGGCGAGCGGATGGGTGGTGCGGGGTCGTACCGCGCCGGGCAAGCACGATGTCCTCGCTGGTGACAATCCTGCAGGGTGCATCCTGCACGATGAGGCCGACGTCGCGAATGGCGTCCTGAGCTGTAGTCACGGCGTTGATGTCTGGCGATTGTGCAACCTGGACCAGATCAGCGAGTAGCTCGTGTGTGGCGGTGAGCCTGGCCATTCTTGTTTCAGCAGCGTCGGTCGCGACCATCAAGCTCTGTGCCCGTTGAGTCTCGCTCGTAATTGCTCGTTGTATCTCGCTGAACGCGAGAGCGGTAATCGCGTACATCGCCGGAATCCGGATCAACCCGGTGCGGTCTCCGACCGAGTTGGAGAGCCAAGCCGCTCCGAGGAAGCCGGCAATGCCGGCAATGGCGGTCGGGACTGCGTAGCGAACGCCTCCGCCTGCTGCAGCGATGAAGATCGCCGCAACCGGCAGAAGTGTGAAGGCGCTGGTAACACCGCCCGTCATGCTGATCGCCATCGAGTACAGGACGACGCTCCCACCGAGTTTGACGGCCGACTGCCAGGGGGTCTCGGTGAACGGGATTCGAAGCGTGAGACTGAGAACCACTCCGACGAAAGCCATGGCGGCCCCATACGAGGTGGATGTCGTCAAACCGCCCGTGAACACTTCGGCAGCGGTTGCGACGACGAAAGCCCCTACGTGCACAACGTAGGAGGTGATCTGGAGTCGGCGCGTCCAAGTCGGATTTCCTGTCACAACGCCAGAGTACAGTCTCGGCCATGGCATCGGACGGACCTAACGCAGCGCACGTGCTTCTTGGTGGAGGAATCGGAGCAGGCAAGTCGGCAGTCGCCGACCTGTTCGTGCAAGCCGGCTTCCTCGTGATCGAGGCTGATGGGATTGGTGCGGAGGTACTGGGACCACACACTGAGGCGACCGGGGCGGTGGCAGACCTCTGGCCCGAAGCCGTCAGGGAGGGAGTTGTCGACCGTGAGGTCCTTGCAAGAATCGTGTTCTCCGACGGTGCTGATCTTGGGAGGCTCGAGGCGATCACACATCCGGCGATTACCGCCGAGATCGAACGGCGAGTGGCCGATACAAGAGGGGATGTGCTTGTTGAGGTGCCGTTGCAGCATCTCGCTCCCGCTGGTGATTGGATCAAGGTAGCTGTTATTGCAGATGAGGAGACCCGCATTGCCCGGGCCGTCGGACGGGGTGGGGATCCGGCCGATGTCCGTCGACGCATCTCATCCCAGGTGCCCGATCATGAGTGGGTTGTATGGGCCGACATAGTGATCGACAACAACGACGCCTGGTCGAGGACCGAGAACACCGTCCACGCTGTGATCCGCGGGGTGAGAGAATGACGGAATCGGCACGATTCGAAGTCGTGAGCGATTTTCGTCCGAGCGGAGATCAACCCGAAGCGATCGCAAACCTCGTAGAGGGAGTCGCTCGTGGCGACCGATTCCAGACCCTGCTCGGCATCACCGGTTCAGGGAAGTCGGCGACCATTGCCTGGACGATCGAACAGGTCCAGAAACCGACGCTTGTTCTTGCCCCAAACAAGGCACTCGCTGCACAGTTGGCGAACGAGTTCCGGCAATTCTTCCCACACAATCGTGTGGAGTATTTCGTCTCGTACTACGACTACTACCAGCCCGAGGCGTACATAGCCCAGACAGACACGTTCATCGAGAAGGAGTCAACGGTCAACGATGAGATCGACCGGCTCAGACACGCGGCGACTGCCGCGCTCCTCACTCGGGAGGATGTGATCATCGTTGCCTCCGTTTCGGCTATTTACGGCATGGGCTCACCCGAACACTACGGCGGCCAGCTCTTGCGCCTTGTGCAGGGCGTCGAGTTTCCGCTGGACGAGTCGATCAAACGTCTTGTCAACATTCAATATGACCGCAACGAGGTCAGCCTCACGAGGGGAACGTTCAGGGTTCGGGGAGACACGCTCGAGGTCTTTCCGACGTATGACGAAACGGTCGTTCGCATCGAGTACTGGGGTGACGAGGTCGAGCGCATCCTGCGGATGAACCCCGTCACGGGTGAGGTCATCGAAGAAATGTCCGAGGCGTGGGTGTATCCGGCTACTCACTACGTCACCAGCCAGGAGATCATCGATGAAGCGATCGTCGGCATCCGGTCCGAGCTCGATCAACACCTGGAGAAGCTTGAACGCGAGGGGAAACTCCTCGAGGCCCAACGCCTCAGGATGCGCACCAGGTACGACCTGGAGATGATGCGCGAGGTCGGTTACTGCTCCGGAATCGAGAACTACTCCAGGTACCTCGACGGAAGGGAGGCCGG
>CAZWMX010000190.1:0-4086 GCA_964635205.1 uncultured Acidimicrobiaceae bacterium | reverse complement strand
TGGGCAACTGGCGATCCGAGCTTGAACGATTCGCGCCGGAGCTGAGTGTCCTCGTCCACCATGGTCCGGGTCGACAGCGAGATCATGACAAGCCCTTCGCCGAGCGTGCGACGACTCACGATGTTGTCCTCACGACCTACTCCCTGGTGGCTCGAGACGCCGACGACCTCACCGCGGTGAGTTGGGGGCGGCTGGTGCTCGACGAGGCCCAGCAGGTGAAGAACCCGGCGGCGAAGCAGACCAAAGCCGTTGGCAGGCTACGCGCCGATCGACGTGTCGCGCTCACAGGGACGCCGGTCGAGAACAGGCTGTCCGACCTCTGGTCGATCATGCACCTCCTGAACCCGGGTCTGCTCGGGAGCGCCCGCGCCTTCCGTCAGCGTTTCGCGATCCCCATCGAGCGGGACCACGACGATCAGGCGGCCCATACGCTGCTCCGTCTGACCGGGCCATTCGTGCTGCGGCGACTCAAGAGTGACAAGTCGATCATTTCCGATCTCCCCGACAAGATCGAGATGACCGATCACTGCCCGCTGACCCGCGAGCAGGCGACCCTGTACCAAGCCGTGGTGGACGACCTGCTCTCGGGCGCCGACCAAGAAGACGGCATGAAACGCCGGGGTCTGGTGCTTGCCGGTCTCATGCGACTCAAACAGGTGTGTAACCATCCCGCGCACTACCTCGGGGACGGCTCTCCGCTGGCGGGCCGGTCGGGCAAGTTGATCCGTATCGAGGAACTGCTCGACGAGTTGCTGAGCGCCGGCGACAAGGCATTGTGCTTCACACAGTTCCGCAAATGGGGCGATGCGTTGCAGCCCTACCTCGAGCAGCGGTTCGGTGTCGAAGTGCTCTGGCTTCACGGCGGCGTGCCCCGTAAGAAGCGTGACGCGATGGTTGAACGGTTCGGCGAGGCCCCGGGTCCACAAGTCTTCTTGATCTCAGTCAAGGCGGGTGGCACCGGACTCAACCTCACCGCGGCGTCACACGTCATTCATCTCGACAGGTGGTGGAACCCCGCCGTCGAGGATCAGGCGACCGACCGTGCCTATCGAATCGGGCAGCAACGCAACGTGCTTGTCCACAAGCTGGTCAGCGCAGGTACGGTCGAGGAGCGGATCGATGAGCTGATTGCTTCCAAACGCGACCTCGCCGAGCGGGTGCTTGGGTCCGGTGAAGAGTGGATGACCGAACTCTCGACCGATGACCTGCGTGATCTCGTGGTCCTGAGGTCGACCGATCTCGACACCGACACCGACGCCGATGGCGCAGTCGAGACGATAGCTCGAACGGGGGCGGGTTGATGGTGCGCCGCGGCGGATGGGATGATCCGTGGCAACGCTTCCCCGCATCGAAGCCGCTGCCGGCGAAGGATGGCATCGCCACGACCAAACAGCGTGGCGCCATGGCCGAAAGATGGTGGTCCAAGAGATTCGTCGAAGTGCTCGACGACTACGGGCTGGGTGCCCGCATGCAGCGCGGCAGACGGTATGCCCGCTCGGGCCAACTGTTGAGCTTCGACGTGCATCCCGGCCAGCTCCTGGCTCAAGTGCAGGGGTCACGCGTCACACCGTACCTCGTCACCGTCGACGCACCCGTCACCTCTGAAACCCAGTGGTCAGAGGTCGACTCGGCCCTGGCGTCACGGGTGAAGTTTGCGGCTCGACTCCTCGCGGGTGACGTTCCTCCCGAGCTCGAGGGTGTCTTCGCCGACGCGGGCGTGGCGCTGCTGCCGGCTCGGTGGAGCGACATTGTGGCGCGTTGTACGTGCCCCGACATAGCGAACCCGTGCAAGCACATCGCCGCTGTCTTGTACGTGTTCGCCGACCGACTCGATGACGACCCGTGGTTGCTCCTCGAATGGCGGGGTAGAACCCGCGACCAGATCCTTGAACCTCTGGTTTCACGGGCGAATGTCGCCCGCATCCCCGAGGGCGCTGCTTCTGGGGAGCGTCGCGACCACGTCCCCGGTGATGGGGCGGGTGATACGGCGGCCGAGGTAGCGCCCTGGTGGCCACTCGACCCCGCACGGGTGCGACTACCGGCCGGGGCGGGCTTGCACGGAAGTGACATAGATCAGCTCCTCGGCGTCGACCCACCCGATCCACCCGATGGGGTGCTTGTGCGACTCGACGAACTCGATGTCAAGATCCGAGAGTCGCCCGTCACGGGACTGTTCTTGGAGGCCTACCGAGCCGTCACCACCGACGATCGGCTATAGCTCGGCGCGGCAGCGACCGTCGTGCGAGTACCGGCCAGGATCCTCATCGGGTGCTTCGCGTGGCGCGGCTACGGCTTGCTCCCGGCTGTCGCCTCGCGAACGCACACCGCGCCCACACCTGTGGGTGTCGCACAGGTCAACGGCTCGTCTCCTGGCTCTCGGCATCGTGGCAGCTGGCGTACCTGAGTTCGTTTCGGATCGGCGGATCCAGACCCGTGCAGACGTGACTGTGCGTGTTCGGTCCAACGGGGCTGAACAGTCAGAGTGGATGGTCTATGACGGCTTCGCGGTTACAACGCCTGTTCGAACGGTTGCCTATCTGGCCCCTGATCGGATGGGCGGTGGGCATCCTGGCCGTATCGCCGCTGACGCGCTCGTGAGGGGCCTCACCACTCGACATGAACTTGAATCGGTGCTGGCCGGTACGGCGGATATTGACGCAATCATTGAGCCGGCCACTGGCAAGGCGATGGGATGAACCCGGCCGAAGGTATCCCATTGACGGGGCGAGAGAATTCGAGCGTGCCCTTACCGACCGCATCGCCCGATCGTCGACCACCCTCCCGTACAACGTGCCCCAGCTGCGACGCCAGTTCGCCTACGCCAGGATGCTCGCCAGGGTGTTTCTCCACTACCCAGAACGCTGGGTGCTGAAAGGGGCCACCGGTCCTCTCGCTCGAATACTCGGCGAAGCTCGTCACAGCATGGACGTCGACTTCTGCTTCGACAGCGAGATCGAAGTAGCTTCGGTTTCGTGTTCTCGTTGATCTTGTCCTGATAGTGACCACCCAAACCATCGAAGCTCGCTCACTCGACGGTGCGCTCGCAAACGAGGGGGATCATCCGGTCTGGCGGAGGTCTCGTCGCTCGAAGAGGGCAACGGCCAGTGCGATGAGCCCTGTCGCGAGCCCGGCGAGGACCGCGCCGTGGCCCCAGTGCATGCCGTTGATGAGGGGGTCGCTGCTCAGGTAGTAGTAGAAGGGTGACCACTTGGCGTATCCGGCCAGGGTGTCGTTGAACGGCAGGAACGCATTGAGTATGTACAGGACGAGAGCTGCCCCGACGGTGCCATACACCGCCACCTTCACTCGACCCGTAGCTGCGCCGAGGGCGAGAGAGAGGGCTCCGAAGACCAATCCGATCAACGTCACCAGGAGCGATGTGGCAGCGATGTTGCCCATGTTCATGCCGAGTCCGCCAAGCAGGGAACCGATGGCGACACCTGCGAAGATCGTTGCTCCGATGGCGACTCCGTAGAGGACCATCGCTATCACCTTCTGCAGAACGACGGTGGATCGCCTGACCGGGTTGGCGAGCAACAGTCCCATCGTTCGGCGCTCTTGTTCTCCGGCGAGGGCGCCGGCTCCGATCGCAACCGTGGCGACCACGACGGCGATCGGAGCCATCATGCCGAAGGTCTCCATCTGGTACCAACCCTCCGGAGTGCTCATGTCGCCACCCCCGAACAGTGCAAGGAGGGCGTCTGGGAACTGCTCTGTCATCGTGGCGATGAGGTCGTCGATGAGTGTGTACATCGGGCCGATCATCACGCCCATGATGAAGAACATGATGACGGCGGTGACGAAGAGCAGGCCCTGATGCTCCGAGGCGGCCTTGGTCCAGATGTGGGAAACGCGGGCCGATCCGGCGAGTCGGTCCGCCAGCTTCTGGGTCATGGGATTGCCGCGGAGTCGGTCAACGAGTGTGAGTCCGGCGGTCTGGCTCTTGAGATCTCGTCGGTTGACGCCGACCAAGCCGACAACTGTGAACAGGGCGACGGCGGCGAGGAGCACGCTGATGTGTCCCCAGCCGACGCCGTTGTTCACGGGCTGGCTCGAGTTGAAGTAGTACCAGGGGAAGGCCTTGGC
>CAZWMX010000189.1:2017-4088 GCA_964635205.1 uncultured Acidimicrobiaceae bacterium | reverse complement strand
CAGGAATAATGGAAAGAATCCAAGGAGGAGAAACCAGATGAGAAAGCGATACAGACTGCTCTTGCTGGTCGTGGTGTTTGCTTTGGTCGCCGCTGCCTGTGGTGGCGCGGCAGACGACACGACGACGACTGCTGCCCCCGGCGGCGAAACGACAACGACGACTGCTGCCCCCGGCGGCGAAACTACAACGACGACTGCTCCACCAGTCGAAGAGATGGCTACCGGACGAGGAGTCGACGCCGATGCCAAGGTGATCAGTCTCGGGTTGCTCGCAGACCTCACAGGTCTGTTCGCTCCGCTCGTGATCGACATAACCGATGCACAGAAGGTGTACTGGGACAATGTCAACGCCGCGGGCGGAATCGATGGTTGGACCGTTGAACTCGTGATCGAGGACACCAACTACAACGTCGAGCAGCACATCGAGAAGTACGAGAAGATCCGTGGCGACGTTGTGGCGATCAGCCAGTCGACCGGTTCACCGACCAATGTTGCAGCGTTGGATCTGTACAAGGAAGACTCCATGCTGGTCATCCCGTTGAGTTGGTACTCCGGTTGGGCGATTCCAGAGTTTGATGACGGCGTGATGTTGGAGCAGAACACCAACTACTGCCTCGAGGCGATGAACATCCTGGACTTCATCAACGAGATGGGTGGCAAGACGATCGCTCTTGCAACTTTCCCGAGCGACTACGGCTTTGATGCTGGTGCGGGAGTGAAGCTCGCTGCCGATTTCTACGGCATGGAGATCGTGTACGACGGTGACGGCAAGGTCATCCCTGGCCAGGCCCAAACCGAGGTCATCCAAGGGATCGTCGAGTCCGGTGCAGACTGGACGTTCCTGACAACCAACCCGGGAATTGGTGCAGAGATCCTCGGTGGTGCTGTCCAAAGCGGATATCAGGGCAGGTTCACGGGATCTGTCCCGACGTACAACTTCGCGCTGCTCGACTCGCCTGTAGCCGCGCTGTATGACGCGCTGTACTTCCAGTCGTCATACAGCGTTGCATGGGGTGCCGACACACCAGGCAACAATGTGATGATGGCTGCGATGGCTGAAGCGTTCCCGGATCGCCGACCGTCCGATGCATTCGTCTGGGGCTGGAACGAGGCCACTTCGATGCGGAAGGTGTTCGAGACTGCGATCGCTGCTGGCGACCTCACCCCTGAGGGCGTGGTCGCTGCAGCCGGCAGCATGACCGCCGTCGACTTCGCTGGCACTGGCCCGAGCCAGAGTTACGCAGGTACGCCGGACGAGTACGTCCTGCGTTCAATAGCCATGTACGACCCTGATCTCGCGACGTACACCGCAGCTGGCGGTGCAGCGCAGACACTTTCGCAGGATGGCGCGACGACTGGGTCCCTTCTCTTGAAGGATTTCTGGGTTGGCGCGGCTGCCGAGGCGTTCGAGTTCACCGAAGCGTGTTACCAGCTGTAACGGAAGACACCGTGGGGGTGCGGCTCAGCCGCTCCCCCACCCGACCAAAGCGTGAGGAACGTATTGGAACGTGCTTGAAATAGCGAATCTCGAAGTCGTCTACAACGATGTTGTTCTCGTACTCCGTGGGCTCAGCCTCGAAGTACGCGAAGGACAGATCGTTGCCCTGCTCGGTGCAAACGGTGCGGGCAAGACAACCACGTTGCGCGCCATCACCGGCCTGCTCGACGTTCACGACGGTGACGTCACAAAAGGCTCGGTCACGTACAACGGTGAGGAGATTCATCACAAGGATGCGTCCCATATCGTCAAAGGTGGAATCGCCCAGGTGATGGAGGGTCGGCGGGTATTCGCCGAGATGTCCGTCGAGGACAACCTCCGCACCGGGGCGACCACGAACAAGGACTCAACCAACGTCAAGGATTCACACGCCCGTGTGATGGAGATGTTCCCCTTGCTGCAACAGAGAAGGAAGGACACAGCCGGTTATCTCTCCGGCGGCGAACAGCAGATGCTCGCCATCGGCAGAGCGATGATGGCGAATCCTTCGTTGCTTATTCTCGACGAGCCGTCCCTCGGGCTTGCGCCGATGCTTGTCGCACAGATTCGAGACACCATCGTTGACATCAACAA
>CAZWMX010000189.1:0-1917 GCA_964635205.1 uncultured Acidimicrobiaceae bacterium | reverse complement strand
CTCGGACGCCATGTCCGCACGGAGGTTGGGTGGATCAGCGGAGCTGTGTGGTGGGGGAAGGCGAAACGCGAAGAGATGGACAACCGGGCCAAGATCGAGGACATCATCGACCTCCTCGAGATCGAGGCCTGGCGTTTCTACCCCGTTGGGATGCTGCCGTACGGTATCCAGAAACGGGTCGAGCTCGGCAGGGCACTCGCGATGGAGCCCGACCTCCTACTGCTCGACGAGCCTGTTGCAGGTATGAACCTCGAGGAAACCGAGGACATGGCCAGGTTCATTCTCGACATCCGAGAAGAACTCGGGATCACGATGATCCTCGTCGAGCACGACATGGGATTGGTCATGGACATCGCCGACCGGGTTCTGGTCCTTGACTTTGGCGAGGTGATCTCGACCGGCACACCCGAAGAGGTGCAGCGCGATCCAAACGTGATCAAGGCGTATCTAGGTGAGGACATGGATCTCTAGGCCTCGTGCCTGCTCCTCGACACGCCCCGACCGGCTTTTCGGCGACCGCATCGGCTTCTGTCCGGCGCACCGTTGGTCCCGCGACAGATAGACTTCCGATCCGGAGCGGCGGGTCCACGGCCTGGTGGCAAACACCGACCTGCTCCATACGGTGTGCTTGCAGGCAGGCAGCGCAAGCCTGGTTCCGGTCCTGGCCGGAGTAACCCGGTGGAAGATCACGACTCGAAGAAGGATTCCAACAGTGAGAAGACCCCCGAGCCTCGCTGCTGCAGCACTCGCGCTCATGGTGCTCGCGGCGGCGTGCGGCGGAGTCTCCGCGCCTTCGACCAGCACGGTGGCGGACACAACGACCTCCTCCGTCCCGTCCGAGTCGACAACCACGACCCAAATTGCCGTCACGGACGACGGTGTCCTGACCGACATCGGCGTTGACCACGAGACGAAAGTGATCTCGATCGGTCTTCTCGCAGACCAGACGGGGATGTTCTCCTCCCTCGAGGCCGACATCGTTGCCGCCCAGTCCGTCTACTGGGATGCGGTCAACGCGGCCGGCGGTATCGACGGGTGGACGGTGAGGTACGTCGTGGAAGACACGAGCTCCAACACCGAGCAACACCTCGAGAAGTACGAGCAGATCCGCACAGAGGTTCTTGCGATCAGTCTCTCGACCGGATCGACCGCCAACGTTGCCGCCCTTGCCCTATACAAGCAGGACTCAACACTGGTGATCCCACTGAGCTGGTACTCCGGGTGGGCGATCCCTCGCGTCGACGGCGGTGTCATGCTCGAGCAGAACACGAACTACTGCATCGAGGCAATGAACATTCTCGACTTCGTGAATGAGATGGGTGGAGAATCGATCGCTTTGGCCACCTTTGGGGACGTGTACGGTCAGGATGCCGCCGCAGGAGTCAAGAAGGCGATCGACTTCTACGGAATGGAACTCCTCTATGACGGTACCGCGGCCGTGGTCCCCGGCGAGGACGTCACTCCGGTGATCCAAGGCATCGTCGCCTCTCGTGCAGATTGGACGTTTCTCGCGACAAACCCGTCAATCGGTGCCGAGATCCTTGCGGGAGCCGTGAACGTCGGGTACGAGGGTCTGTTCATCGGTTCGGTCCCGAGCTACGACTTCAGGCTGCTCGACCAGGCCGTTGCTCCACTCTATGGGACGGTGTACTACCAGTCCTCGTACAACGTCGCGTGGGGAGAAGACACCGCAGGGAACAATGCGATGATGAGGGCGGTTTCGGAGGCTTTTCCGGATCGTCGTCCAAGTGATGGTTATATCGCTGGATGGAACGGTGCGCTGCTGATGCACCAGGTACTCGCTGCTGCTGTCGCCAACGGTGATCTCACGCGTGCCGGGGTTGTGGCAGCCGCGAACTCGATTGACGAGATCGACTTCGGAGACTCCGCACCGAGTCAGAGTTATGCCGGATTGCC
>CAZWMX010000188.1:0-4111 GCA_964635205.1 uncultured Acidimicrobiaceae bacterium | reverse complement strand
TGGTGCCCGCCCTCTGGTTCTCCTCTGCTCGGAGCAAGAGACACCGAGCATGCCGGGGTGGCTAGCCACCCCGGCGCCAAGGCACGCCGACGTTTCGGGTTCGGTGCGAAAAGGCAGACGGGCGATGTAATTCACCGAGAAAGGGACCGAGAATGACCCAACCCATTCATGAGACAACCGACCGTCGGCCTACAACCGATGGCACGCCAAGTGCGACCTTGGATCCGAATGTCGTGCTGAAAGCGGAGCACATCGCCAAGGCCTATCGGCGCGGTTGGCGTAAAGCCGACAATCAGGTGCTCACCGATGCGAACCTCACAATCCGTTCCGGCGAGGTCGTAGGGCTGGTCGGCGAGAACGGATCCGGAAAGTCCACTTTGATGAAGATCCTCGTGGGGTCATTGGACAGCGACGGTGGACGCGCGGACATCCGTGGCAGCTTCGGATACTGCCCGCAGGAACCGATTCTGTACGAACGGCTGACGTGTGATGAACACTTCGAGCTGTTCGGCGAAGCCTATGGAGTCGATCGTGGCGAGGTCGAGCGGAGCCGTGAGAACATCTACGACATCTTCGGTTTCGCTGAGTACAAAGACATGCGGGTTGAGGAGCTGTCGGGCGGTACAAAGGCCAAACTCAACCTCGGTCTGGCACTGTTGCACGATCCCGACGTCCTGCTGCTCGATGAGCCGTACTCGGGCTTCGACTGGGACACCTACCTGCGGTTCTGGCAGCTGACGGCAGAACGTCGCGACGCTGGTCGGACGGTACTCATCATCAGCCATTTCGTTGCTGACGAGGAGCGCTTCGACCGCATCGTGCATCTTCGCGACGGGACAACGGTTCAATGACGGTCACAGCACGACTCACAGGGCGATATCTCGCGGAATACGCCCGTCGTCCCATCAACCTGGTCCTGCTCGTGCTGGTGCCGCTCATCTTCGTCGTTCTCACTTCGGGAACGATCGCCGATTTCGCCGAGGTCGTCGGTTTCACCGGAGATCCCAGCAAGCTCGTAGCGCCTACAGCAGGATGGGCTGCGGGATTCATTGCCGGGGTGGCCGGGTTCTTCCATGTGCTCGGCTCTCGCGAAGCAGATCGTCGTCTCGCCGGGGCCGGGATGGGCGCCCGCCGCATCGTTGCGGGTCGGCTTGCCTCCGGGCTCATCCTTGCTCTGCTCGCAGCAGCAGCATCGATAGTCGCACTCGCGTTGAGGACGGGAATCACCGATCCGGGTCGAACCATCGCCGGAGTGGTCATGTTCTCTGTCCTCTATCTCGGCATCGGGGTCGCCATCGGTTCCCTGGTTCGCAGCGATGTCAACGGGTCGTTGATCGTGATCTTCATCTGGATGTTCGACGTCTTCCTTGGCCCCGGAATGGGAGGCAGCGATATTTGGATCACCCGGCTGTTCCCTTCGCACTTCATCACGCTGGTGATGCTCGACACCCCCTCGGACTATGCGGGCCCCATCGGTGACCTGGGTTGGGCACTGCTGTGGACCTTCGGCGCTCTCGGTCTCGCCGCTGTGGTGTTCAGCGCTGCTACCTCCACGCGAAAGACCCGGCGAGTGGCCAGCCCTGCACGGGCGGGTTGGCGTCGTCTCCGGGCCGGGATTCGCTACGGTCTGCGCGACTACCGCCGCAACATCGCCTTGTGGGTGCTGCTGGTCGTGCTCCCGATCCTCTTCATCTCGCTCAGCTTCTACATCACGCCGGACGAGCCGACGCCGGTCGAACTCATCGAGAACGGTGTCACAACGCTGAGGATCCTCTCATTGGCCGATGTCCATGGCGCCATCATGGTTCCGATCACCCTCGCGTTTCTCGCCGGGCTCTCGGGCCTGTTCGTTGTCCAGGGGTCACTCGAGGCAGATTCTCGCCTTGCAATCGCCGGATTCCGTACGCGTGAGATCCTTGCCTCCAGGATCGGCACGATCGTGGTTGCAGCGTTGCTGGCCAGCGCAGTAGCGCTCGGTGTCACAGCTATGGACTTCACTCCCGAAAGCTGGGGCTGGTTCGCTGTGGGGAGCGTCTTGGTAGCCATCACCTACGGCATGGTTGGTGTTCTCGTTGGTGTCCTGTTCGGACGCCTGGGCGGCCTCTATGTGATGTTCCTGGTGCCGTTCCTCGATGTCGGAATGGCTCAGAACATCATGTTCTCTGCGGCTCCTCCGAGTTGGGGCCTCGTGCTCCCCGGCCGCGGCGCCGTTCTGGTTCTCGTCGACGGCGCATTCACCACCACCTTTGACCAGCTCGCCATGCTCGCGCTCGCCGTGGCCTGGCTCATCGTCCTCGGCGTCGTGACCGCAGTCGTCTTCCGGCGTATCGCCCAGCCGAAGACGGCATGAGACCCGTGTGTCGCAAGATCGGCAATCAGGATCGGGAGTCGGCACATTCCGTACCAGTCGTTGGTCTCTGGCGGTCTACAGCAGTATCGGGAACGCAAGGCGTGTGACCCTTGGAGGATTCGATGCTCAAACCTGACCGGTCCGACCGGCAACCGGTCGAGGTCGTGTTGTCGATCGATGGTTCGTATTTCGGGCACGGGTGGATCTCGCGTCGCAAGCTCACCAAGGTGCTCGACGTGATCGTCGCTGCTGAGGTATCCCGATGAATACCACCGTTATCCTTCCACCGGGGCGTTGCTGACATGGAAGGGGTGTTCCTCGGTGGGTCGCTGATCGCCGCGTTCCTCGCCGGGTCTGTGGCGTTGTTCGCACCGTGCTGCATCACGGTCCTGTTTCCCGCCTATCTGTCCGCGGCGGTCCGCAACAGCCGATGGCGGCTGGTACCGCTGACGCTGATCTTCGCCGCGGGGATTGCAGTCGTGCTCGTCCCCGTCACGCTCGGGCTCGGGTTCCTTACCCGCGGTCTTCTGAAGTATCAGGGAGCGATCTACATCACAGGCGGAGTTCTCATGCTGGTTCTGGCCGCGCTCGCTCTCTCTGGAAGGGGATGGACGCTTCCCATCATGCGCGGATCCCCAGACGTGCAGCGCACCGATACCGGTGGGGTGTTCGCACTTGGAGTGTTCTCAGGTGCTGCTTCTGCTTGCTGCGCCCCCGTTCTCGCCGCTGTACTCACACTGTCCGCAGTGGCCCCCAGCCTCATCCAAGGGGTCGGTATCGGGCTGGCCTATGTGTTTGGGATGGTCGCTCCCCTCGTTGTGCTTGCCCTTGCCTGGGATCGATTCGGTGCCGGGTTACGCGACCGGATGCAAGGTGGGGAACGGCAGTTCCGCCTTGGGGGCCGCACCCTTGTCGTCACCACGCTCAACCTCGTGGCTGCAGTGATGTTCGGCCTCTTGGGCATCACATTGATCGCACTGGGAGCTACCGGCGCAACGCTCGCCCCCACTGCCCAAGTAGCCGTCGGCACGTGGCTCCAGGACCGCCTCCTCCCGTTTGTTGGCTGGCTCGAACCGATCCCCGATGTGGTCGTCGGCCTGGTATTGATCGCCTTTGCCGGCGCCGCGATTGCCATCTCTGGTCGCCGCCGGCGACCCACAACCCAAGACACAACATCTCCCGATAGGAGCTGCCATGACCAGCAAGAAGAAACAGACGACTCCTTCACGACGACACACAACGACTGACGCTGCGAGACGACAACGTTCGGCGGGCTGGGCCTGGGCCGCGTTCGCCACTCCCGTGGTGGCTCTACTCATCGTCGCCGTCCTCGGAGCGTTCGACGGTGCCGGAGATGGTCCGGTCGATGTGGAATCTGTCGCACCAACGTTCGATCTCCCAACCACCGACGGGACGCGAGTCAGCCTCGACGGTGTCCTGTCCGAGGGTCCGGCATTGCTCTACTTCGCCATGGGCCCAGGATGCGACATATGCTTCTACCAGATTCCCGAGATCAACCAGGCACTGGCCGACAGAGGCATCACGCTTGTTCCAATCATGGTTGAGTCGGCGCAAATCATTGCAGCGGAGGCGCGACGGCTCGGCGTCACGACGCCGATACTCATCGATATCGATCTGGCAGTGTCGAGGTCCTATGACATGATCGGGATCTACGGTCATCAGAATACGCCGACCCACAGCTTCGCCCTGGTCGATCAAGACGGTCAGATCACATGGAGACTGGACTACCCAGATGTGTTC
>CAZWMX010000187.1:0-4152 GCA_964635205.1 uncultured Acidimicrobiaceae bacterium | reverse complement strand
TCATCGACATCGACAGGGATGAAGAGGGGGCACAGACGGCGGCAGCAGCAGCAGCAGCAGCAGCAGCAGCAGCAGCCGGCGGCAGCACCGAAATCCCCGTCGTGCTCCTACAGGACAACACGGTCTTCATCAACCCCGACAAGTCAACGTTGGCCGAGGCTGTCGGGATTCACACCATGCCAGAGTTGCCCTTCTACGATCTCATCGTGATCGGTGGCGGACCCGCAGGCCTCGCAGCGGCGGTGTACGGGGCGTCCGAGGGGCTGTCCACCGTGATGATCGAGCGGGAGGCGCCGGGAGGCCAGGCAGGGACGAGCAATCGGATCGAGAACTACCTCGGGTTCCCGAAGGGAATCAGCGGTGCCGACCTCGCACGCAGGGCGATCGCCCAGGCAACCCGACTCGGTGCTGAACTCATAACCGCTGCTGAGGTCGACAGCGTCGAGGTGTCCGGCCCCCTCAAGACCGTCCATCTCGTCGACGGCTCAGAACTCACCTGCAGGGCTCTGCTCATCGCTTCTGGGATGACTGTGCGACGCCTCAACGTCCCCGGCTATGAACGCTTCGAGGGCGCTGGTGTGTACTACGGGGCAGCTGCGACCGAAGCCTCCACATACAAGGACAAGCCTGTGTATGTCATCGGTGGAGCGAACTCGGCTGGGCAGGCAGCAGTGATGTTCTCCAAGACGAGCTCGAAGGTGACGATGATCGTTCGATCGGGCGACCTCGGCGAGAAGATGTCTGCATACCTCGTCGACCAGATCGGAGCCATCGACAACATCGAGGTGCTGACATCCACGTCCGTAGTCGAGGTAACAGGTACCGACGGCATCGAGAGTATCCGTCTGAAGAACCTCGACTCTGGCGACCACGAGACGCGCGATGCGTCTGCCCTCTTCATCTTCGTGGGTGCCATCCCCCACACGGACTTCCTGGAAGACTCGATCAGAAGGAACGACAAGGGATTCATCTACACGGGGAACGATGTGAGGAGTTTCACCGATGTGTGGACCCTCGACCGTGACCCTCTCCCACTCGAGACATCCGTCCCTGGTGTGTTCGCCGCAGGAGATGTTCGCGAAGGCGCTGTTCGCAGAGTCGCGAGCGCCGTCGGGGAAGGATCCATTGCCGTGAGTTTCGTGCACCGATATCTGGACACCGTGTGACGACGTTCGACCTCGGCACCGTCCCACTCTTCGCAGAGCTGCCCGAGAGTGATCTTGCCCGCCTGAGCAGCGGCATCACCGAGGTCCACCTGGCGAAAGGCGAGGCACTCTTCGACGAGGGCGACGAGGCGGACATGGCTTATGTCATCGCCGAAGGTGAGCTCGAGATCCTCAAGGAGTCGGGTGGCAGGAAGGTGCGCATCGCGGTATCGGGACCCGGCGATGTCGTAGGCGAGATGGCGCTCCTCACGGGGGAACCTCGTAATGCGGGTGCGCGAGCGATCTCGCCTGTTCGACTCGTCGCGATTCCCCGCTCGTGCCTCGATGACGTTCTCGCAACGAGTGTGCAGGCGAATCGTGCCCTGTTCGCCGTGTTCATTGCCCGGTGGAGGGAACAGGAATCGAGGGTGAGACAGTCAGAGCGTATGGCACAGATCGGTGTCCTCACGGCTGGACTTGCGCACGAGATGAACAACCCAGCCGCTGCGGTAACGAGCGGCTCAGAGGGTCTGGCCGAGGGTCTGGAGGAACTGGTCGAGTTGGCCAGGAGACTCCCACCGAATGTAGAGCTGCCCTCGCCCAGCCGGGCAGGAGAACCGCTGTCGGGGATGCAGAAGGCAGACGCAGAGGAATCGATCGCCGACGCGCTCACGCTGGTCGGTGTCGATCAACCCTGGCAGATGGCGTCGGGGCTGGCTTCGTCAGGGTTCGTCGCCGATGACCTCAGGACTTTGGACGGCGAAGGTGTTCGGGATGCGATCTCATTCGTCGCGGCCTCAGCCAGCCTTTCAGCACTGCTCGGCGAAGTCACGGAAGGTTCCCGGAGGCTTTCCGAGCTGGTAGGTGCCCTCAAGTCCTACTCGTTCCTCGACCAGGCGCCGGTGCAGGAGGTAGATGTCATCAGGGGCATCGAGGACACCCTCCTGATCCTCCGCTCGAAGACGAAGGACATCGCTGTTACCACTGAATACGCTGACGATCTCCCAGACATCGTTGCCTACGGAAGCCAACTCAATCAGGTGTGGACGAACCTCATCGACAATGCCGCAGACGCCATCGGTGAGGCCGAACTCACCGATGGTGTCATCACCATTCGCGCCTTCGTCCAGAATGGATGCATCGTCGTTGAAGTCGAGAACAACGGGCCTCCAATACCCGACGATGTCATCGATCGGATATTCGAGGCGTTCTACACAACGAAGGAACCGGGTAAGGGCACAGGCCTCGGGCTGGACACCGCGTACAGCATCGTTGTCACCCAACACCGTGGATCTGTCACGGTTGCATCAGATGCCGAGGCCACCGTATTCACCGTGACCCTGCCGATCACCCAAGACAGCAACTGACCCATCAAAGGAGCAACCCATGCCGGCACTGTGCCCCCACCTCGAAAACGTCCCACTCGTCCCGATGCCGGAGGGCGGCTGCGAGGAGTGCCTTGTCATGGGCGATACCTGGGTGCATCTCCGTTTCTGCGTCGCGTGCGGTCACACAGGTTGCTGTGACTCATCGAAGAACAGGCATGCCCGAGAGCACTGGAACGAGCATGGCCACGGCGTCGTCAGGTCGAAGGAACCGGGCGAGTTCTGGGCCTATTGCTACCCGGACGACGAGATCGTGAGCACGCGGAGCTGATTCACGGAACTCGTGTCGGTTACGATCAACGGATGCCAGGACTTCATCCGATCGAAACCGCATCACTCGACGAACTCCGCTCTCTCCAACTCGAGCGACTCAGGTGGTCTGTGCGCCACGCATACGACAACGTGCCCCATTACCGGCAGGCTTTCGATGCCGCAGGCGTTTCACCGCAGGACTGCGAGGCACTCGAGGATCTCTCCCGATTCCCCTTCCTCGTCAAGGAAGACCTCAGGGTCAGCTATCCGTACGGGATGTTCGCCGTGCCACGACAGGACGTCATCCGGATCCATGCTTCGTCGGGCACGACGGGAAAACCGACCGTTGTCGGGTACACCCGCAATGACATCGACATGTGGTCAGATGTCATGGCCAGGTCCATCTATGCCGCGGGTGGACGTCCCGGTGACATGGCACACGTGGCCTACGGGTACGGCCTGTTCACCGGCGGCCTCGGTGCCCATTACGGAGCAGAGCGGCTTGGGTGCACCGTCATCCCGATGTCGGGCGGCCAGACGGAGAAGCAGGTCACGCTCATCAACGATCTCAAGCCCCGGATCATCCTCATCACGCCCTCGTACTGTCTCAGTCTGATCGACGAGATGGAGAACCAGGGTCTCGACCCTGAGGCGTGCTCACTCGAGATCGGGATGTTCGGCGCCGAGCCTTGGTCGGGCGAGATGCGGATCCAGATCGAGGACGGGCTCGGGATCGATGCTGTCGACATCTACGGCCTGTCCGAAGTGATCGGTCCGGGTGTCGCCCAGGAATGTGTCGAATCCAAGGATGGTCTCACGGTGTGGGAGGACCACTTCTATCCAGAGATCATCGATCCCGACACCGGCGAAGTGCTGCCGGATGGCGAAGAGGGTGAGCTCGTGTTCACATCGCTGACAAAAGAAGCGCTACCGCTGATTCGCTATCGCACGAGTGACATCGCACGACTCCTCCCCGGCACTGCGCGGACGATGAGACGCATCGGGCGTATCAAGGGCCGCACCGACGACATGCTGATCATCCGGGGTATCAATGTCTACCCGAGCCAGATCGAGGTCGAACTGCTGAAGGTCGCAGAACTCGCAGCCCACTACCAGATCGAAGTGATCCAGCAGGGCAATGCCAAGGGTCTCATCGTGCACATCGAGTCGCGCAACACCCTCGACGAGGCCACGGCGCGCAACGCTGCGGCTGCTGCCGCCTATCACATCAAGGACAACATCGGCATCACCGTGGATGTGGTGGTCGAATCACCCGGGAATGTTGCGAGATCGCTCGGAAAGGCCCAACGCGTGGTCGACAGAACGACCTGAGGCTGCCTCAGCGCCACGTCCGGCGCCCTAGGAGCCCG
>CAZWMX010000186.1:0-4195 GCA_964635205.1 uncultured Acidimicrobiaceae bacterium | reverse complement strand
GGGAAACCAGAAGCTAACGCTTGCTTGATGGCGGGGAAGAACATGGCCGAGAGCATGCCCTTCGTACGGAACGTGATCGTTACGGTCACCGTGCAGCCAGCGTTTTCTGCGTCGATTGTTGCGACGACATCACCCGCGATCTCTGACGTGTCCATGGTGAGTTCGAATCGGTCTGGTTTGTTGTAGGCGGTCGTCTCCGCGGTTCCTTTGTATGCCTTGCCGCCGATGTCGGCGATCCACAGGAAGTTCGTAAGCGTGCCGTCGGCGGCGTACTCGGGGTCGGACACGGATGCAACGGGCCCGATGTTCGACCACGTCTCTGGTTCCTGAAGGGCCGCCCAGGCCTCATCGACCGTTGCTTGGGTCAACACGGAGTGAGTGAATGTCGCTGCAGGCACAACAGGACCCTACAGCGCGAGTGCGGTGGCGAGGAGGCGTGCGGCCTCGTCGAGATCGGACGGGTCGGGATTCCGATCAGCTCGCGCGAAATCGAGATCGTGGACTTCGTTGATCGGGGTCACGTGGATGTGCACGTGAGGAACCTCGAGTCCTGCGATCATCATGCCGACTTTGGCCGGTGCATAGACGTGCTCGATTGCCTGTCCCACGCGCTGTGCCACGTGCATCAGATGATTCAACAAGTCGGGTTCGAGGTCGAGCCAGTGGTCGATCTCCTGTCGAGGTACCACGAGCGTGTGTCCGGGTGAGAGGGGCTCTATCGTCAGGAACGCAACACACTCATCGTCCTCATGGACGAAGCGGCCCGGCAGTTCCTTGTTGATGATCTTGGTGAAAACTGTCGCCATTTCGAATCACTTCTGGTCTCTAGCGGCTCAAGACGGTAGCCTAGGTTCTCATGGGGCGGAGATTTCTTCGATCAGTTCTCATATCAGACATCCTGGCATTCGGTCTTGCCGTGTTCGGCGCATCAAGTCTGGTGTTCGGCACACCACTCTTCTGGACGGTGCCGCTCCAAGGTGATGCGTCGATTTGGCCGATGATCTTGATGCTCGGCACCGGTGGTGGCGCCGGGATCGCCATTTCGATGGCATCGTGGCGAGGAACCGTGCCGAGGCCGATGTACAGCCGAGCGGTTGGTTTCGTGGCTCTCTCGGTTGTCTCAACGACCGTTGGCCTTGTGCTCACCAGGGCGTATTTTTCGCGTCCGTTCCTCCTGACGTTCGGCGCCATCTGGCTTGGGCTCACGCTGCTGCACCGGTCCATTCGGCGACAGCGACCGTGGCAGGAGTACTTGACGGTTGTAACCCAGGAGAAGGCGTTGGTTGAGGACCTGCATGGCGCGCCGCATGCGACCGTGTCCTTGGTGCTCGACCCACGCGAGGAGTCACCAGGGATTCCGGTGGAGGCAGATGTGACTCTTGCAGTTGATCTCCGAGCTGTTCTGTCCCAATCGATGGCACAGTTCGTGTCGTCCGCATCGATGTCGGGCACGAGAATCCGTACGTTCACCGACGTATACGAGGAGCACACCGGGCGCCTCCCGATGATTCATCTCGCTGAGGGCTGGGAGCTGTCCGAGCCTGTGCGGCGTGCATCATATGCACCGGTCAAGCGGGTTCTCGATGTCATACTGGTCGGTCTTTCGATCGTGATCTGGGTGCCTCTCGCGCTCATCGTCGCCTTGGTTGTTCGGATGGACTCGGAGGGTCCGATCCTCTACAGGCAGGCGCGCGTTGGGCGACACGGAAAACTCTTCACCCTGACGAAGTTCCGCACGATGGTCAAGAACGCCGAAGAGGCGGGGCCGCAATTCACGCTTCACGATGACCCGCGGATCACACGAACCGGTCGTTTCCTACGAAAAAGCAGACTCGATGAGATCCCACAGCTCTGGAATGTGCTGCGAGGAGAACTCAGCCTCATCGGACCACGGCCCGAGCGGCCGGTGTTCGTCGAGGAGTTCACTCGCGAGATTCCTTTCTATGAGGCGAGACATCTGATCCGTCCAGGGGTTACGGGATGGGCTCAAGTGAACTACGGATATGCCGATGATCAAGCTGAAACCATCGACAAGCTGACGTATGACCTGTTCTACATCAAGCACTCATCCTTCTGGCTCGACCTGCACATCGTGGGAAAGAGCATTTGGACCGTGCTCACTGGTTTCGGAGCTCGCTGAAAGACGCCGTCACACGGGATGTGAGGTCTAGCCTTTGCAACTCATGGGCCTACGAAACCTCCTTGCCGTAGTGGCAGCGCTGACCGGCATGTTCGCGGCGATTCCTCCTCCATCGCTCGCAAACGACGCTGGTGTGAGTACGGCGAACTTCGCTGAATCCCGCGGGTGTGAACCCTTCATCGCGGGGCCCTCGAGGCCAAAGGTCAGTTCGACCGGATACATGTCGACGAACGAACAGATGAGAGGACCTTGGGGTGACATGTTCGGGAGAACGTACTACCAGGTCTCCCAGTCGCTTGTCGATTGGAAACTTCCCGGATCGAACAAGACCCTCAGGGTGCATGAGCGAATGCTCCCTGCGTTGAATCAGGCTGCCGACAACCTCAACGCGAATTTCGCGTCGGGGAAGTCCTACTACGTGTACTCCGCATTTGCGTGGGTCTGGCGGACAGTCGGTGGAACCCTCCGTCCGTCGGAACACGCATTCGGCACAGCATTCGACATCAATCCGTCAAGCAATCCATACGGTCGGGACAACGTCCTTCGAACGAACATGCCCGACTGGTACGTGGAGTCGTTCACAGACGCGGGCTTCTGCTGGGGCGGGAACTGGGTCGATGTGAAAGACCCGATGCACTTCTCATGGAGTGGTCCGGGCGCAACACCGAACTACCCGGGGCGCCCCGCGCCGTACCCACCGGTAACCGGTGCAACCGGGTACAGAGGCACGGTTGTTTCGTTTGTATCGGGCATCGGGACCCGGTCGGGCACAACCTTCACAACCGGCGATGTGACAGGGGACGGTGCACCCGACATCGTTCAGCTCAGCCCGTCTGGCCGCATTGAAGCTGCTGGTGCGGTTGGCGGCTACGATCGGATCGCCCTGAGGGACAGTTCGGGAACAGGCTCGAGCGAGTCGCTTCTCGGTGATTACGACCTCGATGGGCGGGCAGATGTCTGGGTTCCGGATCGCAGCGGTTCATCGATAGCGTTCGACGTCTGGACCCACCGCAGCGGGTTCCAGCAATCCGTTCGCGTGACCACGGGAGTGCCGAGCACATCAACCAACCTCATGCTTGGGATGTACGACGATGATTACTTGCCCGACGTGTACGCATATGACGGGTTCGGGTTCTCCGTGTACGGATCCGATGGCGGGTATGACTCGGTGTCCGTGCAGCTCGCGATGCCTGACGGAGCGAGTGCTACATGGCGCTTCGCCACCGCCGACCATGATGTTGATGGGAAGAGCGACGTGTATGCGGTGTCGATCGGCGCAAGTCCAACCCTCGCGATTCGTTTGGCGACCGGATCATCTGTTTCGTTCTCGCCGAATCTCGCTGTAGCGGCTGACTCTGCTGTCGACTTTGCCGACTACGACGGCGATGGCAGAGACGACATGTTCGTCCTCACCGGAACTTCGCTTGCCATCACCCTCGGGGGTGGCTCGGGGGGCGCCCCGGATGGGTGGTTCCAGAACGCCAGCACGGTTGCGGCTGATGCAGGCCCTGAGTGTCTGGGCGAGGCTTGTGACACGATCGGATATGTGGACAGCGGGGGAGTCTGGTCGATAGCGGATCGTCCGCGGACGGACCCTCAGTTCAACGAGTTCTACTACGGGAATCCGGGTGATATCCCGTTCGCAGGCGACTGGGACTGTGACGGGGTGGATACTCCCGGCTTGTACAGGCAGTCTGACGGATTCGTGTACCTGCGAAACGCGAACACACAGGGTATTGCAGATCTCGAGTTCTACTTCGGGAATCCTGGTGATATCCCCCTTGCTGGTGACTTCAACGGTGACGGCTGCGACACCGTGAGTCTGTTCCGCACCTCTCAGCAGCGGATCTATGTCATCAACGATCTCGGCGAGGATGGCGCAGGCCTCGGTGTTGCCGACTTCTTCTTCATGTTGGGCAATGTGGGTGACGTGCCATTCGCGGGGGATTTCGACGGCGACAGCATCGATGAGGTTGGAATGTTCCGCGGGTCGACGGGCCAGATGTTCCTGAAGTGGGAGCTTGCTGGAGGTGCTGCCGACTCGACCTTCGCGTA
>CAZWMX010000185.1:0-4196 GCA_964635205.1 uncultured Acidimicrobiaceae bacterium | reverse complement strand
GCTGCTGCTGCTGCCGCCGTCTGTGCCCCCTCTTCATCCCTGTCGATGTCGATGAACAGATACGGCACCTCGTTGCGGGCAAGGAACGCCTTGATCTCATACGTCGTCGGTGACCAGGTTGTACCGAACACTCTGGCACCCTCGAACGGCTTCTCCGCGTTCGCCTGCCAATCGTCGAGTGCATCGTCGAGAATCGGATAGAGCTTCTCGTCCGGCGGTGTCCACGGCTTCATGAGGTACTGGTCAAGGCCAACTTCGTTGATGGCCTGTATCGCCGCCTCGGTGTCTGCGTAGGCGGTGAGGAGAAGGCGCTTCGCCTCGGGGAAGACTTTCTGCGCTTCGAGGAGGAACTCGGTCCCCGACATGGATGGCATACGCTGGTCCACCAGGAACGACGCGATGGTGCGGCCCCTGTCGGAGATCTCCTGCACGGCCTCGAGCGCCTCAGCGCCGGAGCTTGCTGAAACGATCTGGTACTCCTCCGCGTATCTCGCCCTGACGTCTCTTGTCACGGCTGCAAGCACCTGCGGATCGTCGTCGACGGCCAAGATCACCGGTCTGCTCACGGTTGGTTCCTTCCCAAATGTCTGAACACCGGTTGCGAGCCTACCGAAGCCATTCGTCACTAGCGACGTCGGCGTTCGGTAGGCTGGCACGCTGTCGATCGAAAGCGGCTGATGCGCGAGGCTCACATCACAGTTCTTGGTGGTCGAGGTTCGATTCCTGTGTCGGCGTCCCGGTTCGCCCGCTACGGAGGGAGCACCACCTGTTTTGCGCTCGTGGTTGACGGAGTCACGGTTGCCTTCATCGATGCAGGGACAGGCCTGATCGACTCGGCGACGTACGGACTCGAGCTTGCCCCTTCCGTCGGCGTGTTCCTCACGCACTACCACTGGGACCACACCCAGGGCCTCTCGATGATGGACGAGATGTGGAGTGGTGCCCGTGATATATGCGTGTGGGGACCAGATGATCCGGAGGCGATCCTCGAACGCGCGATTTCTCCTCCGCTGTTCCCCGTTTCGATCACGGACGTTCCTTCGATTCGATTCGCAACCGCAGACGGACCTATCGAGATCGAGGGGTTGACCATCACACCGTTTTCGATCCACCATCCCCAGGGCGCTTTGGGATACCGGGTTGATGGACCAGGGAGGAGCGTGGCAGTCGTCACCGATCACGAAGCAGGTACCGACGTCGACTCGGAGGTTCTTGTTGCCATCTCCGGTGTGGATGTTCTGATCCACGACGCGCAGTATCTTCCCGAAGAGTTGCAGGCCCATGAGGGATGGGGACACTCGACACACGAAGGTGCCACGAGAGCCGCGGGAGCGGCAGGTGTGACCGAGCTGATTCTCACGAGTCACGATCCCCGCCGAACCGACACCGCGATCGACGACATGGTCATGAGTGCCCGGAGGGTGTTTGCGAACACGGAAGCAGCTCGGCCGGGCATGGAGATTCCGCTGTGAAGATCGCCGCTATCAGGCCGCCTCGATTGCAGACGGTGACCGAGGAGGAGCGCAGCGCGACCTGGCTCGAGCTGTTCTATGACCTCGTGTTCGTCGCAACGGTTGCGATGCTCGGCACACGCCTCGTTGCCAACACATCCCTGACAGGCTGGTTCTCCTACGCCGGCTATTTCATTCTGGTGTGGTGGCTGTGGGCGAGCCACACGTTCTACGCCGATCGCTACGACACTGACGATCTCGTGTACCGCTTCCTTGCAGGTGGGCAGATGGTTGCGATCGCGATCTTGGCAGCAAGTGTTTCCACGGGTCCTTCTGCCTCAACGGTGGTCTTTGCAGCTGCATACTCCGCGGCGAGAATCCTGTTGCTGTTGCTCTATGCGCGTGCCTATCGATTTGTCCCCGCTACGCGACAGTTGGTGCGTGGCTATCTCACTGGTTTCGGGATCGGAGCGGTTCTCTGGATCGTGTCGATCTTCGTTCCCGAGCCTGTCCGGTTCTGGCTGTGGGGTGTTGCTCTCGTGATCGATCTTGCAACGCCGTTCATCGTGCGAAAGGCCCAGGCTGCTGCTCCGCTCGACGTGTCACACCTACCTGAACGTTTCGGCCTTTTCACGATCCTCGTGCTTGGCGAGACGATCGTTGCGGTCACCGTTGGTCTCAGCCATGTCGAGTGGCAGTGGACAACCACGATCGCTGGAGTAGCCGGACTCGCAGTTGCGACAGGTTTGTGGTGGATTCACTTCGACAATGTCGACGGTCGAGTCGTGCGGCGCAAGGGCGGGGGGAAGGCTTGGCAGCCGACGGTGTGGATCTACAGCCACCTACCTCTCGCCGTCGGCATCGCGATGGTTGGTGTCGGAGTCGAACACGCAATCGCTGCCTCAGACGCTCAGGGCCACTACACATCGCCTGAACGCTGGCTTCTCGTTGGCGGTGTGGCGTTGGCACTTGGAGCCATGGTCGGCATCGAAGTCGCGTCGAAGCGAGACATCCAGGACGATCTCCGAACGAAGGTGATTCTGTCCCGCGTCGTCGTGATCGTCCTTGCCCTCCTCGTCGGGGTGGTCGGAGGCCTCGAAGCCGCGGCAACCGTGGTCGTTCTCGCGGTCCTCTGCGGTGCCCTCGTCCTCACCGACCTCGTGATCGCCTCGATCGCAGAGAACTGATCTCCACATGGGCGAACCGAACGGCTCGCTGGTATCCTGCGGCTCGTTGGTGGAATCCGTTCTGGGGGCGATGTGAGAGTTCGTTGGATCATCTCGATGATGGCTGTGGTGGTAACAGTGTCAGCTTGTGGTGGCAGCGACGACGGGTCTACGGCAAGCGTTCCGAAGCCCTCCACCACGACGACATCGGCTCCGACCACGACGACATCGGCTCCGACCACGACGACATCGGCTCCGCTCGAAAATACGTCGTCGGCCCTGGCAGGTGAGCGGTTCATCGATCCCGAGGGCTCCTACCAGATCATTGTGCGATCCGAGTGGCCTTCCAAGCACGGTGCCCTTGTCGAGGGACTGGAGCTGTGGGCCGTAGGAGACCCGATCGATGGCTTCGTTCCGAACCTCAACATCTTGTCGGAGATCATCCCGTCGGGCATGACACTGGATGAGTACGTCGAGTTGAGCATCGAGAATGCCGGACTGTTCGTTCAGGAGTTCGAGCTGATCGATAAGCAGATAGTGACAGCGGAATCCGGCCAGGTCCTCGCATCGATGGAATACGAGGGGTCGGCGAGCGGTCGGTTCCTCCGGTTCTTCGCCGTATTCGGTGTGCGAGACGACGAAGCCGTCGTGGCAACACTGACGGTTCCGCCGCAGGAATACGCCGAGATCCAAGCAGAGGTTGCACCGTACCTGTTCACACTCGAGCTTCTATCGTGATCGTCCGCCCGTAGCGAGCGACACCTCACCATGGACACCGACCGACAGGCAGTTCGTCAGATCAACCGCGCAGGATGGGTTTCTTCCTACGATTGGTTCTGTGTCGGACACTGCGCCCCACATCGGAACCCTCAGGGAGAAGCCACTCCACGCTTCTCTGAAACGGTGGTACGCCGAACAGGGGGATGGCGTCGAGATCCCCGTCGACGGTTTCGTGATCGACCTTGTTCGAGAGGACCTTCTGATCGAGGTGCAGACAAGTGGGTTCTCCTCGATGAAGCGGAAGGCCACCACACTTCTCGGTCTCGGGCACCGCGTCCGCATCGTTCATCCGATCCCTATCGACAAGTGGATCGTCAAGATCGACGCAGATGGCACGGTCCTCAGCCGACGCAGGTCGCCGAAACACGGCAAGCCGACTGACATCTTCGCCGAACTCGTGAGCTTTCCTGATCTCCTGGCTCATCACGACCTGGAAGTCGAAGTGCTCCTGACCATCGAGGAGGAGTATCGGCGTCACACATCCGATCGATCGTGGCGTCGCAAGGGCTGGACCGTCGTTGAACGTCGACTGATCGACGTCGTCGATACTGTGCTGCTCAGATGCACAGGGGACCTGGCCGGTCTCCTGCCTGACGATCTGCCTGAGACATTCACCACCGCCGATCTCGCCGAGAAGTTGGGACGGCCTCGCCGCGCCGCCCAGCAGATGGCCTACTGTCTTCGGGCAGCCGGGGCGATCGTTGCGGTCGGCAAACACGGCAACGCAATTGCGTACCGAGTGGGTAAGCCCCAGTAGACCGAAGTCGGGTCCTGCTCCCTCGGCTGTGCAACTCTTCGC
>CAZWMX010000184.1:0-4212 GCA_964635205.1 uncultured Acidimicrobiaceae bacterium | reverse complement strand
CAGGTGGACAGGAAGCACTCCACCCGTCCACCCGTGTCAGTCTCGAAAGTTGATGTACTGGAGGGGGAGCCGGAAATCGAGGCCGCGGATGGCTGCGATGACTTCCTGGAGGTCGTCTCGCTTCTTGCCCGAGACGCGCAATTGGTCGCCTTGGATCTGGACCTGAACCTTCAGCTTCATGTCCTTGATGTCCCTGGTCAACTCCTTGGCCGCATCCTGCGCGATACCTTCGTTGAGCGTGAAGACCGCCTGGTAGCGACCTCCTCCGATCTCCTTGGGCTCTCCTCCCGCAATGGACTTGAGAGACACCTTGCGCTTGACGAGCTTGGTCTTGAGCACGTCGACGGCGGCGTCGAGACGACCATCGGCCGAGGACTCAACGGTGATCCCCTCGTCGGAGAGCCTCACGGTGGTGTTCGTGCCCTTGAAGTCGTAGCGATTGACAAGTTCCCGTGAGGCCTGGTCAACCGCGTTGCGGACCTCTTGCATATCTACCTGAGAAACGATGTCGAACGATGGCATGTCGGGTCCTTTCAGTCAGAGAACGGCGGGCGAGCAGGCCCGACACGAACAACAGCCGACCACACGGTCTCGTAGTGATCGCGGTCGAACGGGTCGATGTGGGGGAGCACGAACTCCTGCCACGCTGCACGCATGGGATCCTCAGCCGCAGCGTACATCCGCAGGCCTGCCGGATACCGGTCGAGGACCGTGCGCAGTGACATCGGTGTCTCGACTCGGGTGCGGGCATCACCCGAGGTGAACGATGTGTTGATCTCGATGGCGAGCTTCGTCAACAGGTCACGAATCTCGGGGTCCATGCCCGGATGCCTTCGTGTGAGCATCGATTCGAGTTCCTCAGCGTCGGGAAACGCCTTCTCCCAGATGATCCACCGGTCCGCGAACGCCTTGTTGAGGGTCTGGGTGCCCGCGTAGTCACGAAGATCGGTCGGATTCAGCGTTCCGAAGATCCGAACGTCGTCGCGCAGCCGCACCATTTCGCCGGTTGGAAGCTCGAGTGCCCGGTGGCGATCGAGAAGACCGTGGAGCGCGAACAAGGTCTCGGCGCCGGCCGCGTTCAGCTCGGATAGGTTCACAAGGGACGGACCGCGTAGCGCCCTTGTGATGTCGCCGTCCTCCCAGCGGCTCTCCGTTCCCCCCATGCCGTCACCGTACAGCTTCACGGAGCCGATCAGCGTGATGTCACGCACTTCTCCGGTCAGAGGTATCCGGTAGTAGGGGGTCTTGAGTCTGGCCGCGAACTGCTCGAGATCGTGGTCCTTCCCCGTCCCCATGTGTCCGCGTAGCGCAAGGTGCAGCGGGCTCTCGGTGAAGTGCGATCTTCGGACTTCTTCGAGACGGGCGAGTTTGTACAGCATTCCGAGATCGACGTAGTACGGATCCTCGGTTGGAATGTGATCCCGCCGGAGATCCCTGTCGGGAAGGTCCTTCGGTATTTCGGCAACCGGTAGTTCGACGTTCGGACCGGTGCCGGATGGGTCAACGAATGTGATGATGTCAGCCATTGGCTCTCCTAATTGGTCATATCTTGAAGCTCGCGCCCACCTGCATGGACCCACCATGCGTCCGAGCCCGATGCAGCGATTGTTCGGTAGAGAGTGGAACGGACACCTTCGACCATCGCGGATGCGAGGTCCAGTGGCTGCTCGACGACCTGCGCCCGCGAGTAGGCAGCGCGAACCGTGTCGTCACCGATGCCGATGCCGAGCACCGTTGCTCCCGAGCGCTCGACGCTTGCGACGGTTTCGGCGAGCGTTTGGACAGATCCACGTGTCATGCCGTCTGCGAGCACGACGAGGATCCGGTGTGTGGCGTGTTGGGAAGCGAGACGCTCCGCAGCGTGAGCGAGGTTGAATTCATCAACGTTTGCTGCCTTCTCGAACATCGAGACCGGTGGTGAATCATCAGGTGACCGACGAGCCTCTCGTGAGGCATCCTGGGGCGAGGCGGCGGCGTAGAACAGGCCAGCGAGGACGTCTTCAGATGCCCGCCAACGCTGGCTGAAGCGTTTGATGAGATAGTGGTTGACAGTTCGGGTGAGGCGCTCGGCATTTCCGCCCTGAGACTGCCTGAGCCCTGCCGTGGCCTTGGCGCGTTTTTCGCGATATGAAGCCTCGGTGTCGTCGACGTCCGTGGCGAAAGACCGGTTGAAGATCGCGAGCTCAAAGTCGATCTGGAGCTCGTTCGCGAGTTTGGCGAGGGTCCATGCCCCGAGCAGGGCAGCAGCCATTGCCCAAGGTGACTTGCGTGAACCGGCATCGCGGGGTTGGAGCATCGAGGCAGAACCGTCGACGAGCAGGCTCAGCGCGTAGGAACGGCGGCTCGGCAGGTCGCGACGTTCGAACATCCGCTCGTAGAGGCCCGCTCCGAGGAGGAGCGGTGTGTAGGGAGAGATGTCGCCTGCATCGAAACCAGAGCGGAGGCCGCGCCTCTGGTTCGCAAGGAAGAGCGGGTAGAGCTCACCCGACACGCGGTGTTGAGTGACACCCCAGTCGGTTGAAGCCTTGAGCAACATGTCCCTGCCCTGGGGCGCCCAGTCGATGAAACGGTCGGGGAAGTCGGTGACCATGAGCTTGCCGCCCTGGCCTGTCGGTAGGAACACCGTCGGTGCGGTGGCGACTTTCATCAACTGGTCGGTCGCAGGATCACCAGCGGTTTCAGCTTCACCGAGCTTCCCGTCCTGGGCAGACACGGATTGCGCAGCGGTGCGGGTCTGGTCGTATGACTCGCGGCTGGACAGCGAAGGTGTGACCATGCGGACTGCGTCGACGGAGTCCGCGATCGCGTTTTGGTCGGCCTCCATCTCGGCCTTGCGGCCCTGCTGATGTGTGGACGCTGCACCTTCCTGGACGAGGTTGTGCATCTTTGCGACCGAGAGGAGTTGAAGGGCAACGGTGCCAACCGACCATGGGTCATCGAGCTCGCCAACGGGGTCGAGGAACGCCATGGCGTCATCGATGGCGAGCGCAACATGTGGTGAGAGCTTCCGCTGGATCTGGTTCCGCTCTTCGTGACCGCCGATGATCATGAAGCAGGCAAGAGCGAACTGCCCGAGCGGTCTGGCATGAGCCATTGCGTGCCCAACTGATGTGCGGTAGAGGTCGCGCAGCACCGACCCTGCACCCGGATAGGCATCGAAATTGATGCGCTCCTGTCGAGCGTCCTCGATCGAGAGGAACATGGCCTCAGCCGCCGGCCCGCCGATCACGCTCAGAGCTTCGAGAAGAGGAACAGCACCCGGGTCTTTCTCGTCCTCTCCACCGAAGTCGATGTCACCCTCGGTCACATCCGGCCTGACGAAATCTTCCTCCATCTCACCAAGTTGGAACAGCCCGACGGGAACCATCACTTCGTCGAACTCCGCCTCGTCTTCTTCAGATTCCGGCTGGAAGGCGTGCCATTCACGCGGGATGGGCCGCTCCTCATCGAGATCCGTCGCGATGAGGTGGATCACCTCGTGCAGCGCCGACGTGAGTGCCACCTCCGACGGTGTAACCGGAGCGGATCGCGCATAGGCCGTCTGGAACACTCCTGGGTCGATGACGATCGTGTTCTCGGTGGCGGCCGCCTGGGTGCCGAGCCTGACCTGAAGCTCCTCGTTGCCCGACAGCGAACGAGCGAACCGGGTCACGGCGGGCGCGACCCGCTGATAACGCGCAACGACAGCCTCGATTGCCCGCTCCTCCGGCGGGAGGATCTCACTGAGAACAGATTGGTCACGCTCACGCATAACTCCCAATTGTACGATGACCGCGAACCCAGAGTTCCAGTCCGGCACTTCCTGGAGTTGCGAAGCAACTCCCAAGGAACGCCGAAGGAGTTCCCGTCCACAGAACGAAGAGGAATAGTGCGATTCGATATCCCGGAGTCAGAGCTCCGTTGGCGGTTTGGCCCCTCCGGCGGCCCGGGTGGCCAGCATGCCAACAAGAGTTCAACGCGTGCAGAGCTGACGTTCGATACTGAGGACTCCCGAGCGTTCGACGAGGCGATACGGGAACGGCTCGTGGAAAAACTCGGATCCGACATCCGGATCACGGAGGACGGTTCACGCTCACAGGCGACGAACCGCAAGAGAGCTGTTCGCCGGCTTCACGCCATGCTCGAGGAAGCGGCCCGTCCCGACCCACCGAGACGGCGGCCGACGAAGCCTTCGAGGTCGGCCCGCCGTCGCCGGCTCGAAGAGAAGCGTGC
>CAZWMX010000183.1:0-4244 GCA_964635205.1 uncultured Acidimicrobiaceae bacterium | reverse complement strand
ATGGACGTCACCATCACCAAGCTCGTGCACGCATGCCTGCTCGTCGAGACGGATGACTGCCGGATTCTCATCGATCCGGGGATCTTCACCTGGAACGACGAACGCTTCGACCTTTCGATGGTCGAGGGAGTCGACCGGATTCTCATCACCCATGAGCACGCCGACCATGTGTCGGTAGATCTCGTGCTGGCCACCCTGGAGCGGTCGAACGATGCAGAGGTCGAGACAACTGCTTCCTTGAGTCACATCCTGGGCGAGCACAACATCGATTCGGCGACCTCGGGGACACATCGGTTCGCGGCGCCGCACGAACGAATCCCGATGGGGCCCGGCCCGGAGAACACGGGGTTCCATGTCGAGGGGGTGCTGAGCCATCCCGGCGACAGCCACAGCTTCGTCGAGACCATGCCGATCCTTGCGATGCCGTTCGCTGCACCGTGGGGCTCGCTTGTTACCGGCGTCGACCGGGCCCGTCTCGTCGGGCCCAGATACGTTGTTCCCATCCACGATTGGTTCTGGAGCCTTGATGGCCGGGAGTTCATGTACGGCCTTGCATCGGCAGGTTTCGCCAAGGACGACATCGAACTCGTCCAAATCGAAGACTTCGCGAGCCACTCGTTCTCTCTATAGCCTGTCCGCTGGAAACCAAGGGATGGGTTGTGGACGACCCACAGCCGCAGATGCGGCAAACTCAACACCTTGACGTGCCACCCGTGAATTATCGGGGCCAGGAGCTAGGGCCCGGGGTCCCCCAGCATTGAGTCATCGATGCCGTCGTCGCTGAACGCACCTGATCTGTCGCTGAGTTGGTCCGAATCCGACAGGTCGATCGGTCCCTGACCGCCGAGCATGTCCGGCGGGTCGATCAGGTCGTCTAGTGGGTTAAGGTCGCGTACTTCCGCGCCACCGGTTGGGTCGAGACCGAACGGATCGTCCCATTCGTCGTCGGATTCGTCCGGGAGCGGATCGGTGAAACCCGCCTGTTGCGCTTCGAGCGAAGGGTCGAGCCGTCCGGGGATTTCACCGGGATGAGTCTCCACATCGTCGGGGGGCTGGATCAGCGTATCGATGGGGTCGGTATTTTCCGGTGTGAACGAAGGTACCTGGACCGATGGTGGCACCACGCCAACGCCTGCGACGGGTGCGTCGGGGTCTGGCGTGCTTTCGTCTTCGGGGGCTGGCGGAGGAGGCGGAGGAGGAGGAGGCGGAGGCGGAGGCGGAGGAGGAGGAGGAGGAGGAGTCTCCGGATCGTCGGCATCTCCGCCCTCGGCCTCTACCTTCTCAGCCTCCTGGTCCGTGGCCTCTTGGTCCGCCGGGGCCGGCTCGCTCCCGATCTGTTGGTGAATTTGTGTCCGGGCGACTCTTGAGGGAGTGTCGTCACCTACGATGTCGCCCGCTGCCAGGTTTCCCAGCGCTTGAAGGTCGACGTCATCCGCGTCCTCCAACCCGATCAATTGGAAGAACGCAGACATCTCCAGAGACGTCTGCGCCGCTATCTGACCGACCCCTCCCTCGGCGAGCCGAGGATCCATCAGAGATCCAGGATCAAAGCCGCCAAGCAGGTCGGCCTTGGGGTCACCGGGGTCAGAATCGAGGTCGAATCCGCGGACGGGCAGTGGGATGTTGGTGCCGATCGGAGAGTCGATGCCGCCGGCCATCTGGTCCTCCGGACTGCCGCCCTGTTCTTGAAGGAATGCGGCGGCGCCTTCGATACCTTCGTTTGCGCCGGCACCCTCCAGCAGCAGCTTCGACTCTGCCGTGAGAGCATTGGGATCCTCGACGAACGTCTCGAAATCCGCTGTCGCGTCTCCCTCCAACTCGTGCTGTGTGAGGAACTCAGTGATGCGGCCCTCGGGATCGCTCTCATGGCGGTCTCCGGGAGCAGCAGGCGGGACGTACTGGGACGTGGGGGGGCGAAGGTCGGCGGCCTCAGCTTCCGCCATACCCACTATCTCTCGTGGCTCAGTCGTGTCGGAGGCATCGTCGGAGCTGGGAACTCCTGGCGCGCGAGCTGACGACTTGTCTTGGGTCACGAGGGGTTCATCCGTCGGCGATCGTCGCTCCTTGATCCACATCTGCGCGGAGCGGAGCCAGCTTCGTTTTGTTGCCACAGTGGTCCTCCCACTCCTCTAGGGCAACCCTATAGGTCGGGTTCGGCGATGTCAACGCGCAGGGGGAGAGGGCGTCTCCACGGCTCGCGGGGAACTCCAGTCTGTGGCGCGCTGTGGTGTTGTCGGGTAGGGTCGGTGAGGTCAGTGGTCGGGCGTTTGGGATTGTGGGTCGACGTGTGATAGGTGTTATGACAGTTGTCGGGGTTGATGTTGGGACGACGTTTTCGGCTGCTGCGGTAGCTGACGGTGGCGGGGTACGTGTATTTGAGTTGAGTCAGCGTGCTGCTGCTATGCCGTCGGTTGTTGTTCTGTCGGAGTCTGGTGATGTGCTTGTTGGAGAGCCTGCTGTGCGGCGGGCGAGGTTGATGCCTGAGCGTTCGGCTCGCGAGTTCAAGCGTCGTCTTGGCGACCCGACGCCTTTGTTGGTTGGCGGGACACCCTATGGGGCCGAGGCGCTGATGGCTGAGATGTTCGGGTGCGTACGGCATCGTGTTGTTGAGTGGTTGGGAGCTGAGCCCGAAGGGTGGGTCGTCTGTCATCCGGCGAATTGGGGGCCGCACAGGCTTGATCTGTTGGGTGAGGCGTGCAGGATTGGCGGCCTCGAGAATGTGTCGTATGTGTCTGAGCCGGTTGCTGCTGCGGTGCAGTATGCGTCGCAGGAACGGGTTCGTGCCAATGAGCTGATTGGTGTGTTCGATCTTGGCGGGGGAACGTTCGATGCTGCGGTTGTTGCCCGAACCGAGGACGGGGAATTCGACATCCTTGGCAGCCCTGAGGGTCTTGATCGATTTGGTGGTATCGATCTGGATCATGCGGTGTTCGGCCATGTTGAGCGCTCTCTTGGTGGTGTCCTCGAAGATCTGGATACCTCTGACCCCGCGACGCTTGCCGCTTTGGCGCAGCTTCGCGACGAGTGCCGCCTCGCCAAAGAAGCGTTGTCGTCCGATACTGAGGTCACAATCCCGGTTGCGCTCCCCACGGTTCATACCCAGGTCAGGTTGACCAGAACAGAGTTCGAGGACCTTGTCCGGCCTCGACTGCGTGACACTATCGCGGCATTTGAACGCGCCGTATCGTCGGCCGGTGTTGAGATGTCTGACCTGTCGCGTGTGCTCCTCGTTGGTGGATCTTCACGGATCCCGCTCGTTGCCGACATGGTCCGTAGTGCCACCGATCTCGACATTGCACTCGACACACATCCTAAGCACGCAACCTGCCTCGGAGCAGCCATCTGGGGCAGTACCGGCACAGCTCGTGGAGCCGCCGTACCAATTACAGGTGTGAGCGCCTCCGCTGCTGTCGCGAGCGTGGTCAGCGCGCCCGACACAGCCCCACCCGCGCGGGACAACGAAGAGTCGAGCAGTACCGAACACGCCGCCAAGCCGGTTGATGATGACGAGCCTCCGCCCATTCGAACAGACACCGGCTCTGAACCAATACGCCCATTGGGAAACCGAACACGGACGGCAACCCTTGTCGGAGCCGGAGCACTCGTCGTGTTGCTCCTCATCGCCACGGCTGCCATAGCCCGTACAGCGCTTACGAATGATGAGGCCGCAGAACCCCAAGCGACGATCACGACTGCCACAGCAGTAACCACGACAACCGCGACTGCACCCGATGGCTCAGCGCTTCTGCTTGCTGAAGGCACATACCAGATCGCGCCGAAGGTTGCCGGAACGGATCTTGTTCTCCGAGCTGCCTACCTGGAGTTCTACCAGATCTATGAGGTCTCGCTGTCAGCGGTGGTTGGCTTGACTGAAGAGTTTGCAATTGAAGCATGGGAGCTCACTGTCGCTGATGACGACGCAGGTACTTATTACCTGTCGGTCCCCTCTGCAGATGGCGAGCCCGTCTACATGTACTGGGAAGTGTCCCCTGACGGCATTGGGTCATTCTGGGTATCGAAAGCTGTTCCCGGTGACTCTGGAAAACGCGAATGGAAGCTGACACCAACTGGAAGCGGCGCATTCTCGATTACCACCGGCCGGGACACTTCACCTCTGGCACTGGGATTCCCGGACGGTGGCTTGGCCCTCGTCCCCGAGAGCGCTGCCGACAGCCAGTGGGTCTTCAGCGTGACCACGACGACACGAGCTGTGACCACGACGACACGAGCTGTGACCACGACGA
>CAZWMX010000182.1:0-4245 GCA_964635205.1 uncultured Acidimicrobiaceae bacterium | reverse complement strand
CCGAGGTCGTCGAGCAGCAAACAGACCTTGAGCTTGTCGCGTACGGTGAGCGAGATGCCTTCCTGCTGGATGCCGTCGCGCAGTGTGGTGTCGTAGATCTCGACAGTTCTGTTCATGGTGTCCCTTCAACGAGAGAACCCTCCGACTTACGGAGGGTTCAGCAGCGCACACGTGTGGGACGTGTGCGCTAGGCGATAATGATCGTGGTGGATGTGGTCTGCATTGCCAGCGAGTATGCCCCATGCGTTCGCAAACGTCAAAACGGCACCCGTCGCGAACCCAGGGTTCTAGACCGGACTGAGTCCGGTCTACAGCCCAGAGAACGCGAGGTTCAGACTGAGTATGACCCCGGTATGCTCGCTCCATGCAGCAGCGAATCTTCTCTGGCGTCCAGCCAACGGGCAACATACACCTCGGCAACTACCTCGGTGCGTTCCGAAACTGGGTGACGCTCCAGGACAACTACGACACTATTTACTGCATCGTCGATCTCCATGCCATGACCGTTGACTATGAACCGGCCGAGCTCGAGAGGAACCGTATCGACACCGCGAAAGTGCTGCTGGCTCTCGGCGTCGATCCGGGTCGTTCACTTCTCTATACCCAGAGTCAGGTTCCCGCACATGCCGAACTCGCATGGATTCTCGGAACGATGATGCCGATGGGCGTACTGAACCGCATGACACAGTTCAAGGAGAAGACAGCGGCCGGCGCCGCGTCGAATCTTGGTCTCTACTCCTATCCGGTCCTCATGGCTGCGGATATCCTCCTTCATCGTGCGAACCTCGTACCGGTGGGTGACGATCAGCGTCAACACATCGAGGTCACCCGCGATCTTGCCGAGCGCTTCAACAACAAGTTCGGTGACGTCCTTCCGATTCCGGAGGGATACATTCCCGAGACTTCGGCGAGGGTGATGTCGCTGACCGACCCGATATCCAAGATGTCCAAGTCAGATGCGCAGGAGAAGAGCCGCGTATTGGTTCTCGACGATGCTGATGTGATCAGGAAGCGCATTCGTTCGGCGGTTACGGACAGCGATCCCGAGGTCCGCTACGACGTCGTTGCGAAGCCTGGAATCTCCAACTTGCTCGAGATCATGTCCGCCTGCACGGGTGACTCGATCGACTCCCTCGTTGTTGAGTATGCGACGGGGGGATATGGGGCATTCAAAGACGCAGTGGCCGATGCCGTGATCGCCGAGGTCGGCCCTGTGAATGAGCGCTACAAGGCGTTGAAGAACGGGGACGTACGCGAGGTCTTGCACGCAGGCGGAATCCGTGCGAATGAGATGGCAGACGGCTACATGGCCGAGATCCGCGAGGCCACCGGGATTCAGGGTTTCTAAGAAGTTCACAGTTCACGGTTTTCGGTCAGAAGGAGGGTCTCACGACGCGAGATCGATTGCGCAGTCTGACTGCCATCTGTCGACTGTGAACTGTCAACTCTCAGCGGTGGGCTACCCTCACGTTGCTGCCACAACCAATGCGGAGGGTTTTCGTGGAAGTCGAGATCGGAAAAGGGAAATCCGGTCGTCGAGCCTGGGGCTTTGATGACATCGCGATCGTCCCGACGAGACGAACACGGGATCCTGAGGATGTTGATCTCTCGTGGGAACTGGACGCCTTCACCTTCGATCTCCCGATGATGGCCTCGGGGATGGACTCCGCCGTCACACCCCGGACCGCCATTGAGATCGGTCGTCTCGGCGGCCTTGCGACTCTGAACCTCGAGGGGCTCTGGACACGGTATGAGGACCCAGTTCCCGTGTATGACGAGATCGCGTCCCTCGACAACCAGACAGCGACACGTCGGATGCAGGAGCTCTATGACGCGCCGGTCAATCCCGACCTCATCACCCAGAGGGTCAGGGAGATCAAGGACGCAGGGGTGATCGCCTGTGGAAGTCTCACGCCGCCTACCGTCGCGAGGTACATCGACTACGCAAAGGCCGGTGGGCTCGACATACTCGTCGTGCAGGGGACGGTCGTGTCGGCAGAACATGTGTCATCCCGCGAGGAGCCGCTCGACCTCAATACATTCATCCGTGAAGTTGAGATGCCTGTCATCATCGGCGGGACAGCTTCGTATTCAGGTGCGTTGCACCTCATGAGGACCGGTGCTGTGGGTGTTCTCGTTGGAGTGGGTCCCGGGACTGCATGCACGACACGAGGTGTTCTCGGTATCGGTGTTCCCCAAGCAACGGCGATTGCCGATGCAGCAGCCGCCCGCTCGGCGTATCTCGAAGAGTCCGGCCGGTATGTACACGTCATCGCGGACGGTGGGATGCGCACCGGTGGTGATGTGTCGAAGGCCATTGCCGTCGGGGCCGACGCCGTGATGCTCGGATCCCCGATGGCAGCAGCCGCAGAGTCCCCATCCAAGGGTTATCACTGGGGTATGGCGACGTTCCACCCGACCCTGCCAAGGGGTTCCCGCGTCCATACGGGGACGCTTGGCACCATCAAGGAGATCCTCGTCGGGCCTGCGCATGAGAATGACGGTCGGCGGAACCTCTTTGGTGGCCTCCGCGGATCCATGGCGACCACTGGATACGCCACGGTCAAGGAGTTCCAGAAGGCCGAAGTGATGGTCGCTCCCGCTCTCCAGACCGAAGGAAAGCAACTTCAGCGGTCCCAGGGTGTGGGGATGGGTTGATGGCAGGGCCATCCGTCTCAGGCCATGCTTCACAGGGTGACTTCGACCGGGTTCTTGTCGTCGACTTCGGAGCCCAGTACGCACAGTTGATCGCCCGTCGTGTCCGCGAGGCGCGTGTCTTCTCCGAGATAGTCCCGAGGGACGTCACAGCGGAGCAAGTCAAGGAGAAAGATCCCGTTGGGATCATCTTGTCCGGAGGGCCGTCCTCGGTGTATGCGGACGACGCCTACGGGATCGATCCGGACATCTTCAAGCTCGGGATTCCCGTGCTTGGCATCTGTTACGGCCACCAGGTGATGGCCAAGGCCCTCGGCGGGACGGTGGCCTCGACGGGAACGTCTGAGTTCGGCCCCGCCGACCTCACGGTTGTCCATGAGTCCGACTTGTTCTCTGATCAACCCAAACGCCTTCAGGTGTGGATGAGCCACAACGATGCAGTGTCTGATGCCCCCGAAGGGTTCACGGTTACCGCGTCGACGCCGGACGCACCAGTTGCTGCCATGGAGGATGGGGCACGACATCTCTACGGCGTGCAGTTTCACCCTGAGGTGAAACACACCGAGCACGGCCAGCGGATCCTCGAGCACTTCCTTTGGGATGCATGCAATGCACGGCCGACATGGACCCATGTCGGGATCATCGAGCAGTCTGTTGCTGCGATTCGGGAGGCCATCGGTGATGGGGTTGCGATCTGTGGGCTCTCTGGCGGTGTCGATTCGTCTGTGGCTGCTGCGCTCGTCCACAAGGCGATCGGGGACCAGCTTGTCTGCGTGTTCGTCGATCACGGCCTCATGCGCCAGGGTGAAGGCTCCCAGGTGGAAGAGACGTTCCGCAACACCTTCCACATGAATCTCGTCCACATCAAGGCCGAGGATCGGTTCCTTGCCGCCCTCGAGGGAGTCACCGACCCCGAGGAGAAGCGCAAGATCATCGGTGAGACCTTCATCAGGGTGTTCGAAGAGGTAGCGGCGGACATCGACGGTGCAGACCATCTCGTCCAGGGCACGTTGTACCCGGACGTCATCGAGTCGGGCACGAAAGATGCAGCGAAGATCAAGAGCCACCACAACGTCGGTGGTCTGCCCGACGACATCGAGTTCGAGCTCGTTGAACCGTTGCGCGATCTGTTCAAAGATGAGGTTCGCGCTGTGGGGGAGGAACTCGGGCTTCCAGACGAGATCGTATGGCGCCAGCCGTTCCCCGGGCCGGGTCTTGCCGTGCGGATCATCGGGGATATCACGAGGGAACGGCTCGACATCCTCAGAGCAGCAGACGCGATCATCCTCGATGAGATCCGAAAAGCCGGCCTGTACCGTGAGATCTGGCAGACATTCGGCGTCCTGCCTGCGATCAAGACGGTGGGCGTTCAGGGTGATGGCCGGACCTATGCCTACCCATTGATCGTGCGAGCGGTCACCTCGGACGATGCGATGACTGCGGACTGGGCTCGCCTGCCTCACGAGGTCCTCGCAAGAATCTCCTCCCGAGTGATCAATGAGGTCGACGGCATCAACCGCGTCGCCTATGACATCTCCTCGAAGCCCCCGGCAACCATCGAGTGGGAGTAGCAGACACCAGAAGCCAGAA
>CAZWMX010000181.1:2096-4260 GCA_964635205.1 uncultured Acidimicrobiaceae bacterium | reverse complement strand
GTGGGCTCTAGACCGGACTCACTGGGGTCTAGAACCCTGGGTTCACGACGGGTTGCGTTCTGTGGGCTCTAGACCGGACTCACTGGGGTCTAGAACCCTGGGTTCGCGACGGGTTGGGTTGGTGGGGGAGGTACTACCGTGGCGGCGATGAAACTGAACCCTGTGCTGTCCGAACTCGGCAGCTATCCGATCGCCGCGATCCGTCAGAGAACTCTGGACCGGATTGAAGCCGGTCTCCCTGTGATCGATTTTTCGATTGGTGATCCGCGCGAAGCGACTCCCGGGTTCATCGCGGATGCGCTTCGCAAAGCGGTTCCCGAGGTATCCCAGTACCCGACGGCCGAAGGGAGGGCTGAGCTACGAGAGGCAGTGGCCGACTATGTCGATCGACGCTTTGGTGTCGCGATCGATCCCGGGACCCAGGTGATCCCCACGAGCGGCTCGAAAGAGGCCATCTTCTCCACCCCTCTTGCTTTCATCGACAGACACGCCGGAGACATCGTTGCGTTCCCTTCACCGGGCTACCCGGTGTACGAACGAGGATCGTTGTTCGCGGGCGCGGAACTCCACCGTGTTGTTCTCGGCGATGACTTCATCATGCGTGCAGGTGATATTCCCGACGAAGTGTGGTCGCGAGCACGGCTGGTGTGGACCTGCACACCCCACAATCCCTCAGGTGCGGTGTCATCGAGGGATGATCTCGACGAGTTGTACCGCCGGTGCAGAGCCGAAGGGTCAATGCTGCTTTCCGACGAGTGTTACTCCGACACGTACGAGGACGATGCATATCCCGATGGCCCGGCGTCGGTGCTCCAGGTGACAGACGATGGCATCCCCGGCGCGCTCGTCTACCTGTCACTGTCCAAGCGGTCGGGGATGACCGGCTACCGGTCGGGGGCGATGGTTGGAGACCCCGACGCGATTTCGGCCCTCAAGGAGTTCCGATCGACCACCGGGACTGCCTCACCCGACTTCGTGCAGTCGGCCGCGGTCGCTGCATGGTCCGACGACCAACACGCACGAGATCGCAGAACGTTGTTCACGGCGAAGCGGCGGATTCTCGAGAGAGCGTTCGACGAACTCGGTATCGAGATCGTTGCCTCACGTGCCGGCCTCTATCTGTGGGTGCTCGTGGGGGATGACATCGGCGTTACCGACAGACTGCTGGACGCGGGCATTGTGGTCGTACCGGGTAGATTCTTCGGTGAGGGAGGCGAGGGTTTCATCCGACTTGCGCTCGTTCCCACCCTGGAGGAATGTGAAGAGGCGGCGGACGCTCTCAGGAACGCCCTCGGATAACACGGCAGGAGGATCCATGTCGAATCAGGAACTCATCGATGCGGCGTATGCCGGTGATGTGGGACTCAACACGGCCGTTGACGCCATTCACCACACCATCGCACAACTCGATAGTGGTGCTGTGCGTGTTGCGGAGAAGCGAGATGGCACGTGGCAGGTCAATGAATGGGTCAAGCGGGCGATAATGCTCTACTTCCGGATAACCGAGGTGGAGACCTTCGGGGCAGGACCATTCGAGTTCCACGACAAGATCCCGATGAAGACGGGACTCAAGGCCGCAGGGATCAGGGTTGTTCCACCCGGCGTGGTCCGATACGGGGCGTTCTGTGAACCCGGGGTTGTTGTCATGCCCGGGTACGTCAACATCGGTGCGTACGTCGGTTCGGGGACCATGGTCGACACATGGGCAACGGTTGGGTCCTGCGCCCAGATCGGGAAGGATGTGCATCTCAGCGGAGGTGTCGGCATAGGTGGCGTGCTCGAACCGCCGGGGGCGAGACCGGTCATCGTCGAGGACGGAGCGTTCATTGGAAGCAGGAGCATCGTCGTCGAAGGAGTGATCATCGAGGAAGGTGCCGTCCTCGGCGCCAACACGACCATCACGGCTTCCACCCCGATCATCGACGTAACCGACTCTGAGCCCGTCGAAACCCGGGGTCGGGTCCCTGCGAATGCTGTCGTCGTGCCCGGAACGAGGCCGAAGGAGTTCCCCTCCGGCTCATACCATCTGCAGTGTGCACTCATCATCGGGAAGAGGACGGATTCGACCGACAAGAAGACGTCACTCAACGACGCTCTGCGCACGTTCGAGGTGCAGGTATGAGCCTGCGAGGCGCAGGTGGGAGCCTGCGAGGCGCAGGTGGGA
>CAZWMX010000181.1:0-1996 GCA_964635205.1 uncultured Acidimicrobiaceae bacterium | reverse complement strand
GAGCCTGCGAGGCGCAGGTGGGAGCCTGCGAGGCGCAGGTGGGACGCTGCTCGACACCCTCATCGAGATCGTCAACATTTCATCGGTCACCGGGTCGGAGGAGAAGCTGTGCGCGTGGCTGGAGGATCGGTACACAGACCGGTATCCAATGGAACGCATCGGCAAGTCCCTCATCGTCGGCAGACAGGGCGGAGATGGGACGTTTGTGGTGCTCTACGGGCACACGGACACGGTGACCGTCCAGGGTGACCCATCGGCAAGGATCGAAGGTGACCGGCTCGTCGGGCTCGGCACATCGGACATGAAGGCCGGCCTTGCGGTCATGATCGAGTTGCTCGACAACGGCATCGGGGAATCGGAAGGGACCCTCGTATGTGTTTTCTACGACGAAGAGGAAGGTCCTGCGGCCAACAACGGCCTCGAAGCGGTCCTCGACCGTGCCCCGTGGCTCCTGGACGCAGACATCTCGATCGTTCTCGAGCCGACGAGTCTCGACCTCGAACTTGGGTGTAATGGTGTGCTCAATGCTGATGTGATCTTCCGTGGTGCAACGGCCCATTCGGCGAGACCATGGCTTGGCGAGAACGCCATCACCAAGGCGGGTGCGTGGCTGGCCGAATTGCACACCAGGGAACCCGAGCTTGTCGATATCGATGGCCTCGAGTACAGGGAGGTGTTCTCGGTGACGAAGGCCGCCGGTGGTATCGCGAACAACATCATCCCCGGTGAACTCGTCATCAATCTCAATCATCGGTTTCCACCGATCTACTCGATCGAAGAAGCCGAGACGAGGCTGCGCGAGGTCGCGTCTGCCGCCGACGAGGTGGTTATCAGGGACAGGGCGCCGTCGGGCAAGGTCGACGTCGATAGTGCTGCGGTCCGGCGACTCGACAGCCTGATAGATCGTCCACGTGTGGGGAAACAGGGCTGGACCGATGTGGCACGGCTCACGTCTCGCGGTGCCGTCGCGGTCAACTACGGACCCGGCGAAGTTGACCAGGCCCACCAGGTCGGAGAGTCCGTTCCGATCGAGAACCTGGATGTCGCCTACGGTGTCTTGTCTCGATTTCTCGAGGGACGTAGTGCGTAGAGGATCAGCGGATGGGGTGCGAGGGTCTCTTCTTGGTCTCTCCCCTGGAGGGAGAGACGCGCACCGAAGGTGCGCAGAGAGGGGGTGGTCTGGGACGAGAACTGTGCGATCACCGGTGAGGCAACGGCGGTAAGGTCGGATCGCCATGTTTCATATGATTCAAGGTGTTCGTTGCATTGCGGTCCGGGGGAGTGGTTGCCATCTCTTGGTCGAGGTGAACGATTCAGTGATTGGCGAGGAGGCGGCAACGCTCGGACAAGGGGTTCGACGGTAGCGGGATTGAACGGCCGCGACTGTCTCGTGCGATTGCCAAATACGAAGGGATTGGATTCATGACCGAAGTTCCGAGGCCGACTCAGGCATCTCGACGTCGTCGGCGCGGCGTGAATGTCCGAGTCCTGATCGTCCGTTTCATCATGGACATCGTGCTCATCGCGTTCGTGCTCGCGCTCATGCCCGGATTCCGCACCGACTTTGAACTGTCATTTCTGTCGATAGCGGTCTTGGCCCTCATCTTCGGTCTGCTCAACGCTTTCGTCCGGCCGGCACTCGACCTGCTACTCATGCCGTTCGTGGTGCAGACCTATGGAGTTGTCGTCGTGATCGTCGATATCGCGGTCTTTGTTTTGCTGGTGATGTCCTCAGGTTCACTCGCGGCCAGCTCCGTCTGGCAGGTTGTCGTCGGAGGCGCTGCGCTTGGTTTGCTCCGGATGGTCGGGATCGGGTTCCTTGGGCTCACTCCGCCGATCGTCCCCGAGCAAGGTGGGCTCCACCGTCCGCCGACACCGCTCGGCTTTGTGCGATTCAGCACAACGGCAAAAGAGCGTCTTCGATTGCTACGCGTTCGACAAATGCTGCAGATCCACGGCATCGATGCGCTGTTCGACGGCGACGGGTCGATCGCCC
>CAZWMX010000180.1:0-4277 GCA_964635205.1 uncultured Acidimicrobiaceae bacterium | reverse complement strand
TCGTAGGTGACGATCTTGTCGCCGATGGCGGATTCCATACCCTTGACGATCAGGTCTGCAGCTTCATCCCAGCCGAGGTAGCGGAACATCATCTCGCCGGACAGGATCACAGAACCAGGGTTGACCTTGTCCATACCCGTGTACTTGGGCGCCGTGCCGTGTGTGGCCTCGAAGATGGCGTACCCGGTCTCATAGTTGATGTTCCCGCCGGGAGCGATTCCGATTCCGCCGACCTGTGCAGCGAGAGCGTCGGACATGTAGTCGCCGTTGAGATTCATCGTTGCGATGACGTCGTACTCAGCCGGTCGGGTGAGGATCTGCTGGAGGAACGCATCCGCTATGACATCCTGGACGAGCAGCCTGTCCCCTGGGTCACCGTTGCAGTCTTCCCAGCTCACGGCAACGTCCGAGAACTCGTCCTGGACGAGCTCGTAGCCCCACTCCCTGAAAGCCCCCTCGGTGTACTTCATGATGTTGCCCTTGTGCACGAGTGTCACCGATCGTCTGTCGTGTTCGAGGGCGTATTCGATGGCCGCGCGGATGAGCCTCTTCGAACCCGACTCCGAGATCGGTTTGATACCGATACCGGAGTCCGCACGGATCTCCCAACCGAACTCTTCGTCAAGGAAGGCGAGCAGCTTCTCCACCCCCTCCGTGCCGGCCTCCAGCTCCTTGCCTGCATATACGTCTTCGGTGTTCTCACGGAAGATCACCATGTCGACATCGGCCGGCTTCTTCACGGGAGACGGAACACCCTGATACCACCGAACGGGGCGGAGGCACACGTAGAGATCGAGGATCTGACGCAGTGCCACGTTGAGGCTACGAATACCGCCGCCGACCGGGGTCGTCAGTGGACCCTTTATCCCGACGAGGTACTCGCGAAACTTGTCGACTGTGACATTCGGAAGCCATTCGCCAGTGTCGTTGAATGCCTTCTCGCCCGCAAGAACCTCAACCCATTCGATCTTGCGCTCACCGCCGTATGCCCTTTCCACGGCAGTGTCGAACACGTTGCGAGCTGCCGCCCAGATGTCTGGGCCGATGCCGTCACCCTCGATGAAGGGGATGATCGGATTGGCAGGTACGTCGAGACCATCTTGTGTCCGTGTGATTGTTTCAGCCATCAGGCCCTCCGTGTTCGCGTGTTCCGTACTGCGTGCCTCGAGCGTCAGCCTGACGACGCGAGCCGCACTGTGTTGGTGAGAAGCGACGCTCGTGTCATCGGCCCCACTCCCCCCGGCACAGGGGAGATGGCTGATGCCACCTGGGAAACCTCGTCGAATGCTACGTCGCCGACGAGACCATCGTCGGTTCGGTTGGTGCCCACGTCGATGACAACGGCGCCCGGTTTGATGTACTCCGTGTCGAACATGCCTGGTCGCCCAACTGCAGCGATGAGGATGTCTGCCTGGCGACATACCGCAGCGAGATCGGGTGTCCTGGAATGGGCCTGGATCACCGTTGCGTCCCTGCCCTTGGTCCCGAGCATCAGCGCCATGGGCCGCCCGACAAGGAATGAGCGCCCGACGACCACAGCCATCTTCCCAGCTGTTTCGATGTCGTAGTGGTCGAGCATCGTCATGATGCCCGACGGAGTCGCCGGCAGCGGCCCCGGCTGGCCCAGAAGCAGTCTTCCGAGGTTGAAGGGATGGAGACCGTCTGCGTCCTTGGTTGGTAGCACCGCTTCGACGGCAGCCTCGTCGTTGAGCCCGGAGGGGAGTGGCAGCTGGACGATCATACCCGTCACGTCTGATCGTGCGTTCAGCTCATCGATCGCCTCGAGGACCTGTTCTTGGGTTGCCGTCTCTGGGAGTTTGACGTCGATCGACTTGATGCCGACGGATTCTGCGTCCTTGTGTTTGTAGCCGACGTATACGTGACTGGCCGGGTCGTCCCCAACGAGCAGTGTTGCAAGTCCGACCTCACGGCCGTGTATTGCAAGCTCCGCCACATCATTCCGTACTCGCTCCTTGACGGCGGCTGCCACCTCTTTGCCCGAGATTATCTGTGCGCTCAATGTTTGAAATGCCTCTCTCGTGTGAATACCAACGCTACGTCGTGTTCTCTCGCCGATTCGATGACCTCGTCGTCGCGCATCGAGCCCCCGGGCTCGATGATCGCAGTGATACCTGCGGCTGCGAGCGCGTCGGGGCCGTCTCGGAAAGGGAAAAACGCATCGGATCCGCAGACGGCACCATGCACCCTGTCCCCAGCCTTGCCCAACGCCCGTTCGGCGGCACCGACCCTGGACTGATCCCCCGCCCCTACGCCGATCGCAGCGCCGTCCTTGACCAGGACGATGGCGTTCGATTTCGTGTGTGCCGCAACGATCCAGGCCATCTCGAGGTCCTTGGTCTCGCGATCCGTCGGCGCTCGTGTTTTGGTCTCCCAGCCATCGTTCTCGGTTGTCACCGAGTCCCGGACCTGGACGAGAAACCCGTCGTCGATCGTGCGGATATCAAGGTCGAAACCGGAAGGTAGAGGAGCGATCAGAACCCTGACATTCTTCTTCTGTTCCATGATCGCCCTGGCCTCATCTGAGATCGATGGGACGATCACGATCTCGACGAAGTGGTCGCTTATCGCCCTGGCTGTGGATCCGTCGAGTTCGCCGTTGCAGGCGACGACTCCACCAAATGCCGATACCGGGTCACAGTCCCAGGCTCTTGTGAACGCTTCAGACATCGTTCCTGCTTGTGCTGCTCCACACGCGTTCATGTGTTTGAGGATGGCCACTGATGTCTCGGGCAGATCGTTCACGAGCCGCCACGCAGCGTCGGCGTCTGCGTAGTTGTTGAACGACATCTCTTTGCCCTGGAGCTGATCTGCCCCAGCCCACCACCCCTTGGTGTCGACCGGTGCGTACAGGGCTGCCGGTTGGTGCGGATTCTCGCCGTATCGCAGGGAGGCCTTGGTCTCGAGAGGGAGCATGAGCTTGTCCCGACCATCTCCTGCGTGGAGCCAATTGACGATCGCTGCGTCGTACTGCGCCGTGCGAAAGAACGCCTCCCGAGCAAGTTCCGCCCGAAACTCGGCAGTCGTGCCTCCTGATTCGATCGCCTCGATGACATCGCCGTACCGATCCGGGGAAACGACCACGGCTACCCAGTCGTGGTTCTTCGCAGCAGCTCTGATGAGAGTCGGGCCTCCGATGTCGATGTTCTCAATGGCAGTGGAGTAGTCCGAGCCTTTGACAACGGTGTCCTCGAACGGGTACAGGCTCGAGACGACGAGCTGAAACGTGTCGATACCAAGGTCGATGAGGTCCTGCCGATGCTCCTCCTTGCCCAGATCGGCAAGGATCCCACCGTGGATGCGGGGGTGCAGGGTCTTGACCCGCCCACCGAGTATCTCAGGTGCACCCGTTACGTCTTCAACCCTCGTGACAGGGATACCGGCATCCTCCAGATGGGTCGCCGTACCGCCGGAGGAGACGATGTCCACACCATTGTCGACGAGTGACGCGGCGAACGGCGTGAGACCTGCCTTGTCCGACACCGAGATGAGTGCTCTACCTACCGCTATCTCCGTCATGAGCCGATGGCCTCCTCTGGCAAGTGGTCCCAGCGTACGTGTCTGCCTTGCACTGTCAGACTCCCCCGTGCGAACGCAGACACTGCATCAGGGAGCAGTCGATGCTCGACCTCTTGGATCCGGCTGTGCAGCGACGTCGGGTCGTCGTCGGCCTCAACCCGAATGGCTTCTTGAAGGATGATCGGGCCGTGGTCCACCTGTTCGTCGACGAAGTGGACGGTGACCCCGGTGAGTGTGACCCCGTGATCGAGCGCGTGCTCAACGGCGTGGGCGCCGGGGAAGGCGGGGAGCAGGGCGGGGTGAACGTTGATGATCGCGTTCGGGAATCGTTCGATGGCGTTCGGAGCAAGGATCCGCATGAAACCCGCCAAGACGAGACCTTTCGCGCCGAACCGATCGGCTGTGTCACACACGGCTGCGCTGAATCCTGACCGTGACTCGAAGTCGGACCACGCAACGACCTCCACGGGTATTCCGGCCCCGGCAGCTCTCTCGAGTCCCCCCACATCGGCACGATCCGATATGACCACGGCTATGGCATATCCCGGTCCGGCGTCCTGCGCGTCGATGAGCGCCTGGAGGTTGCTCCCACTACCTGAGATGAGCACAGCGATGGGGAGCGGGGAATCGGTCATCGGTCGACAATTCTAGAAGGGACGCGGGCCATGCCACAGAACACCACCCGTCGTGAACCCAGGGTTCTAGACCTGACTGAGTCCGGTCGTGAGCCCACAGAACGA
>CAZWMX010000179.1:2879-4286 GCA_964635205.1 uncultured Acidimicrobiaceae bacterium | reverse complement strand
CTCGATCAGTTCGTCGATCGGGTCGACCATCGCCTGGATACCGGTCCAGTAGTCCGGGTCGTACCACTGGGCCTGGATCTCTTCATAGGTCTTGCCCTGCTGCTCGACCCATGTGAAGTACTTCAGGTTGTGGATCCGCTTCTTCTCGTAGTACCCGAGTTCCTGGACGTGAGCGACGCTCTGGCCCATCAGGTGTTGGTGATAGGCACCAGCGGCGTCGAGAGCAGTGAATTCGCCTCGCTCGACGTTCATCTCAGCCAAGCGTGACCCGTACATCTCCATCGAGTCCGTGCCGAGCGTCATCACGACGTCGTTGCCGGTGAGCTCGTACCACTTGGCGAACTTGATCGCCATCAACATGTTCGCCACGCCTGAGATACCGAGCAGTGGAAGCTTCTCGATGAAGTCCGCCGATACACCCTGGGCAGCCAGGTATTCGTGTCCTGCGGGCTCGTTGAACAGGCGGATCAGGCTGACCGAGGACTCGTCATCGATCCCCATCGCCATGTCGGTATTGCGTACGTTGTGAATCCACGGGATGTGCTTGTCGCCGATCCCCTCGATCCTGTGTTCGCCGAACCCGTTGTAGATCATCGTCGGGCACTCGGTCGCCTCACCGGCCACGATCTTCGAGTTGGGGAAGACCTGCTTGAGGTAGTCGCCCGATCCGATCGTCCCTGCTGATCCCGTCGTCAGAGCCACTCCGGCGAACCGATCGTTGGGTCCCATGACGTCGTTGAGAACCTCGACCATGGCAGGCCCCGTCACTGAGTAGTGCCACAGGTAATTCCCGAACTCGTCGAACTGGTTGAAGATGACGAGATCTTCCCCGGATGCCCGCAGCTCGTTGCACTTGTCGAAGATCTCCTTGACGTTCGATTCGCTGCCGGGTGTCCTGATGATCTCGCCTGCAACGGACTCCAGCCATTCGAACCGCTCCGCACTCATCCCCTCAGGGAGGATCGCAATCGATTCACACCCGAGCAGGTTCGAGTCATACGCACCGCCACGGCAGTAATTACCCGTCGACGGCCAAACGGCCTTCTGCGTTGCGGGGTCGAACTGGCCTGTCACCAGGCGCGGGGCCAGACATCCGAATGCGGCCCCGACCTTGTGCGCTCCCGTGGGGAACCACTTGCCTTCGAGCATGATGATGCGGGCATCAACACCGCTGATCGCCGATGGCACTTCGAGGTAGTTCACCCCACCGAATCCACCGCCGGAGGTCTTTGGCTCGTTGTGCCACGTTATGCGGAACAGGTTGAGCGGATCGAGGTCCCACAACCCGACGCTTTCGAGGCGTTGCTTCACATCGTCGGGGATGAGGCTCGGGTCCCGCATCTGCTTGAAAGTCGGGATCTTGAAGTCGCGCTCCTTGGCCTGCCGGACGGCAGATTTCAGAACGGA
>CAZWMX010000179.1:0-2779 GCA_964635205.1 uncultured Acidimicrobiaceae bacterium | reverse complement strand
ACCGAGGTCGACAGCGGCGACAAGACCGGCGAACGGAGCCGCTCCTGCCGGCTCGGCGAAGACACCGGACCCACGGGCCAGTGTTGGAATCGCAGCAAGGATCTCGTCGTCCGAAACGCGGAGATAGGAGCCGCCGGTCTCGGTGACGGCGGCCATCGCCTTGATCCGGTCGCGGGGCAGGTCTGCACTGATCGAGTCGGCCACCGTATCGGCCGAGATCGGCGGCTTGCTGAGCACGTCCTCACCGTTCTCGAATGCCTGAACGAGATAGTCGCTCCCAGCGGCCTGAATACCGAAGATGTGCGGCATGCGGTCGATCCATCCGAGAGCGAAGGCATCCTTCATCCCTTTGTGGACTCCTCCGATGATCGAGCCGTCGCCGACGCTCACGAAGATGGCGTCGGGGGCTTCCCATTCGAGGTCTTCGAGGATCTCGAGACCGGCGGTCTTCTTCCCCTCGGTCATGAAAGGGTTGTATCCGGTATTGCGGTTGTACCAGCCGTACTCAGCCGATGCTTCCATGCAGAGGTCGAACGCGTCACCATATGTTCCGTTGACGAGAACGACGGTTGATCCGTATGCGAGGAGTTGGGCGATCTTCGCTTCCGGCGCGGAGACGGGCACGAAGATGACGTTGCGCTGACCCACACTGGCTGCGAGGCCTGCGAGCGCTGCGGCAGCGTTCCCTGTCGATGCGGTCGTCACGATCTCTGCGCCGCGCTCCTGTGCCTTGACGACGGCCATTGCCGATGCCCGGTCCTTGAGTGATGCCGTCGGCTGACGGCCCTCGTCCTTGACGAAGACCTTCGCTATGCCCAGACCCGCTGCGAGTGGTTCTGCGTCGTAGAGCGGGGTCCCGCCGACGGTGAGCGGTGGGACAGCCGCATCCGGTGCGATCGGCATGAGTGGCCGGTATCGCCACATCGTACGGTCACGATCCGCGGCAAGGCTCTCTCTGGTGAATGTTGCACCGATGCGCTCGTAGTCGTACCGAACGTCGAGGATGCCCTCAGTTCCGTGGTCCGGACAGACGTAGCCGGCATAGTCCGCCGGGTACGTCTTGTCACAGATCACACAGGTGAGGCCAACAAGGTTGGTGAGGCCAACAACGTTGGTCATCGAACGATCCTGGTACCGGTCTCACCGGCCATGGCTCGCTCGATGTTCTCCGGGTTCGTGATCAACGCCTCTTTGCCGCCGGCCTCCATGAATTGGACGACCGCGCGCATCTTGGGCGCCATCGAACCTTCGGCAAAGTGCCCACCGTCTTCGAGGTACTGCTTCACCTCGTCGAGTGTGAACTGGTCGACCCAACGCTGCTCGGGTGTGCCGAAGTTGAGTGCGACCTGTTCCACCGCGGTCGAGATCAGTAGGAGGTCGGCATCGACCAAACTCGCCAGCAAGGCGGAGGCAAGGTCCTTGTCGATCACCGCAGCGATCCCTTCGAGGTCGCCGTCCTCGTTCGCAATGACCGGGATACCTCCGCCACCTACGGCGATGGTTACCACGCCGGCGTCGAGGAGGTTCCGGATCACGTCGAGCTCGACGATCCGCATCGGCTGAGGTGACGCCACGACACGGCGCCAGCCACGCCCGGCATCTTCCTTGATGTCCCAGCCCTCCTCGTCCTGCCTGTGCTTGGCCTCGTCCTCGTCCATGAAGGATCCGATCGGCTTGCTCGGGCTCTTGAATGCTGGATCGTTCGGATCGACCTCGACCTGTGTCACAACGGTGACGACGCTCTTGTCGATCCCACGCTGGCGGAAATCGTTGATCAGGTTCTGTTGGAGCATGTATCCGATCGCGCCCTGCGTGTCGGCCCCGCAGTAGTCGAGCGGGATCTCATGCAGCTCGTTGCTCGCCAACTCCGATCGCCGGAGGATGAATCCGACCTGCGGGCCGTTTCCGTGCGATATCGCAACGTCCCATCCCTGCTCGACGAGTCCGGCGATACGGTCGTCGGTCTCGGCGGCGGCCGCATACTGATCCTGGACGGACTTGTGATCCTTGTCCGGGATCAGAGAGTTGCCGCCGATGGCGATGACGAGTCTTGGCATTACTCCCAGGCTCCGAGGACCGACGAGAGGAGTGCCATGCGTATCACGACGCCGTTGTAGGCCTCCTGCCAGTAACGAGCGTGCTTGAGATCATCGACCTCAGCGAGCAGTTCGTCCATGCGTGGTAGCGAATGGAGGATGATCGAGTCACCCTTGGCCCTTTTCATGACGTCCTGTGTGATCTTGTAGTTGGCCGGGGTGAGTCCGTAGTCGTCCTGCTTCTCCTGGACGGACACGGTGTAGTCGGGCTGGACGACCGGCTCCATGTAGATGACGTCTGCGTCGGCTATGACCTCGTCGATGTGGTCGACGATGCGGTAGTTGGTGCCCTTTTCGTCGAGTTCGGTGAGGAACTCGGGGAGTGGCGCCATCTCTTCGGGGGAGAGAATGACCATCTCGGCATCGAACTGTGACAACGCGTACCCGAGAGAGTGCATCGTGCGCATGCGGTGGTCACCGATCGCCACGAAGGTCAACCCGTCGAGTGTGCCCTTCTCCTTGAGTACGGTGTAGAGGTCTGTGAGTACCTGGGTGGGGTGCTCACCCCAGCCGTCGCCGGCGTTGATGACAGGGATCGATGCCCACTTCGCGGCCTCGTGCGGTGCGCCCTGGGTGAAGTGACGCATGACAAGGACGTCGCCGTAGTACTCGAGCATGTGGACGGTGTCCTTGATGGACTCCTGGTAGAAGTCGCCTGCACGGGTCATCTTGGCATCCGAGAA
>CAZWMX010000178.1:0-4288 GCA_964635205.1 uncultured Acidimicrobiaceae bacterium | reverse complement strand
AACGTTTGCACGCCCGCCACGGTAACGGGGTACGTAGTACGTAGTACGTATTACGTACTACGACGGCTACGCCAGGTCCCGCGTTCGCAGCAGGATCGTGGTCGCTGCGATACCTGCGACCAGGAAGATCAACGCGGTCAGCACGGACTCGGGTGCGCTCAGATCGAGGTTCCCGGTGAAATCTCTCGTGTACACAGCGGTCTCGGGTGTCAGCGCGGCGAAGGTCGCGACACCGAGACGCCACGGCGACATCGACGCAAGCCCCGGCAGAGCAAAGGCGATGCCGTTCTCGAACACCAACAGGTATGCCATCCCGATGATCACAGCGCGGTCCGTGAGAAATCCGAGCGGTACGAAGATCGCTGCGTACGCTGCGGTTGCCACGAGGGCACCGATGACAAGTCCGACGAAGAGTTGCGGATCGCCGAATCGAATCGCGTGAGTGCCGGCAAGGGCGACGGCACCAACGGTGTTGACGACGAAAGCCGCGAACAAGGCAGCGAGGACCTTGGCAGTTGCGATCGCAGTCCGCGGGATCGGCCTCAGAGCGATGAAACTCAGCGTCTGGTCTCTTCGCTCGGATCCGAGCGCACCTGCCGCGACGACGATGGAGACAACGGGGAGCACGAGTGAGAAGAAGATGCTTCCACCGACCTGCACCGCGCCTTGGAGAGCAAATTCCTGTGTTCGGCTCGTCGTCGACACGAGATAGATGAGAGTCGGTGCCAGCAGGAGAAGGGCGAGCAGGAGCGTGCGTCGCCTCGGCAGAGCTTGGCGGATGGACACCGTGAACAGCGCGAGTACCGGAGTCATCGGCGTTCCACGAGATACCGGAACACAGATTCGAGGGAGGCGTCCTGGGGATGGAACCCCGTGAGCTGTGCCCCGAGATCTGCAGCGAGTTTGGGTGCTTGGGTACCCAGCGACGCGAGATCGCGTGTGCGAACTTCGACGGCCGTGTCTGTTGCCTCGACCGTGTCGACGACGCCGGTCGTGAATAGCGCTGCCCCGAGGGCTCGTGGTTCGTTCGTTTCGATTCTCACGACGTACGGGATGTCGTACATCGCGGCTCTGATGGCATCGACGGAACCTGCAGCGGCGAGCCTGCCGTCGACGATCGCGATGACGCGCGTCGACACTCTCTCCACCTCCTCGAGGACGTGGGAAGACACGATCACCGTCCGTCCCCGATCGCCAAGTTGCTGGAAGAGGTCGATCAGATGGGCTCGCTGTACGGGGTCGGTGCCGTTGAGCGGTTCGTCGAGGATCAGAACCTCAGGATCAGATGCGAGTGCGGCAGCAACCTTGGTCCGCTGGCGCATTCCTTTGGAATAACCGGCAATCGGTCTGTCTGCGGCATCGAGCATCGCTACCTCATCGAGTGCGCGCTCGACTGCGTCTGGTGAGCTGTCTGCGTTGGAGAGCTGGGCGGCGTAGCGGACGAACCTGCGTGCCGTCATGTCCCCGTAGACAGAATCCTCGTCCGGTACCAGGGAGACTCTGCCGAAGACCTTCGCGGTACGTCTCGGGTCCTCGCCGAGAACGCGAACGGATCCGTTCGACGTCGTGGTGAGTCCCGCGACCATTCGGAACAGTGTGGTCTTTCCGGCGCCGTTCGGGCCGAGTAGGCCTGTAACCCCCGGGCCGAACGAGCACGAGAGATTCGATACCGCGACCTTCTGACCGAACCACTTCGAGGCGGCTGCCACCTCGATGGTCGGGTTCTCGACAAATGCCGGGTCGGAGCTCACGTCAACGTCCGATACCGCTGGAGTGCAGCCAGAGAAGACGCCCCACCGATCACGACGAGAGCGAGGATTCCGATGGCAGGGTGGATGTCCGCGGCAGCGAGGAGGGATTCGGGGTTCGATTCGCCGAAGATCCACACATTCCCAGCATCGGCCGTGTTGATGGGAGCGAGCAAAGCAGCCCACCGGCCTCCTGTGATGTCTGATCCCCGCACGAGTGCCTCTGCGAACCCTGTCAGAGCGATCATCACCGCGAGGTAACTTGCCGTGGCGATCGCCTTGCGGTTCGAGAGGCTTGCGATCACGAAGCCGAGTGGCACATACGCAATCGTGTAGACAGCGGCAACCGCGGCGATCTTGGGGAGGGTGTCCGCTGCGTTGATCAACCCCCTGAAGATCCCATCAGGGTCTGTGCCCGCCTGTCCGAAGAACAAGACGAGTTGGGGGATGATCATGAACGCTCCGACGACCGTGGCGAGACTTGCGAACCGCGACCCCAGATAGTCGGTGGTCGTGAGTGGTCGTGAAGCGAGCATCGACAGCACACCATCTCTGCGGTCGGGGATCAGGAGCTCAGGTGCCGCAAGGGCCACAAAGAGCATGGTGATCGTCCCTGCAAGAGTGAAGAATTCCGAGTTCTGGCCGGCGAGGTCGATGCTGTCTGCTGCACCCGCAGGGATCAGGAAGGAGACACCAACAGCAACGATCGGTGGGACCATCGCTATGAGCAGCAACGCCCACGGCATGACTTTGCGTCTGGCTTTTCGCCGAAGCCCGAGAACACGTCTGACGCCATCGAAGTACACCGTTTTTCGTGCGCCGGACCGTCCGGTTCGTTCCCCGTCGAACGGCTCATATCCGAGGTCGTACACGGCACCGGTCTGGTCGGTCATGCGCCTTCTCCGTGATGGAGGAACATGTCCTCGAGGGATCCGCCGCCTCCGTCGAGTCTCCGGATCGACGCCCCGGCGGCAGCGACCGTGTCTCGAACGATGTCGTACACATCTCCGTGTTCGGCGGAGACCTGGAGAACCCGGCCCTGTTTTGTCACGGTCGCCCCGGCCTGCACAAGCGCTGCCTCAATGTGTCGTTGGTCTTCGATCAATTCGAGTTGCACGGTCCCTTCGGTCCGTTCGCTCCCTATGGGTCCTGCATGGAGCAACGTGCCCCGATCGAGCATGACGACCCAGTCACAGGTGCGTTCGATGTCGCGCAGCACGTGGGATGAGACGATGACGTCGATGCCGTAGCTCCCGAGGCGCTGAATGAGGTCGAGCATCTCTTCTCTCCCCGATGGGTCGAGACCTGATGTTGGCTCGTCCAGGAAGACGAGCTCCGGATCGTGCACGATCGCCTGAGCCAGTTTCGCCCTCTGCTTCATTCCGGTTGAGAAGTCCCCGAGATAGCGAAACCGCTCCTCGTTCAGGCCGACGAGGGTGAGTACGTCGGACGCTCGTTGACGTGCCGCCCGCTTCGGGAGTCCGGCAGTTCCGGCTGCATAGACCAGGAAGTCGGCGGCTGTCTGGTCCAGGGGAAGACATGGTCCCTCCGGCATGTAGCCGACAACGCTGCGGACGTTGATGGTTTCGTCCTTGGTGTCCATCCCGAGCACGGTCGCGCTACCGATTGTTGGCGTGAGGATGCTGAGGAGGACCTTGATGAGGGTCGACTTTCCTGCGCCGTTCGCCCCGACCAATCCGGTTCGCCCGCGCGGGACCTGCAGGTCGAGCGAATGTAACGCGGCGATGTTGCCGTACGCATGACCGAGGTCCGAAGTTGTGAACGCGGTTTCTCCCACGGAGGGCAGAATACGGCAGACGCTGGACTTCCGACGGCCGGTGGTTGTCTACGATGCTTGGTGTGGATGTACTCCTTGCGATCATCGGTGCGGGATTGGCGACTGCACTCGCGCTCCAGCTGTACCTGAGCTGGCGTGCAGGTAGGCGCCTGCACGCCGAGATTTGGACGATCGCGTTCGGTGCGTACGCGGTCGCGACGTGGACACTGGCGTACGGCCTTGGCTTCGGTTGGACGTCGTTCAGCTTCCGGACCTTCTACTTCCTGGGTGCGATAGCGAACATCTCGTTGCTGGCTGTTGGCTCGGTTGCGTTGTGGCGAGAGTCGGCTGCCAAGCGGACCCGTCCGATCGTGAGCCTCTGGCTCGTGTTCGGGTTCTTCGCTACGTTTCTTGCGCCGTTCGTGGCGTCGCTGCCGGCGAAAGGTATCCCTGAGGGCAGCGACGTGTTCGACTTCACGTTCATGATCGATGCGTTGACCCTGCCCGGTCCGCGACTCTTCGCCGCGATCTCCGGTGCCATCGGAACGATCGTGATCATCGGGTTCGCGGTTGTGTCGGCCGCACGATCCTGGCGAGCGAATCGTCGGCTTGCTTACGGCAATCTGCTCATCGTCGGCGGCGTGCTCGTCCCGGCGTTCGGCGGTAGCCTGACCGCGTTCGGCGAATCCTCGGCTCTCGCCGTATCCCTGGCCATCGGAATCACGCTGCTCTGGTGGGGCTACCGAATGGCGAGCGGAGCTCG
>CAZWMX010000177.1:0-4303 GCA_964635205.1 uncultured Acidimicrobiaceae bacterium | reverse complement strand
GGTGATCTCCACCATGTCCTCCCGATCGATCGGGTCAGGGTCCGGTCACTTCTTTCGATCGCGGACCCTGACCGGGCTCTCTCCTACAGCTTGCCGACGACGTGCGCAAGCACCTGTGTCATCTGGTCGTGGGGGCTGAACTCGACCATCCTGACCGCTTCCTCGACGAAAACGGTGTGGCCGGAGGGCCAGTAGTAGATCTCGCCTGCGCCTACGACCTCTTCGGTGCCGTCCTCGTAGTTCACGCGGATGCTGCCCTCGATGACGTACCCCCAGTGGGGGCACTGACAGTGGTCGCGCTCGAGACCCTCGAGCAGAGGGCAGAAGTCCAGACCGGTCGGGTACTCCATGTACGCGCTGGTCATCCCTCCCCAGTCCTGTCCCCGGATCATCTCTCCGAGCGCCTCGTGGGCGATCGGGAGGTCTTTGACGTTGCTCTTCATGTTCACTGTCTCCTTCTCGTGGCTTCGACAGGCGTCGTGGTGTTGTTGGGTCGCATCACCTGTACTGCAAGTTGCAGGACACCTTATCCTGTATGTTGCAGTAGAGTCAAGTGCATGCCACCGAGAACGACGACATCCTCATATGCAGTCCTTGCCCTCCTCGACCTCAAACCGTGGACCGGCTACGAACTCACACACCAGGCCCAACGAAGCCTCCGCTACGCCTGGCCCAAGTCCGAGCGTCTCCTTTACTCCGAACCCAAGAAGCTCGTCGAGCTCGGATTCGCCACCGTCCACCAGGAGAACAACGGCAACCGAACCCGCAACGTCTACACGATCACCGAAGAAGGTCGCCAAGCCCTCGGCGAGTGGACGAGCACCCGAACCCAACCACCTCGCCTCGAGATCGAAGCCCTGCTGAGGGTGCTCTTCGCCGATCATGGATCACGCAAGGACGTGCTCGGAGCTCTCGACGAACTCGAAGGCGACGTCGGCGAACACCACCAGGCCATTGTCGAACTCATGGGCTCCTACCTCGACGCCGGACACCCGTTCCCGGAACGCACGCACCTCTCCGTGCTGTTTGCCACGTTCCAGATCGAGATGTTCAAGACCATCGAACGGTGGATCGAGTTCGCTCGCGATGAGATCGATGAATGGCCAACGACCCAAGACCTCGGAATGACTCCACGCACCGAGACCCTCGCACGCCTCCTCGCCCAAGACGAATCACCATTGAACCCATAGGACCACCCAACAGCTCGACTGTCGGCTCGGTCTGTGTCGTGTCTCCGGCGCACACGCGCCGCAGTCGTCCGCCCGGGGCCGAGGCAATGGGAGCCAAGTTGGGAGCCATTCGCTGTGGACTGTTGCGGACGGCTGTGGGACGGGACAGCTGTGGAATTGAAAGTCTGGCGTTCTGGGCCGTGTGGACGGTTGTGGACGCCTGTGGACACGGCTTGGAGATCTACGGATCAGAAGGTTGGGGGTTCGAGTCCCTCCGGGCGTGCTGATGACCATTTCGTAGAGGGGGATACATTTGGGTTAACACTCAGGATGGTGTCTCATCGTGACGACATACCCGTTCGAGTGTTTCAGCGATGCCTAGCGCTTCCTCGTCTGAAATCCGGCTCGCGAAATGTTCTTCGATCCCGGCTAGGTGAACTTGCGCAGCGGCTCGGAACGTCGCCTCACCCGTTGCTGTCAGAGTGATTCGGGTTGCTCGTCGATCGTCCGGATCGAGGTTTCGTCGTACCAATGAGCTTGCCTCGAGTCGGTCCACCATTGAGGTGATCCCGGACTTACTGATCACTACTGCTGAGGCGAGATCCGCCATTCGGATCCCCTGCTCGCGAGCCTCGAAGACGTGGAGCAGGGCATCGTACGTTTGGATATCGATCCCTGCCTTCGCCAGTAGCTCGCTGTCGAGTATGGGGACAATGGCGCCATGGGTCTCCATGATCGAGCGCCACGCACGATCGCGATAGGTTCGCTGGGCCGTTCGGCGAGGTTCTTCTTGACTTTGTGGTGGCATCATGCTCTAATCGCATTTAGTTCGATACTGAACTATACGTACTGGGACTGTCCAGCGTCGAAGTATAGCAGAGTGACGAATGAAACAACCGAGGACCCCGAGACAATACCGAGTAGAAGGCAAACTATGAGCACGATCGCAGTCGTAGGAGCAACAGGGAACGTGGGGAGCCGTCTTGTCGCCCGGCTCGCACACGAAGGTCACAACGTAAGGGCAATCTCCCGCGGTCCAGGCCAGCCGGCGGATGGCGTCGAATGGATGCGGGCTGATCTGGCTGATGTCGATCAAGCGATCGATGCACTCGATGGAGTCAACGGCGTATACCTCACTCCCACACTGAGCGGTGATCAACCGCTTCTAGCTGAAACACTGGTTACGGCCAATGTCATCGACGCCGCTGCGAAGCAAAGTGTGGAGCACCTCATCTTGCACACTGCGCTCGATGCCGACCGGGGAGACACGGGAGCTGGCATCCTGGACAACAAGACCCCCATCGAGCATGGACTTGCCGACTCCGGAGTGGGATACACGATCCTACGCCCGGCGTGGTTCCTCCAGAACCTGTGGGCAGCTCGGGACTATATCGAGCAGGGTGTTGTCAGCATGCCGTGGTCCGGCGACATGGTGTGGGCTGCTACTGACATCAACGACATCGTCACCGCAGCGACAGCGTTCTTCGAACTTGGCCCCACCGGCAGTGCGTTCGATATCCACATCCCAGGTGGCATTACCGGCCAACAGATTGCCGACGCAGCAGCCGACGCTCTCGGCCGAGAGGTCGCATATCACCAGGCCGATGTATCCACCCGCGAGTACGTCGATGGCTTCCCGATATCAGATGCACATAAGGATCTGTATGCAGAGCTCTTCGACTATTTCCGATCCACGACGTACCTCGGCGATACGGCCCCCATCGCTGAAGCTTTGGATGGATTCACACCACGCGGTCTGAACGAATTCTTGAGCGAAGAACTCTTCGCCGAGAAATGAGCAAGAGCTGTTCGCAGGAAGGCGCACAGATGTCCAGAAAAGGGAGAGAACGATGAAAGTTGTCGCAATCAACCACGACGTAGCCGATTACGACCAATGGAAGGCTGTCTTCGACGAGATACCACCGAGAACAATGGGTGCCAGTTTTCACCGAATCAATCGCAGTGTTGACGACGCCAACAACATCACTGTGGTTGCAGGATTCGACACGGTCGAAGCCGCGCGAGCGTTCGTGACCAACGAGGATCTGAAGGAAGCCATGGGACGCGCTGGGGTCACAAGTGCCCCGAGAACGGAGATCTTTGAGGAGGTCGAGGCCGTTCAGTACTAAGGCGCTGATGGACGAGATCGAGAGCAGGCACGGGATGAACCCGTGTCTGCTTCCGCGTTTGCGGCACCACGAGCTTCATGCTCAATGCACCTGTCGAAGGGGAGATCTCCGAAATCGTTGCTCGACTTCTCGCGGCTTGCGGATGTGTGGACTCGGTCGGTGAGATGCAACCCGAATGCAACCCGACTGCGTGGTACAGGGTGGCACTGGTTGGTATCAGACAGCATGACTTGCTCCCGAAACCCATGCAGGACATGACTGAGCGGTACTCGGTGCCACTACTCGGCACGTAGTCTGTCTGACGACGGATCAGAAGGTTGGGGGTTCGAGTCCCTCCGGGCGTGCTCTGGTCGCCCTTGCACGTCAAGGGCTATCGCATGAGTGAGGTTCCTCGACCGTCTGACGTTCGGGAGCCATCTTGCTACTCCTGGCGTCGGCTCGTCAGGCCTGCGCTCAGCTTCGGTCGACGAACCGAACGCGTTCTTTGAGCCATTCTGCGGTCCAGGTCTCGTCAACCTCTCCGGCAGCGATCGCCAACATGGCTTCTTCGGCCTGGTCGATGTTGGGTTGCCCGGACTCCCAGGTGCCGTTGTTGAGATCGATGAACCTGACCAGTGCCGCCCATGCCGCCCGCTTGTTCCCGTCGGGGATGGTTCAGCGCCAGCCGACACACCAACACTGCGGCCTTGTCGTAGACGTCGGGGTACTAGTCCATGTCGCCGAATCCGGCCTGAGGGGCATGCAACGCTGAGTCGGCCAGATCGGACCGTGACGCCTTGGCGAGGGTGCCGGCGTCGACCCCGGTGACCTGTTCCGCCAGCCAGAAGTACTCGCCCAGGGTGACGAAGCGCGTCACTGGGCGAGACGTTCCAACAGTTCCCGGTCACGTTCGAGGAGTCGTTTGGCGCGGCTGGCGAAGTCTTCGTCCTGGCGGACCCGTTCGATCTCGGCTTTGAGGGCGTCGATGATCAGGGCGTTGACGCTGGTGCCCTTGACCCGGGCGAC
>CAZWMX010000176.1:1215-4311 GCA_964635205.1 uncultured Acidimicrobiaceae bacterium | reverse complement strand
TCAACAAGGTCGCAGATGCTGCGCTCTTCCTCGGCGCCATCATCATGGCGGTCTCCGTTGGATCTTTCAGATTCAACGACATCATCGATGTTGTTGTGCACGGCGAGCAAGGGATGTTGAGCCAGTACGCCTTCTGGGCAGGACTCCTGATCTTCATCGGCGCAATGGGTAAGTCGGCACAGTTCCCACTCCATGTGTGGCTGCCGGACGCAATGGCAGGCCCGACACCCGTCTCGGCACTCATGCACGCTGCAACGATGGTGACGGCAGGCGTCTACCTCTTGGGCCGTCTCTTCCCGTTCTACATCGACGTCGACGGTCTCTTCGCAGGCGATGTCCGCAACATCATCATCGTCATCGGTGGCATCACGCTCTTCATCGCAGGGTTCTTGGCGATCGTCCAGGACGACATCAAGAAGGTGCTGGCCTATTCAACGGTCAGCCAGCTCGGGTACATGGTCGCGGCGATGGGTGCAGGCGCGTACACCGCTGGGCTCTTCCATCTCTTCACCCACGCCTTCTTCAAGGCACTGCTCTTCCTTGGTGCAGGCGCCGTGATCCATGCGGTCCACTCGAACAACATGTCCGACATGGGCGGTCTCCGAAAGAAGATGCCGATCACCTTCTGGACCTTCATCGTGGGAACGCTCGCCCTCATCGGTGTCTTCCCGTTCGCAGGGTTCTTCTCGAAGGACGAGATCCTCGCCTCGATGAAGTACGCAGGAGAGAACGGCCAGGACGTTGCGAACTTCATCCTCATCCTCGGTATCGCAGGAGCGTTCATAACGGCCTTCTATATGGCGCGGGCGGTGTTCCTGACCTTCTTCGGCGAATACAAGGGCCACGCTGAGCCACATGAAGCACCCAAGATGATGGCCTACCCGCTCATCGCCCTCGCCTTGTTCGCATTCACCGCAGGATGGGCCAACATCCCGGGCGTCTACACGGGATTCACCACATGGCTCGCAACTCGTGTACCGCTCACCGGGATGGGCGACCACCACGCAGAGAGCTTCGATTGGCCGCTCGTCTTCTTTGTCACGTCGGTCGTTCTTGTCGCGGTCGGTATCGGCTGGTGGCTCTACGGCAAGGACAAGGAGACCCAGGCTGCAAGGGACAGCTTCCGCATCCCCGTGCTGTGGCCTCTCTTCGAGAACCTCTATTACATCGACGATCTCTACATGAACGGCATCGTTCGACCCACGATGGGTCCGCTTGCGAAGGTCGTTCTGTGGTGGGACATGCATGTCGTTGACGGAATCGTCAACGGCGTCGGTCTCGGATCCCTCGGATTTGCCCGGGTGGTCAGGGCTTTCGACCAGAACGTGGTCGACGGCATGTACAACGAAACCGGGGCCGGAATCGGCGGTGCGGGGAGCATCCTGCGCCGCTCGTTCACCGGCCGCATCCAACAATACGCAGCTTTCAGCTTCATCGGCGTCGTAGTGATCGCCGTTCTGTTCATCATTCTCTAGGAGGAGCAACGACATGGATTGGTTCGAGAACGGTTGGGGTCTGAGCCTCATCGTGTTCTTGCCTGTTGTCGGCGCGCTGGTCGTCCTGGCCATACCGAAGGCAAAGGAGTCCCTGATCAAGTGGACCGCCCTTGCCTTCTCACTGGTCACGCTGGGCCTGGCGATCACGCTGGCTGTGCAGTTCGACTATTCGGCTGCCGACACGTACCAGTTTGGTACGGCAATGGACACGACGTGGATCTCAGCGATCAACGCAAACTTCCACATCGCCGTGGACGGAATCTCACTGCCGATGGTGGTGCTTGCTGCCTTCATCACGGTCTTGGTCATCATCTACTCCTGGAATCACTGGCCCGAGCCGCACAACCCAAAGCTCCTCCTGGTGTTCGTGCTCATCCTCGCGACCGGAATGACCGGGACGTTCGTTGCCCTCGACCTGGTGCTGTTCTTCGTGTTCTTCGAGGTCGTGCTCCTGCCGATGTACTTCATGATCGGTATCTGGGGTGACCGCGGGATCACAGAAGTTGCGGTCGTGAACTGGAAGATCGAGATGCGCCTCTATGCATCGCTGAAGTTCTTCGTCTTCACGCTGTTCGGGTCCGTCTTCATGCTCCTCGGCTTCCTCGCCCTGTACTTCAGGTCGGAGGAGGTCCTCGGTTACCGCAGCTTCTCGATGATCGAACTATCCGAGATCGGTGCTGCCGGTGCGTTCACAGGGACGTTCGCCTTCCTGGTGTTCGCAGGCCTCTTCCTCGGGTTCGCCGTCAAGGTACCGATGTGGCCGTTCCACACATGGCTCCCCGACGCACATACCGCTGCCCCGACCATCGGATCGGTCATCCTCGCTGCGATTCTGCTGAAGCTCGGCACGTACGCGTTCATCCGGATCGCTCTCCCGATCCTGCCGAATCAAGCCATCGCCTGGGCCCCTTTCATCGGCGTGCTCGCGGTGATCGGTATCATCTACGGGTCGCTCGCGTGTCTTGCGCAGACTGACATGAAACGTCTGATCGCATACTCTTCCGTCGGACACATGGGCTTCGTGATGCTCGGCATCGCCACGCTCACCGACATCGGCATCAACGCAGCGATCATCGGCATGGTTGCCCACGGCCTCATCACGGGTTTGCTGTTCTTCATAGCCGGATCGATGGCGCACCGCTATCACACCCGGGACATGACTCGTCTCGGTGGCAACATGATCCTCATGCCGAAGATGGGCGTGCTGCTTGGCTTTGCCGCAATGGCTTCTCTCGGCCTTCCTGCCCTTGCAGGGTTCTGGGGCGAGTTCATGGCCCTCATGTCGGCCTTCAACCCGCTCCCCGCGATCGAGGCAACCTCGATGTTCCGGGTGTTCATGGTCGTCGCTGCTGTGGGAACGGTCCTCACTGCGGCATACATGCTTTACATGCTGCGGAACGTGAACTTCGGTGAGCCTTCCCAGGAGTGGGCCGACCGCGAGTTCGAGGATGTTGATTCGTACGAGTGGCTTGCATGGGCGCCCCTGGTGATCGGCACGATCGCCATTGGTGTGTTCCCGAAGATCGTGTTCGGCGCCACCAACGATGCAGTGGTTGCCCTCGTCCAGAAGGCTTTCGGAGGCTGACGTGTCCGCTATCGA
>CAZWMX010000176.1:0-1115 GCA_964635205.1 uncultured Acidimicrobiaceae bacterium | reverse complement strand
GCCCTCGTTCTCAAGGGTGTCTTCATCTTCGCGGCTTTCATTGCGCTGTTGCTGTCCGTCGGATATCTGGAGTCCGACCGGTACTACGAAGGCGAGTACTACTTCCTGCTTGTTGCTTCCGCGCTTGGCGCCGTTGCCATGGCATCGTCGCGGGACTTCGTGACGATGATCGTTGCCCTCGAGCTCGTATCCGGCCCTGCATTCCTACTCGCTGGATGGCGCAAGGGTGATCCGAGGTCGAACGAGGCGGCGTTGAAGTTCTTCATCACGGGTGTTCTCGCTCTGGCGCTGCTGCTGTTCGGAGTCTCACTGCTCTACGGCCTCACGGGCACCCAACAATTCGATCAACTCGCAGTCGCGTCTGTTGGCGTCGCAGACATGCCACTGTTCACACTCGGTGTGATCTTTGTGCTGCTCGGCTTCGGCTTCAAGGTGTCGGCGGTACCGTTCCACTTCTGGACGCCCGACACCTATGAGGGAGCCCCAACGCCGGTAACGGCATGGATCTCCGTCGGGTCGAAGGCCGCAGGTTTCGTCGGCCTCCTCTCGGTCACGTATCTCGCCCTCCCCGCAGTGAGCCACATCTGGGGACCTGTGTTGTGGGTTGTGGCCATCCTGTCGATGACGATCGGCAACGTCGTCGCCATCAAGCAGACGAACGTCATCAGGCTGATGGGATACTCATCGATCGCACAGGCAGGTTTCATGCTGGCGCCGTTCGGTGCAGCGGCAGCGTCGGGCGCCGACAACCTCGAGCAAGCTTTCTACGCAACGGTCACGTACCTCGTGATCTATGCCGTGATGAACCTCGGTGCGTTCGCCGTTGCGATCATCATCGGGTCGAGGGTCGGTTCGTACGAGCTCGAGGACTGGGGCGGACTGGGCCGCTACGCACCGGGTCTGGCCATGCTGCTTGCGGTGTTCTTCATGGCACTTGCCGGTGTGCCGCCGCTCGCCGGTTGGTTTGCGAAGTTCGCCATGTTCCAAGCGACGATCGGGGTCGGGAATTGGTGGGGGTACAGCATCGCCATCGTTGCTGCGATCAACGCTGTCATTGCTCTCGTCTACTACTTGAAGGTGGTGAAGGCTGCGTTCATGGACCCGGTTCCGGACGG
>CAZWMX010000175.1:0-4338 GCA_964635205.1 uncultured Acidimicrobiaceae bacterium | reverse complement strand
GGTCGGATCTCGATGGTCATCTCGCCACCTCCACAATGGCCGCAGCGATCGTCGCAGGGTCATGGACGGCACCGCCGGCGTGGGGGACCCCCACCACGCGCGTGTTCCCGCCGGCACAACGCTCGACCTCGAGGACGATCTGCCCCAGGTTGATCTCGGGCACCACGATGCCACGGAGCGAGCGGGCCAGCTCCCGTATTCGCTTTTCAGGGAACGGCCACACGACGACGAGGCGCAGCGATCCCACCTTGGCCCCTTGGGCCCGTGCGAGGTCGATGCCGGCTCTGGCGACGCGGGCGGTGATGCCGTAGCTCACCACCACGACGTCGGCGTTCTCTATCCCCTCCTCCTCGAAGCGCACGATGTCGTCGGCCTGGGCCCGGATCTTGTCGCTGAGGCGAAGGACGTTCTCCTCCTGGGCAGCCACTGTCATGGCTGGATAGCCACGCTCGTCGTGAGTGAGGCCGGTGGTGTGGAAGCGGTATCCGTCGCCGGCCCTGGCAAACTCGGGCACCAGGTTGCCGTCGACCTTGTATGGCAGGAACTCACCCGGGGGGAGCTTGGTGAGTCGGCGCGGTTCGATCTCGATCTGCTCTGGAGGCCGGATCACCACCTTCTCCGTCATGTGGCCAACACATTCATCCATCAGGAAGATGGTGGGCACCCGGTATCGCTCGGCGAGGTTGAAGGCATCGATCATGAGATCGAATGCCTCCTGGGGGGACTCGGGGCTGAGCGCGATGATCTGGTAATCGCCGTGGCTGCCCCAACGGGCCTGCATCACGTCTGCCTGGCCCACCATCGTGGGCAGCCCGGTGGAGGGTCCGGCCCGCTGCACGTTCACCACGACGCAGGGTGTCTCCATCATGGCGGCCAACCCGATGTTCTCCATCATGAGGCTGAACCCGGGCCCGCTCGTAACGGTCATCGACTTGGTCCCGGTCCACGACGCACCGACGACCGCCGCCATGCTGGCGAGCTCGTCCTCCATCTGGATGAAGATGCCACCGACTCGTGGGAAGCGGCGAGAAATACGCTCAACCACTTCGGTGGAGGGGGTGATCGGGTAGCCGGCGACGAAGCGACACCCGGCGGCAATGGCGCCCTCTCCACAGGCAAAGTCACCGTCCAGGTAGTGCGACCCGACGAGGACGCCCTTGGGGTCGGCCTTCACGAGGCCGAGTTCCCGGACATGCTGCCGGTCGGCACCACCGCGGCAGGGAGAGCCTCGGGCACCTTCACGGTGAATATGGCGTAATCGGGGCAGATCGCCTCGCACATGTTGCAGTTGAGGCACTCGCCGGTCTTCACCACCATCGGAGGGTGGTAGCCCTTACGATTGAAATGCTCCGCCATGGCGAGAACGTCACGAGGGCAGTACACGACGCAGAATTCGCACCCCTTGCAGCGGTCCTCGAGGATGTAGACGTCGGCGTGTGGCGCCCGCACTCGATCGACATCGAGAGGGGTTCTCCAGAACTCCACGTTCTGCCACCTCGCTCCCCGGGGCCCGGTACCTGGCCCGTTCGCCTCATCGTACCTCATAATGTTGACCTGACAACTATCCATCTATACGCCTACACGTCGGGACAAGGTTCCCCGGGACGCCGCGACGGAATCGTCGGCAGGGGCACCAGCGTTCACAGCAGGAATCGCACCACAGCGAGGCGAGGCCGACCGGCTACGATGACCGGAGTCCGACCAGGGAAGGATTCTTGATGCGTTCCATGACCGTGCGATGGCAGCGTCGCAGCGAGCCGTGGAACCGGCGGCAACGGTGGAAACGAGAACGCGAGATGGCCGGTGCGCTGGCTCGCCACGGCACCGGCTTGACCCTCATCCAGGCCAAATTGGGATGGTTGCTGCCGTTCCAATGGGGCTTACTCAAGCACCCCCGCCGTGACGAGCCGTACTCGGGTCCCGAGCATCTCCGCATGGCGTTCGAGGATCTGGGCCCGACCTTCATCAAACTGGCGCAGATCCTCAGCACTCGGGGCGATCTGATCGGACCCGAGTACGCATCCGAGCTCGCCCGACTCCAGAGCGACGTACCCCAGATCGCCTTCCCGGAAATGGCACAGGTGCTCGAGGCCGAGCTCCCACTACCTCACGATGATGTGTTTTCGACGTTCGATACTGAACCCATCGGTTCCGCTTCCATCGGGCAGGTCTACCGCGCGACACTGCACAGCGGCGAAGCCGTCGTGGTCAAGATCCAGAAGCCGGGGGTGCAGACGTCGATCGAGTTGGACCTCGAGATCATCCGCCGCCGGCTCCTTCGCCTCACCTCCCGGGACGCCGCTGAGGCGTTCTACGACATCGAGGGATTCTTCGACGAGTTCGCCTTCACGCTGCGAAATGAACTCGACTACACCAACGAAGGTGAGAATGCCGACCGCTTGAGAGCCATCCACAGCGGCGACGACGATGTGTTCATCCCAAGGATCCACTGGGACTACTCCACGCCACGAGTGCTCGTCATGGACGAGGTTCGTGGTACCAGTTTTGCCGGCGCCGCTCACGACACCCGCCTGACACCTGATGATCGTCATCACCTCGCCGGGGTGGCGCTGCGCACTGCCTTTACGCAGATCTTTCGGGAGGGCTTCTTCCATGCGGACCCACACCCCGGCAACCTCATCGTCATGGAGGATCTCAGGATCGGACTCATCGACTTCGGGATAGTCGGCACGCTCTCCGAGCGCCAGCGCTATCACTTCCTCGATCTCACCTACGCGATGGCATCGAGCGATGCCGAAGGGATGCTCGACGCCCTCTGGGTCCTGGGCGTCACCGAACCCGAGGCACAACGACGCAGCGTGGCCCGAGACTTCGACCGTCTACTCCATCGCATCGGCAGCAAGTCCATCGAGGACCTTGCTGCCGGTGACATGGTTGGTGAGCTGATGCGGATCTCCTATCGGCATCAGCTCCGGTTCCCTCCCGGTCTGGCCCTCATGTTCAAGGTACTCGCCATGCTCGAAAGCACTGCAGTGCTCGTCGACCCGAGCTTCTTGTTCTTTGACGCTGTCGAACCTGAGGTGAAAGCGCTCCTCAAGGAGAAGACATCGCCGACGAACGTGGGACACCGCGTCGGACGCGACGCCCTCGACGTGGTCCGGCTCCTCGAAGGTCTCCCTCATCGAGCGAACAGGCTTCTCCAGCGACTCGAAACGGGCGACCTCGAATTCGCGATTCGTCAGCGCGGTCTCGAGATGGAAACGAGGAGGCTCCATCGTGCCGTCGACCAGTTGACGTTGGGAATCACCGCCACCCTCTTCCTCATCGCGGCCGGTGTGTACGTGCTCGCCGCTGAAGTGGCGGACGCCGGCTCGAGCCGGGTGGCATTCCTGCGGATCCTGCTCGCGATGGGCGGAGTCCTCCTGATGGTGCTCGGTGCTCGGATCTGGAGGACCCGCAACCGCTGAACAGTCTTCCGATCAGGAGTCGATCGGCAAGAGTTACGGCTTGATCACTCCGAATCCAGCTGCTGCGATCTCGCGCATCTCTGTCTCGGTGATCGTGAAGGGTTGGAGACCCTCGGGTGTGAAGAGAGCTGTGTACAGCGTCTGGAATCTGACAACCTTCAACGCACCTACGTTGATAGCGCCGAACTCACCGCGATCATCCTCGATGTTGATGAATGCGCTGTCCCCTCCCCATTGCTCCCGCACCGCATCGATGTGCGATCACCGATGGAAGACCCTTGCGGGACTATGCGCTGCGGCTTCTTCTTGGCACGAACCAACCTGCGTAGCCCAGTGGGAAGATGATCGGGACGACGAATCCGACGAGAGCCACCCGACCGAGTTTCGAATGCCCCTTCTCGAAGAGCTTCCCGACACCCACGACCCATGGGATAGCGAGCAGAACCATGATGAAGAAGATCAGCGCAAGCTGCGCGATCCCGAGATTGAATGGCACGTGACCTCCTGGCTTGTCAGTAAGGCTACTGGGCTGAGAATAAACTCTCACTCGTGCACTCAGGATTTGTGCGAACCTCGAATCGGGCGCCAATCAGGGAGACGATGGCCCGCCGTGATGGCCAAGGATCAGGGCACAACGATGCCCTCCAAAGGGCGCGAGAGAACCCGGAGCGTCCTCGGCGTTTTCGCCGTCGCACGGGACCTACGTGTGATGCTCCGGGTTCCGGTGGTCCAAGTTGAAGTCGCTACCTACCTCGAAGAGGAGCACGACCTCGCTGGTACACAGCTGGTCGCGCTAGCGCTCGACCACCTCCGGGGTCCTGCAAATACTTTCAGACATTCTTGGACCACCTCCTTTCTCCGTCCGGCCATGTTGGCACGGAATCGGCCATTTGTCATCCATGTATCGTGT
>CAZWMX010000174.1:0-4339 GCA_964635205.1 uncultured Acidimicrobiaceae bacterium | reverse complement strand
ATGTGTCAACGATGTCCTGAGGGAAAAGTGTCAACGATGTCCTGAGGGTTCCCCAGTACGTAGTACGACCGGCAGAACCTGACACCTGAAACCTGCATCTACACTCCGCGCGATGGCATTGGTGGTTCACAAGTACGGTGGCACGTCGGTCGCGGACGCAGAGAAGATCCGCAGCGTCGCGAGGCGCGTCGTTGATGCTCACAAGGGCGGAGACGGTGTCGTTGTGGTGGTCAGTGCAATGGGCAGGCAAACCGACGAACTTCTCGGATTGGCAGCCGACGTTTCGCACCGATCCCATCCGAGGGAGCTGGATATGCTCCTCACGGCAGGCGAGCGCGTCACGATGGCCCTGGTCGCGATGGCGATCCAGGACCTCGGAGTCGGTGCCACCAGCTTCACTGGTTCCCAAGCAGGGATTCTCACCACGGGACAACACGGCCAAGCCGAGATCGTTGAGATTCGAGCGGAGCGGGTGCGCGAAGGTCTTGATGAGGGCAAGGTCGTGATCGTCGCTGGGTTCCAAGGAGTCAACCCTGATTCACGGGACGTAACCACCCTGGGCAGAGGAGGATCAGACGCCACGGCTGTGGCACTCGCCGCTGCTCTCTCAGCCGACAGATGCGAGATATACACGGACGTCGATGGTGTGTTCACTGCCGACCCAAGGGTTGTGCCGACCGCCAGGAAGCTCGATGAGCTGACGTTCGAGGAGATGCTCGAACTTGCTTCGGCAGGTGCTGGAGTTCTCATGCCGAGATCCGTTGAGTTCGGGCGACGATTCGGCATCCCCATCCACGTTCGATCATCGTTCCATGACGGTGAAGGGACCTGGGTCAAGGAGGAAACGATGGAACAAGCCGTAGTACGCGGAATCGCACACGATGAATCTGAGGCCAAGCTCACCGTCTTTCACGTCCCCGACACGCCCGGCGTCGCTGCATCCGTGTTCGAGTCGCTCGCAGCTGCCGGCGTGAACGTCGACATGATCGTCCAGAACGTGTCCCACGATGGCTCCACAGACATCAGCTTCACTGTTCCTCTATCGATGCTCGATGTTGCCGAGCGCGAGTCGAAGATGGTTGCTGAGGCAGTTGATGCCGGAGGGGTGAGCGTGGACGAGGGAATAGCCAAGGTCACGGTGGTGGGTATCGGCATGAAGACCGAGTCGGGAATCGCATCCCGGATGTTCAGGATTCTTGCCGACCATGAGATCAACATCCAGATGATCTCCACGTCACCGATCCGAATCTCGTGTGTTGTGGCCGGTGACAGGGTGGAAGAGGCCGTCACCGCTCTCCACACAGGTCTTGGGCTTGACCAAGGGTCGCCCGGATGAAGACCTTCACCAACCCGAGTGTTGCGATCGTCGGTGCGACCGGTGCTGTCGGAACCACGATGCTCTCGATTCTCGAGGAGCGAGGATTCCCCGCATCGGACGTGCGGTTGATGGCGTCATCTCGATCGGCCGGCCGGGTCATCGACACGAAGTGGGGGGGTGTCGAGGTCGAGGATCTCGAATCGGCGAACCCATCAGGGATTGACATCGCCCTGTTCTCCGCAGGGGGAGCGCGATCGCGTGAGTATGCACCGCGGTTCGTCTCCGCAGGGACAACGGTGATCGACAATTCCTCCGCGTTCCGAATGGATGACACGGTTCCGTTGGTTGTTGCCCAGGTGAACGACGACGCGATCCGCACTCACGAAGGCATCGTGGCTAACCCGAATTGCACCACGATGGTTGCGATGATGGCCGCAGGACCGTTGCATCAGGCAGCAGGTCTCAGAACCTTGTTCGCAACGTCGTACCAGAGTGTCTCCGGATCAGGACAGACGGGAATCACGCAACTCGCGGCGGAGATCGACCATTTCGGATCCGACAGGGAGAGCCTTGTCACCGGGAACTGGGTGGAACCCGACGGAGAGCTGTATGCGCGGCCGATCGGGTACAACGTGCTCCCTCTCGCCGGATCGGTTGCCGAGGCCGGCTACACAGATGAGGAGTGGAAGCTCGTCCACGAATCGCGCAAGATTCTCGAACGCGATGACATAGCGGTCGAGCCGACGTGCGTTCGCGTACCGGTCATGGTTGGCCACGGTATCTCGGCATCGATGTGGTTCGACCGTCGGGTCGACCTCGACGAGGCAGTGGCCGTGCTTGGTTCTGCCCCCGGCATGCAACTCTGGGATGACACCAAGGTCCCAACACCTCTCGATTCTGCAGGGATCGACGACATTCTCGTCGGCAGACTTCGCGAAACCATCGGATTTCCCGGTGGTATCAGCCTCTTCGCCATCGGTGACAATCTGAGAAAGGGCGCAGCGTTGAACGCGGTCCAGCTCGCCGAGCTACTGCTCGAATAGCTAGCATCAGCAGATGAGAAGCCCCTCCATGGGGGGCTTGGTCGGGACGGCCGGATTTGAACCGGCGACCTCATCGTCCCGAACGATGCGCGCTACCAAGCTGCGCTACGTCCCGATGACCGGGAGTGTATCGGTCTACTCGATTCTCTCGACCTTGACGCGGTCGACCCTCTGGCGGTCCATCGACAGGACGGTATATCTGTATCCGTCCTCGAGTATCTCGTTCCCGCGTGCGGGAATCTTGCCGAACGTGGTCATGATGAAACCACCCACCGTCGAGTACGGACCGTCCGGTACGTCATGGCCGATCACCTCACAGAGATCATCGATGTCAACTCGCCCATCCGCGATCCAAACCTGTTCTGCGATCTGTGTGACCGCTGGCGTACCAGGGTCGTACTCGTCCTGGAGTTCCCCGACAAGCTCCGAAACGAGATCCTTGATCGTGACGATCCCTTCGACTCCTCCGTGCTCATCTACGACAACGGCCATGCCGGAGTGTCGTGTTCGCATTTCTTCGAGCGTGTCAAGCACCGACATCGTCTCTGGGACGTAGTTTGGAGCCCGAAACACGGGTGTCAGATCGTCTTCGTTCTCCGGCTCAGGCCTTCTCAATAGGTCTTTGACATGGACGATTCCCTGGAGGTCGTCGAGTCCGTCTGCCGTGACCGGAAAACGCGAATGGCCTGTGTCCGTAACTGCCTTGCGAAGGTCGTCGGCAGACAGGGGCAGGGGGAGTGTGACGATGTCGAGCCTTGGAGTCATCACGTCGCGGACCGAGGTATCGGCCAGGTGGAACAGGGCATCGATGATCTCTCGCTCAGCCGCCTCTATCTGGCCGCCTCGCTGGCTCAACGCGGCAAGAGCGCGAATGTCATCCTCTGTGGCTCCGTCGGTGGGTGCGTTGATATCGAGTCTGAGGAGACGGAGAAGGCCGCGCGTGATGGCCGAGAAGAACCGTGCGATTGGTGCGAGGACGATCGAGAGGCTCCAGATCGTTGGTGCAACTCTCAGCGAGAACTGCTCCGGGTACCGTGCGGCGATTGTCTTTGGTGTGATCTCACCGAATATGAGAAGTACTGCTGTCATCACCCCGGTCGCAACCCATGGACCCCATGTTGCACCGATGAGCGATACGAACAGGATCGTGGCCACCGATGCGGAGAGAACGTTCACCGCATTGTTTGCAACGAGGAGAGTTGAAAGCATCCGATCCGGCTGGGAAATGAGTCGTTCGAGACGCCTCCCCCTGGCACCCTCCTCGGCGAGCCTGTGAACGCGCTCGCGAGAGATCCCGATCAGCGCAGTCTCGGAACCAGAGAAGAACCCGGATGCAAGCGTGCACACTCCGAGAATCGCGAGATAGATGAAAGTTCCGGCGGTCATCGCGGTTCCAGCAATGACCTGCCTGTACTCGCAGGCTCCTTGTCGGTCATCACGCGGTTGCTGTCGCGGGGGCCAGTGCCGCTCGAAGTTCGGTTGCGGTGGCGTCCTTGGTGAGCCAATTCCGAGCGCCGGACCTTCCCGCGAGGAAGGCATCAGCTTCGCGGTCGAGGAGGATCGTCACGGGGATTCCGATGCCATCGTCTGCCTTGGACCGTATTGCACGGGTCACCGCCATGGCCCCCATCGAACCAACCTGCATGTCGACGAGTACAGCATCGACATTCTCACCGTATGCGGCATCGGCCGCAGTATCTGAGTCGGTGTGGTCGATCACCGCGATGTCGGGTGTCGCGAGTGCAGTGTGAACCCGATCGATGACACTCTGGCGGTCGGCGACGAGCAGGATCGTTTGCATGAGGAAAACGTAGTAGGTATTACGTAGTACGTACTACGACCGCTCGGCTGCGCCTTGCCTACCGACGACCGATCGGTCGCTTCGCTCCCTTACCGCTTCGCTTCACGTAGTACGACCGCTCGCCATGCTCGCTCTACGTAGTACGAGGCTGCATTGCCGGTCGTCATACGTACTACG
>CAZWMX010000173.1:1414-4483 GCA_964635205.1 uncultured Acidimicrobiaceae bacterium | reverse complement strand
ACGACGCTGTGGGTGGCGCTCCAGATGATCGCCGGCAACGCTGTGGCGCTGTCGCCGTATCTCCCCGAGACGTCGAGGCGGGTGCTCGAAGCGCTGGGCACCGAGGTCAAGGGCAGGGCACCGGTGTGGGAGGCTCCTGCCGTTCCGGCCGGTGCCAAGCTCGGAGAACTCGGCCCCTTGTACACCAAGGTCGAGCTCGAAGAGACGTTCTGAAATGGGCTCAGACGTCGTGCCAACACACCGGTGGGTGGACACGCACGGACATCTCTTCCTCGTTGAAGACGATCCGGAGGCGGTACTGACCAGGGCAGTCGACGCAGGTGTTGACTGGTTGCTCTGCCCAGGCGTGGATGTCGAATCATCGGAGCAGAGTCAGGACATCGCCGAGCGATTCCCCGACCGCGTGCTCTGGTCGGCAGGGCTGCATCCACACAACGCAGACAAGTGGCCAGACGTTGCCGACCGGATTTCGGAGCTCGCCCAGGACGCCGCAGCGATCGGCGAGTGCGGTCTCGACTGGTACCGTAACCTCGCGCCGAGGGACGACCAGATTCGGGCGTTCGCCGACCAGCTCGTGTTGGCCACCGAACTCGGCAAACCGGTGATCGTCCATTGCAGGGATGCGTTCAAGGACGTGTACGAAATGCTCGAAGAAGCCGATCTCGGAGACAAGGCCGTGCTGCACTGTTGGACCGGTGGGCCGAAGTGGACGAAGCGGTTCCGTGAGCTGGGGGTGACGTTCTCGTTCGCCGGCCCGCTCACGTACAGGACGGGGGAGACGCTCCGTCTGGCTGCCAAGCACGCTCCATGGGATGCCACGATGGTCGAGACGGATAGTCCCTACCTGACACCCGAACCGCTGCGTGGAGAGCCGAACGAACCGGCGAACGTTGTTCACACAGGTGCTGCCCTCGCAAGCGTGTGGGGCTTGGACGAGGATGAGGTCGCAAGGCTCACATCGGAGACAGCGGCTCGAGTATTCGGTTCTCCGCGTGGTTGACGACGGTACCCAGGCCAGGAGCGAAATCAGGCGGCTGCTTGCCGCCCACGACCATCGACCCACCTACTCCTTCGGTCAGAACTTCCTTGCAGATCCGAACATCGTGAGACGCATCGTTGCCGAATCCGGCCTCGATGCCTCGAGCCAGGTTGTCGAGATCGGCGCAGGCACGGGGACGATCACATCCGTTCTTGCCGACCACGCAAGGACCGTCGTCGCCTATGAGATAGACGAATCCCTCTCACCGATACTCGCCGAAACCCTCGCTGAGCACGAGAACATCGAACTTCGGTTCGAGGATGCATCGAGAATCCGCCTCGACGAAGCCCTCGACCCGGGCACATGGACGATGGTCGGTAACCTGCCGTACAACGTCGGCACAGGGATCGTGCTCGACACGCTCAAGCATGCACCCCGTGTCACACGTATCGTTGTCATGGTCCAACGCGAGGTGGCCGATAGGCTGCTGGCTGATGCTGGATCCAAAACGTACGGGCTGCCGTCTGTGACCGCCGGCCTCCACGCCGAGGTGAGGTTCGCCTTCTCGGTACCGCCTCAGGTGTTCGAGCCCCAGCCGAGAGTCGAATCGGCTGTGATCGTGTTCGATCGCAAGGTCGCGCCGAGCGGTGCAGATAGGGCGATCGAGCTTGCTTCCGCTGCGTTCGGTCAGCGACGCAAGATGCTCAGGCGGTCGCTGCTGAACGTTGTGGCAGATTCTGAGGCGACGCTCGCTCGGGCCGGGATCGATCCGACGGCGAGACCCGAGCAGTTGACCCCGCTCGCGTTCGTCGACATCGCCCACGCCGAGGATCAAGATCGATGAGGGCAAAGGCATACGCAAAGGTGAACCTCGCCCTTGCCGTGTACCCGAGGTCCGCTGACGGTTATCACCCCCTTGCGGGGATCTTCCAGTCCGTTTCGCTCGCCGACATCGTCGTCGTTCGGCCGGCCTCTGACGACTCGGTGACGGTCCGGGGTGGCGAGGCGCCGGCGGACCAAACGAATCTCGCGTGGCGGGCGATCGAGGTCACCAGGCGGACGGCAAGGGTCACACAGCCGATGTCCCTGGACATCCACAAGAGGATTCCGTCAGGCGCCGGACTGGGCGGTGGGAGTGCTGACGCGGCTGCGACCTTGGGGTTGTTGGCAGGTCGCTTCGGACTCGATGGTGAAACGACGTCCGAGCTTGCGGAGTCCCTTGGTGCTGATGTTCCGTTCTCTCTCGTCGGAGGCACCAAACTTGTCGAGGGTCGCGGTGAGCGGCTGAAGGACCACGAGCCTCTGAGCGATTTTGCACTGGGGATCGTCGTTCCGCCGTTCTCACTCTCGACGCCTGCCGTGTTTGGCGAGTGGGACAGGCTCGACGGCCCGGTGGGGGATGCCATGGATGACCTGGATCTGCCTCCATCCCTTCGGGGGGGACTCCCCATCCGAAACGATCTGTTCCCTGCTGCCGTGTCACTCGACGCTCGCGTTGGCGAGTGGCGGGACGAAATCGCAGCGAGGTGGAGTACCGGAGTCGCCATGACGGGGTCCGGTTCGGCGCTGTTCGCGTTCTTCAGCACGATCGATGAGGCACGCAGCGCGGTGCTGAGCATCGACGTGCCGACAAGGGCAACCGAAGCCGTGTCACCCGTTGCACTCGGATGGGAGCGGATGAATGGATGACTTCGATGGAACACATACGCGCCCCCGTTCTACACTTACTGGTCGCGCCACTGCAATGGGGGGTGGTGTAATTGGCAGCACAGGTGGTTTTGGTCCATCTAGAACGGGTTCAAGTCCTGTCCCCCCAGCGAAACGACCGAAGGTTGTGATCAGATGAGTGTCGGTGTGATCGTCCTGGCAGCAGGCAAGGGCACACGCATGCGAACCGACAAGGCCAAGGTGCTCCACGCAGCTTGCGGAAGGACCCTGCTCGAATGGGTTCTGGATGCTTCCGGTTCTCTCGATCCGGATGAGGTTTCTGTTGTGGTCGGGTACCAGGCCGATGAGGTGGTCGCAGGCCTTCCCGAAGGCACAAAAGCCGTTGTCCAGGAACCACAGAACGGGACCGGTCACGCCGCCAA